>JALRJN010000060.1 GCA_023261185.1 Porticoccus sp.
TTTACGGAAAATATGAGCAGCTCGACATTGATGTTGATGGCACACCGGCTGCTGAGAATGTCTATGATGATGTTGATGAGCTGGACCTGTTCTCCCTGGGTGTGACTTACTTCTTCTGAGTCAATAAGGCCTGTTTAGGCAGGGCTGATATAAATCGGCGGCAATGTTTGGCAAAAAAAATCGTCCATTGCCGCCAGTTTTCCAGAGAGGGTCTCCCAGCCCTCTCTTTTTTATATCCATTTATTAGGCCCTGGGATAAGCAGTAACATCTATTTTATGGGTGGTGAGATAGGTTGATCACAAGGAAAGTATGAGCGCTATGAAGTAGTCCTCATGGCCAGTGGGTGGGAGTCAAATCCTATAATGTAGTATTAAAAAAGCAAAAAGAAAGGCGCCCGGCAACCTCGCATTAGAGGCTGTGGTGACGCAGACAATTCTTCAAGAAACAATTTTCCCATCGGTGGGTTCGGAGTGTTCTGTTCTTTGTGGCATATCATTTTCGGGTTGTGTAGACATCGAGGACGTATGATCGAGCCGGTGCAGTAAAATTGTGATGGGACAAATAACGATAATCATCAGAGGTTTTTGGTAGCGACGAGGTACCAGAACGGCGGATACAGAAGATTCGCTGTTTCTCGGCAAGGGAGCGCCATCAGCTGTCTGGTTAGGTTTGCGCTGGCAGATCCAGGCATGCAAGTAAACTAGAGAAGTATAGGGGTGAGCACTAATGACAAAAAATAAACTTTCTGTGTTGGTTTTTGCACTGGCTGCGGCGGGCGTATGTAATGCGGAAGAAGCTGGTGGTCAGACAGAAGCAACAAACAATGGACCGACGGTACTGGAAACCATCGTGGTGACAGCTACGCGGGACGAGCAAACGTTACGCATGCTGCCGGCCAGTGCCACCGTGGTAGATACCCAGTCGCTGGATATCACCAGCCATACTCATATTCAGGAAGCCCTGGTCCGTGTGCCCGGAGCCAATTTTGCTCGGGGTAATGGCCAGGAATACCTGCCCTCATTGCGCTCTGCCATCCTAACCGGGGCCGGAGGCTGTGGCAGCGTACTGACAGCAGTTGACGGTGTACCTTTGCGGGCATCCGGCTTCTGTAATATCAATGAATTATTCGACGGCCACACCGAGGTGGCTGAGCGCATTGAAGTGATCCGGGGCCCGGGCAGTGCGCTGTGGGGGGCCAATGCCATGAACGGCGTGATAAATGTCATCAGCCCCCGAGTCACAGATGAGCCTGAATACCGCCTCGGTGTCGAGGGCGGCCCCCACGACTATATGCGGATGAAGTTTTCTGCATCACGCAGGATGGGTGACCATGGCCTAAGGGCGGACCTTTCCATGGGGCACGACGGCGGCTACCGCCACGACTCCGGTTTTGATCAGCAGAAACTGACTTTGCGTCATGAATATGACGGTGAGCAGGTGTCAGTGGCGAGCACCTTGTCCATGACCAACTTAAACCAGGAGACCGCTGGTTATATCGTCGGAGATGAAATCTACCGCGACAGACGTGAAAGAAATGAAAACCCCAATCCTGAAGCCTACCGGGATACGCAGAGTGTGCGTTGGGCCAGCCATATCAAGTACCGCCTCGACGATAGTTCATTCCTGTCTTTCACACCGTATGCCCGCTATACCGATATGGATTTCCTGCAGCATTTTCTGCCCGGTACTCCTCTGGAGGAAAATGGTCAGAAGAGTTTTGGTTTACAGTCGGCCTACCATAAGCGTTTTGACAACTGGCAGATCGTGACAGGGCTGGATCTCGAATACACCGATGCTTTCCTCAAACAGGCCCAGGATGCGCCTACAGCGGGTAGTCCTTTTCTTATGGCG
This sequence comes from Porticoccus sp., assembly GCA_023261185.1. Lineage (GTDB taxonomy): Bacteria > Pseudomonadota > Gammaproteobacteria > Pseudomonadales > Porticoccaceae > Porticoccus > Porticoccus litoralis. The sequence continues at coordinate 1,853 of JALRJN010000060.1, forward strand.
ACTATCCCGGAAGGGAAGCACTATGATTACGAGGTGGATGCCATTGTGGCCGCACCGTTTATTCATACCAGCTGGCAGATGACCGAGCGCCTGTCCATGACGGCGGGCTTGCGCTATGAGGTTGTCCGCTATGATTACGACAACCGCATGCTGGACGGTCGTACCGATGAGGATGGCGTACCCTGCGGATTTGGCGGCTGTCGTTACAGTCGTCCGGCTGACCGCTTTGATCGTTTTGAAAGTTGGTCACCCAAATTTGGTCTGGTTTATGACCTAGCGGACGACCATCAGGTCTACCTCAACCTGGCTCAGGGTTTCCGAGCGCCCCAGGCAACAGAACTCTACCGGTTGCAGAATGCCCAGGATAAGGCCCACCTGGAGTCAGAAGAGGTGCTGAGCGCTGAGATTGGCGCCCGTGGTCAATATGATCGACTGTCTTACGAGATCGCTCTGTACGCCATGAAGAAGCGTCATGAGATTTTCCAGGATTCTTCCCGCCTTAATGTAGACGATGGTGAGATCCGTTCCCGAGGTATAGAAGTGGGACTTGGTTACCGCTTTAACGAGCAGTGGGATATGGCCCTGGCAGCCAGCTATGCCGAGCACGAGTACAGCAACCATAGGTTTTCCGGCAGTACCGACATCTATGAAAATGATGTAGATGGTGCACCGCATGATTTCGGCAGTGCCCGTGTTGGGTGGAACTTTTTACCCGGTGCCCGAGCCGAACTGGAGTGGGTACATCAGGGTGAGTACTACACGGACCCTGAAAATGAGCACAGTTACGATGGACACAATATCTTCAACCTTTACAGTTTCTGGCGTTTGAACCCTGCCTGGAAGCTCAATGTGCGTGTTACCAACCTGCTGGACCGTAAGTATGCAGAGCGTGCGGATTACACTTCCTTTGGTGGAGATCGTTATTTCCCTGGAGAACCCCGTGCACTGTATGTGGGTGTAGAGCGGAAGTGGTGATCAAAAACGCCTAGACGAGTCATCAACTCGGCCAGCTATAGATAAAACCGTCGGCTATGCCCCAATCGGGTTAAGTCGGCGGTTTTTTTGTGGAAGATGAAATTTTATCTGGGGTCTATCAGACTGTTGGTTAGCAAATGTTTGCTTGCGAGCGTTGCAAAGCCAGGCTCCTGACATGACTACTCTGCAGGGACTTCTGCTTCCGTGCCGATGTGGTAGGCGGCGAAACCTGACATCACCACCTGGTCTACCGCCATACCAATGATCCTGCCGATGCCTTTCGCCTTGATGGGGTATT
>JALRJN010000056.1 GCA_023261185.1 Porticoccus sp.
GCAAATCCCACGTGATGAGTTGACCATAAAGCCTACAGCATAGCCAACCTCTGACGGGCAACTGTTCGCTGTGCTGACCTTAGCGCTTAACAGGATGCCCGCACGGCGCTTTGTCATTGCTGCATCATTGCCAATAAAAAAATGCCAGTCAGACGAACTGACTGGCATATCAATGTTGAGGCGGCAGCCTCATTTGACCGGATGGATTAAAGAGATACTTTGAATCCAATCCATCCAGCCCTGGGGGCACCGGCGCCGACAAAACGCGGGTCTTCCAAATCCAGACCAGGCGCTTCATCCGGCTCACCATATAAGCCAAAGTTTTGATACTGACTGTCAAACAGGTTGTCGACTTTTGCAAAGAACTGAACGTTTTTATTCAGCTTGTAACGACCATGCAGGTTAACCACACGATACGCACTTATTTTTTTGTCCTGGTTGGCCTCATCGCCCCGGAAGTACTGGCTCGATTGGTAGGAAGCCGTCGCACCGATGGACAACTTCGGCGTAAAGGCATAATCGACACCAATTTTGATGTTGTGCTCGGGAATACCCGGCAGGCGATCACCTTTTGTTACCTCAAATGTTTCCACATCATCATCGACTTCACGGGCATAGAGGAAGCGATCTTCGAACGTGGCGCGCACATAGGAATAACTGCTAAACCAGCGCAGGTTGTCGTGCAGACCATTCGCCGCCAATTCCAGCCCGGCACGGGCGGTTTTATCGATATTGTCGAAATTACCCAGGGTTAAACGCGGGTCATTCACGTCATCTTCGACATCAGGGAAGAAAAACAGATCATCTTTCAGCTGGGTATAAAATGCCCCGGCACTCCAATTGATGGAACCATTCTGGCCTCTGAAACCCGCCTCAATGGTTCGGGCAATCACATCATCCAACGGCGGATCTGACAAAAAGGCATTGGGGTAAGAACAGGGGCTGCTTTCTTCAGAACAGGTTAATTCAGACGGGGTTGGCGCGCGATTGGATTCACTGTAGTTACCGTAGGCCGTCAGGTTGTCCTGCAATGCATAGGTAAACCCGACCGTCGGATTGAAACGTTTGAAAACATGCTTATTGCCCGATTCGTTCAGATCCTGCGCACCACCTTCACTGGTACCGGAAATGTCAATCTGAATCCAGTTATAACGACCACCGAACGTCAGGTCCAAACGCTCGGTGAGTGACAGGGTATTGGTAAAGAAGAGGCTGAAGATATCCGTTTCTATCTCACCATCAACCACGGTTTCATCGACAATGAAACCGGTTCCAGATGTGCCGCGGGTATCGGTAAACCGGGCAATTTCCGCTTGCGATGAATAATCCACATCCGATGTGTCGTAGGCTGCGCCAACAATCAACTGGTTTTCTCGCTCCAGCACATCGTTTAGAAATGTCGCCTGAAAACCAAAGCCATAACTGTCCTGCTCGGTTTCACTGGTGTTGTTGAGGGCGATAAATTCTTCACTGCCGTTAAAGCCTAACGGCGCAAATGGCGTGATAACGCCCCCATCATCATCCACGATATTGGCGCCATCAATTTCCAGCTCTGAACCATCACCATTGAAGGTGGAGCGATCACTGCGGCGGTAATAGGTATTGGCGGCTAACATTGTGTAATCATTGAGCCAGTGTGACCCGTTCAGGGTAAACATACGCAATTCATTTTGCGTGTTATCCGGGTGGGTAAAGGCGGCCTCACGATCAGCCTTGACCATTTCAACCGGTGCAGGCCCGTTGCCATTCAGGTCACTGTCTACCAGCGTAACGCCGAAATCCAGGCTGGTGGTGTCATTCTGGTAGCTCAAGTTGGTGAAGAACTGTTCAACCCTGGAAGGTGAAAAATCCCGCCAGCCATCCTCCTTGGTAATTGAGCCCGTGGCAAAGTAAGCAAAGTTTCCATAATTGCCGCCCGTTTCAATGGTGCCGGAATCACGACCAAAAGAGCCGCTGTAGGCTTCAAGGCTATGCCCCGGGTGGGTGAAGCCATTTTTGGTATGCAGGGATAAGGCACCACCCAGGGTGTTCAAACCGAATAACGGATTGGAACCCGACATCATATTCATGCTGGCAATGGCAGATTTTGGCAACAACTCAAAATTGACGGCATCACCAAACGGCTCGTTGATGCGGATGCCATCCTGGTAAACAGAAATACCCTGGGCATTGCCGACCAGCGGGGAAGCGGTAAAACCGCGGAATTTCAAGTCGGGTTGAAAGGGGTTGTTTTGTGCATGGTTGATGCTGATGCTCATCATGGCCTGGTTCATAAAGTCAGAAATATCCAACGCCTGTTGACGTTCAATATCTTCAGCCGTCGCTGTCTGGATATTCACCGGGATCTTATTGGCTGCCAACCCCACACCGGATAAGGGTGTGACGCCAACGACTTCAATATTCTCCAATGGTTGTTGCGACTCATCGGCGCTGCCAAGACCAGGCATCAGTGCCGTAGCCAAGAGTATAGACAAGGTGCTGCGCTGAAATGTAATTGCCATGTTTTGCTCCTACTGCCATCCGGCATAACTATCACACCGGGAACTGGGCGAAATTTTTTATTGTTGAATCTATGAACAGAGTTATCGAGGCAGGCTGTGTCGAGCATATAACGCCTGTCTTTTTTATTAGTCCTAGACAGTAATGCTCAAAGGCACAATCTCCTATGGGAAAAATTCCTTTTGTGGAGTGAAAGCCTGTGTTGTTGGTTGTTTTTTAAAGATAGGCAGATGACAGGAAGGCGTGTTAATTGGCGCTATTGAGTATCCCGCTGACAAAATTGTCACGGGTCTGATCAGAGGTGTCCAATAGTCGGGGTGAAACCCGCATGCTAGGTGCCTGTGAGCGACTCGTTACTTCAAGGGTCCCGAGTGAAACCGAAATTCACTGTCCAGCGCTTCCACCAGTTCCTGCTCTTGCTCACGGAATACGGCGATGCGCTTGTCCACTTCCGCATCCCCGGCTGCCTTGCGGGCCAGGATGAGGTAATCCTTGTAGTGGCGTCCTTCAGAAGTAAGCAGTGACAGGTAGAACTTCTGGAGTTCCGGGTCCAGGTATGGTGCCAGTTTGGCAAAGCGCTCACAGGAGCGGGCTTCGATAAAGGCACCGACAATCAGAGTATCCACCAGTTTGGCAGGCTCGTGGGTGCGCACCTTGCTGCGCAGTCCCGCCGCGTAACGGGCTGCATTGATGTTACGGTATTCAATACCGCGTTTTTTCATGATGGCAATCACCTGCTCGAAGTGACGCATTTCTTCCCTAGCTAGCCGCGACATCTTGTTGAGCAGCTCGAAGTTGTCGATATAGCGGTAAATCAGGTTCAGGGCCGTGCTGGCAGCTTTCTTCTCGCAATTCGCATGATCTATCAACAAAATGTCCAGGTTTTGAGGGGCTTTCGCCTCCTCGACCCAGCTATCAGGCGTGGGGCACGGCAAAAACGCCTGGATTTCCTCCAGTGCTGACATGGTGGTAATTACTCTCCGGACTGCTGGTTGAAGAAGGTTTCGCGCTCGTTAAGGATACTTCGATCCAACTCGGCGACAATGGGCCTGCTGGCGACGTTATCGTACCATTGCTGCAACCCGGACACCGCACCCAGTACTGACCAGCCGTAAACCACCTGCATGGTTTTTTCTACTGGCCCAATGGTGTGATAGGCGACGATATCGGCATAGGTGAAGTCACTGCCAGCCAGGTAAGGATTGAACTGTACAAGGCGCCCGAGCGCCCGCATGCCTTTTTCCACTTGGGGTCTCACCGAATCCACCGTGCGCTGGGAATTGCTGCCACCGAAAAACACACCGTTGTAGAGTCGCCGGGCGGGTAACTCGATGTAAAGCTCGCATACTTTCATCAATTCACGAGCCTTGGCGCGGGCGAAGGGGTCGGCGGGCATCAGCGGCACTTCCGGGGTGACATCCTCAAGAAACTCGAGAATGGCGGAAGTCTCACTGATGAAACCCTCTCTCGCTTCGAGGCAGGGCACCTTACCCATAGGGCTGATGGTCAGAAACTGCGGCTCCTGGCTGGGATAGGTGCGAATTTCCTCAAACTCAAACCCCTTTTCAAGCAAGGCCAGCTTGACCATGTTGAAGTAGTTACTGACATGAAAACCGTAGAGCTTGAGCATAACCATTTCCCCTTGCCAAACGCCCGCCAGGGCTGATTGTTATGGCGGAAAGTGTAACAGAGAATTTACCCGGTGAATGGCGGTTATCCACTTTAGTCACGTTACCTGAAGCACAGATTTGATGTACTATACTGAGCCCTTGCCCGTGGCTCCTATTGTGGCCCAGCAGCCGAATACCCCTCATCGGTATGTGTTACCGATAGACCCCGCCCAGAGGTGATCCCACTGCGTCGGGTAAACTCACAAGATTAAGAAGAGGATGCAAATCGTGCTTGAAGCCTATCGTCAACATGTTGCGGATCGTGCCGCACAAGGAATCCCCCCGAAACCCCTGACACCAGAATGGACTGCCGATCTGGTGGAATTGTTGAAAAATCCACCCGCAGGCGAAGAAGAGTTCCTGCTGGACCTGATCGCCAACCGCGTACCCCCGGGTGTTGACGAAGCAGCCTATGTGAAGGCCGGTTTCCTGAGTGCCGTCGCCAAAGGCGAAGCCACTTCTCCCCTGATCGATCGTCTGGCAGCTGTCAAACTGCTGGGCAACATGCACGGCGGCTACAACGTAGCTACCCTGGTCGAGCTGCTGGATGACGCCGAGTTGGCCTCCCAGGCAGCCGAAGAGCTGAAAAACACTATCCTGGTATTCGATGCCTTCCACGACGTGGCCGAGAAAGCCGACGCTGGCAACGCCAATGCCAAAGCCGTTCTGCAATCCTGGGCCGACGCCGAGTGGTTCACACAGGAAGACGCTGTGCCAGAAAGCATCAAGGCCATCGTTTTCAAAGTGACCGGTGAAACCAACACCGATGACCTGTCTCCGGCGCCGGATGCCTGGTCTCGCCCGGATATCCCTCTGCACGCTCTGGCGATGCTGAAAAACGCCCGTGAAGGTATTGAGCCGGATCAGCCGGGCAGCGTTGGCCCGATCAAACAGATCGAAGCCCTGCAGGAAAAAGGTTTCCCGCTGGCATACGTCGGTGACGTAGTGGGT
>JALRJN010000068.1 GCA_023261185.1 Porticoccus sp.
AAAGACGTCTATCTTCGTTATCTTCGCTTTCTGATCACAACACCGCTCGATGTGAGAAGTATGGAATTTGAACTCAATTTATTTTGGCTGCGATTTTTTTACAGGCTTTTAGCTCACAACGATCTGGCACGAAAATATTCCAATCTAATAGCATGTCATATTTCTTTAATAAAAGGGGTTTACCATCGCCGTGGAGTGTTGCCACCCACGCGGTGCGCTCTTACCGCACCATTTCAACCTTACCGGCAATCTTACGACTACTTAGGCGGTATACTTTCTGTTGCACTTTCCGTCGGCTCTCACCGCCCAGACGTTATCTGGCACTTTGCCCTATGGAGCCCGGACTTTCCTCCCCTGAAAACCCTGTGCCACCTTCGGAGGCGCAGAGAAATTCAGCGGCGGCTGCCCGGCCAACTCCCGCGGCAAGATTACCACGATAAGTTTTTTTTGCAGCGATAACCCACCAAAACTCCCCTATTTATTCACAACACTGGTTATTTTTTGACCTAATCGATAGTTCACCAAGGCAATGTTGGCTAGGGTAGGCGTCTCCATGGGACGAGGAATCATCCAAATGCAGCGTATTGTAGTCGTCAATCCAAAGGGTGGCTGCGGCAAAACCATGCTGTCCACCAATCTGGCGAGTTTTTTCAGCCATCAGGGCGCGATTACGACATTAATGGATCTGGACCCCCAGGGGTCCAGTGTCTTCTGGGCGCTCAACCGCCCGGACAATGCCCCTCACATACAACTGGTCGACGCACACAACTGCCCACTCAATGTCACTCGCAGCTGGGCCATTCAGCCACCCAGAAATACCGAAGTATTGATTTTGGATACGCCGGCGCGGCCTGACCTGGTCAATCTCAGCCCTCTCCTTAGAGAAGCCACGGCCATTTTGCTCCCCGTGGTGCTGGAGGAATTTGACCTCCACGCCGTCACACACACGGTTCAGGAATTGCGACGAATGCTGCCATCCCGGCAGAATATGGCGGTGGTCATCAACCGTTTTGCAGCCTCACCCAGGGCCACACGACGAGCTCATGATCTTGAAAAAACCCTATCGCTGCCGATTGTTGCCTACTTGCGCCAATCGAGAACCTTTCTGCAGGCCGCATCCGAGGGGAAAGGGGTCTATGAAATGGCCGGTAGCCATTATCGCAGGGACAAACAGGGCATTGCCGGAATCGGCGAGTGGTGCAGCAACCGAGGGGCAGAAAGTGCGGGTGAAACGGGATTGAAACGTCTTCATCCCGACGTTATCGCGATGGCCAGCAACCTGTAGGCCTAACCTTTGAGGGACAGGGCCAACTGGTAGAGAGCATTCTTATGTCCGCCGGTGATTTTTGCTGCCAGTGCTGCCGCCTGTTTTAACGGTAACTCTTCCATTAATAATGCCAAAACACGTCGTTGTTCGCTCTCGCTGACGGCAACTTCCGGGGCACCACTCACCAGTATAACGATTTCACCCCGCTGCTGATTGGCATCCTCTTCAACCATTTGGCAAAGCTCCTCAAGACTGCCCGCCAGAAAGGTTTCAAAGGCTTTGGTCAACTCCCTTGCCAATACTGCTTCTCGGTCAGCGCCCAGTTCCGCGACCATATCTGACAGCGTGTCCAGCACACGATGAGGAGATTCATAAAACACCAGGGTGCGGGGATCATCGGCAAGAGCCGACAGTTTTTTCTGGCGGGCACCAGACTTCGCGGGGAGAAATCCCTCAAAGGAAAAACGGTCACTGGGCAAACCCGAGGCACAGAGTGCCGCGATTAGCGCACAGGGGCCGGGAATAGGGACAACCTTCACCCCCAACTGGCGGGCTTTGCGGACCAGACGGTATCCCGGATCTGAAATTAATGGCGTGCCGGCATCCGAAATAAGGGCCACTGTTTGGCCCTGGCCCAACGTCTGTAGAATTCGCTGGGACTGATGCTCTTCTCCGTGATCATGGTAGGGCACCATGGGAGTATCAATACCCAAGTGCTTCAATAAACGACCACTGTGACGTGTGTCTTCTGCGGCAATGAGATCTACAGCATGGAGAACATCCACCGCTCGGGGTACCATATCCCCCAAGTTGCCGATCGGCGTTGCCACCACATACAATTCACCAGCCATAAAGAACGTTTTCCTATGCCCAATTTCCGTGTAAGTGCAGTAATGCTTGTCTGGCTCCTGACCTTGTTAGTCGGGTGCAGTCAACCCGGCATGGTGACGCCGGTGCGGGAACACCAGGCAACACCTGTGGAGCTGGCCGAGCAGGCGCTTTCCCAAGCCGCCGGGAGCATAACACCCGAACGGCAGCTCCTCCAATTAACAGCAGCGGAACTGTTTTACCGTGCGGGCAAGCCCCAGCAAGCACTCAACACCCTGCAGATAATTGATAGCAGCGGCTTGCCGGATGACCGCTATGGCGATTTTATTCTGCTGTTTGCCGAGCTCACACTGGCAAATGAGGCGTTTTTTGAAACCCGCGACCTGCTCACCAACAGCCGCATGACTGCCATCATCTACCGGCTTCCCCTGGAGCAACAGACCCGCTGGCTGCAGATGCGAGGCGATCTCTTCTCACTACTGGGCGAGGATGAAAACAGCATTCGTGCCTATGCCACACTGGCCAACCTCGTAGATGACAAAAACACTAGGCAGGAAGTTCACGAGAAGTTATGGCAGGTTTTGACACACCTTTCAGGACCACACCTGTCTTCATTGCTGGAACTTGAAACTGATACCACACTGCTGGGCTGGTATAACCTGGTCAATGTGTTACGCAACAGCCAGGGCGACGTCAACCAACAACTAAGCCAGTTAGAACAATGGCGCACTCGTTGGCCAACCCATCCCGCCGTTGTCGATCCGCCTGCCAGTCTGCTGGCACTTCAACAAATTGCGAATTCGCTACCCGAGAGCATTGCAGTACTGCTTCCCTTTGAAGGCTCACTGGCCCAGGCAGGCAAAGCAATACGTAGTGGCTTTCTCGCTGCATGGTATGAAGCTTATGGTTATGCAGCCAAAGCGCCAGTGATCCGTTTTTATGACACGGCGGGAGCCACCGATATAGCCACCCTCTATCAGCAGGCCACCACCGAAGGGGCGCAGCTGGTCATTGGACCCGTTCAGCGTGAAACTGTGGAGCAATTGATACAGCTGACAGAACTGCCAGTCCCCGTCATCGCGCTCAATTATCTGGAAAACCCGGCTTTACCCATTCCCGACAATTTTTACCAGTTTGGGCTATCCGTCAGTGATGAAGCCCGACAAATCGCCGACAGGGCCTGGGTTGAGGGTCAGCGTACTGCGTTGACCGTAACACCCAACTCCGGATGGGGAGACAGGGCACTCACCGCGTTCCGTGAACGCTGGCTAGAGCATGGTGGAACGCTGGTAGAAGCACCTGCCTACGGGACTGCACAGAGCGATTTTGCCCCCCTCCTCCGGCCCACCCTGCATATCACCCAGAGCGAAGAACGCAAGACTCGACTGCAACGCCTACTGGGGAAATCATTAAACTTCACGCCTCGGCGCCGCCAGGATCTGGACATGGTATTTATGGTCGCCTATCCCGATCAGGCTCGACAAATCAAGCCCACCCTGGACTTTCTGTTCGCGAGCGACCTGCAAATTTACAGCACATCGCAACTTTATACGGGTGTTCAGGACCCGGGGCGCAACCGGGACCTGGAGTCCATTCGCTTCAGCGCCATGCCCTGGACACTGCCTGGCGCCGGGCATGAAAAACTGCAGCCGGCCCAGGACCTGCAACCCATCTACCGCCATCTGTTTGCACTGGGAATTGACGCTTACCACCTACATCAGGGGTTACCGCAAATGCTGCTTCTGCCGGAAATCAAACTGTCGGGCAGTACAGGCACACTGCAACTGGACAAGCGCAAGCACGCCATTATGAGGGAACAACCTTGGGCAGAGTTCAGGGGCGGTCGGGTAAAGCAAGCGCAGCAGTTGAAGCTCAACTAATCAGTCAGGTTCTCTGTACTCGCCTCGCAACGGACCAATAATTGCTCTTTAAGATAAGCCTGAGAGTCGGCAAAGCTCACTTCGATGACCTTGCGACTATCGCCAAGACTTAGCAGCGTTACCTGTCCTTTATGGAACGGCAACCCAGAGGCAACATCACCGCTATAATCGAGCCAGACCGGATAATCCAAATCCCGCAATCGCGGCACGGCGATAAATTTTGATACTAATTTCGGCATACCGCTGATATTGGCCAGATAGATAACGCGACCGTCCTGCAGGCAACCGGGATCCACTTCTGCCAATGTCTCTCGAACCATGTCTTTGACTTTCATCCCGGCAACCAGCATGACAAGGGTATCACCATCTCTTCCCTTGAAGGGTTCTCCGAATTGATTCACCAGGCTGCTAAGGTCCGGCAGCTGATAATCTGGTACCGCAACATTATCGGCCCAGCTTCCAGCCACCATAAAACATCCCACTATAAGGGCAACTAACGAACTGACAACCGACGAGCGTTTGAACATCACGACACCTAAACTAGATCAAGACAAGGATTTTAGAGGGATCGGAGCCAACCAGGCAAGTCACCAGCCATTTTTGGCCACACTGATCTTTTGAAACACCCGAACCCGGTGCATCATTAACCTTCAGACAAAAGGAATTGGTCCAATGATATTTTCTATTAAACCCAAGCACCGAAAATTACAGAACCCTTCTGTGGGTGCCATGGCTGAAAACCGGGCCAGATCCTGGCTGGAGAAACAAGGCTTGCAACTCCTGGAGAAGAATTATCGAACTACTCGCGGCGAGATTGATCTGATCATGCAAGATGGGGATACCCTGGTGTTTGTGGAGGTCAGAATGCGACAGAACGAGCGGTTTGCCACGGCGGCCCAGAGCATAGATCACCGCAAGCAGCAGCGTATCATCTCCACCGCTCAACACTATTTGCAGGCTCAAGGACTCTGGGAAAAAATCCCCTGCCGCTTTGACGCCATTTGCCTGCAAAGAGACACCGACAACGGTAATGGCTATCGGGTAGAATGGCTACAAAATGCATTTAGCTAGCCGCAGAGAACCGTTGTAGAGAGCTATGGAATCAAGTGTTATCGAACAGTTTCACCAGAGCATCGAGGCAAAAATGGCCGCCGGTGAAACACTGGCTCCTCTGATTGCCAAAGCAAGCACCAAAATTGTCGAGCAACTGGTACAGGACCACCAGGTATTATGCTGCGGGAATGGCCTGTCCTCGGCACTGGCGAAAATTTTCACTCAGTCCCTGCTACTGCAATACAAACTGGAACGACCTGGATTTCCCGCCATCTGCCTCAGCAACGATTGCTCGCTGATCACAGCTATCAGCCACTACCACAGTGTTAGTGAAATTTTCAGTCGACAGGTAAAAACCCTGGGCCGCCCAGGGGATGTACTGGTTATATTCAGCCTTGGCACCAACCCGAGCAACCTGGTGCAGGCCATTCATACCGCCCATGACCGGGACATGTCTGTGATCGGTTTCACCGGAGCTGGAGACAAGGATCTGTCCGCACTCCTCAGTGGCGATGATATCGAGATTCGTGTCGACCACGACGACCGTCACCGCATCAGTGAAGTACATTTATTAAGTATTTTTTGTCTTTGTGAATTAATTGACCAACAACTATTTGGAGGAACCGCCTGATGTACCAGCGCCTGGCAGCTTTGCTGCTGATCAGCGTCATCGGCCTGACCGGCTGCACGAATATCATTCACGCCACTACGGATGAACCTATCAAGCCGGACCCTACAAATACCTCACTGGGCACTGACATTGATGACTGGCAGCTGGAAACACTGATTGGTGTGAATATCAAAAAGGCGAGCAGCCAGCTGGAACATGCCCATGTAAACATCAATGCCTACAATGGCGTGATTCTGCTGACCGGCGAGGTTGCCAGCAATGATTTGCGCACTCTGGCCGGCAACACGGCACGGGACTTCCGGGGCGTACGTCAGGTACATAATGAATTACAGGTTACCGGCACTTCTTCACTGGTATCCCGCAGCAACGATGTCTGGCTTTCAACCAAGGTACGCTCCAAGCTGATCGCGGAAAAAAATATCAAATCCACCCGTATCAAGGTGGTTACGGAAAGTGGTGTCATCTACCTGATGGGTCTGGTAACCCGCAGCACGGGAGATCAGGCCGCACTAGTGGCGAGTACGACGCGAGGCGCCAAGCGAGTCGTAAAAGTATTTGAATATATTGATTAGCCAATGCCTGGACATAAAAAAACGGCCCTGATGGGCCGTTTTTTTACAGGGGGACGTTTTACAGCACCTCAACCGCGAGGGCCGTCGCTTCACCACCACCGATACAGATACCGGCGATACCCTTGGTTTTACCATAGGTCTGCAAGGCAGCCAGCAAGGTGACGATGATACGCGCACCTGACGCGCCAATGGGGTGTCCCAGTGCACAAGCACCCCCATGAACATTGACCTTTTCATGGGGGATATCCAGCTCTTTCATGGCGGCCATGGTAACCACGGCAAATGCCTCATTAATCTCGAACAGGTCCACCTCATCCTTGGTCCAGCCGACTTTATCCAGCAGCTTACTAATAGCCCCTACGGGTGCTGTAGTAAACCATTCGGGCTCCTGGGAATGATAACTGTGAGCAAGGATGCGGGCCAACGGCTTAAGTCCGTGCTTTTCCGCCACTGACTGACGGGTGAGCACCAGAGCGGCGGCGCCATCACTGATGGAGCTGGCATTAGCCGCCGTTACCGTGCCGTCCTTGATAAAGGCTGGACGCATTTGTGGAATCTTATCTGCATTGGATTTACCCGGCTGCTCATCGATACGGTACTCCACATCTCCTTTACGGCTGGACACAGTGACAGGTGCAATTTCACTGTCAAACTTACCCTCGGAAATGGCTTTATTGGCACGCTCCAGAGAAGCAATGGAAAACGCATCTTGTTCCTCACGGGTAAACCCATACTTGGAAACACACTGCTCGGCAAACAGACCCATTGCCTGGCCATTGTATGCGTCTTCCAGGCCATCCATGGTCATGTGGTCAAAAATCTGATTGTGGCCAAAACGGTAGCCGCTACGACCCTGCAACATCAGGTAAGGCGCATTGGTCATACTTTCCATGCCACCCGCAACCGCTACATCGACGTTACCCAGGGTCAGGCTATCAAAAGCGTTCATCACCGCCTTCATGCCGGAACCACACACCTTATTCAGCGTGGTGGAGGTGACACTGTTGGGCAAACCCGCTCCCAGGGTCGCCTGTCTCGCCGGCGCCTGACGCAACCCAGCCGATAAAACACAGCCCATATCTACAGAATCAACCTGCTCTGGAGCGACGCCAGCACGCTCAACCGCCGCCTTGATGGCCGATGCTCCGAGCTGTGTCGTGGGAACACCACTGAACTGGCCTTGCATGCTGCCGATCGGCGTGCGTGCCATACCGACAATTACGATAGGATCTGACATGATTTTTACCTCTATTTAACTACTCTAAGGGAAGGCTTGACCGTCTTATCACTTGGCTTGACCGCTTTACCCTCCTTTACAGCCTTGGGTTTACTGGGTCCTGGTCCTTGCGGATCAGGATCCGTATCTTTTTCGGGCTGAAATACCATGCCCTGCCCATTTTCACGCGCGTAAATCCCTGTGATGGACTGGATAGGAAGTCGAATATTGCTGGGGACACCGCCAAAACGGGTACTGAAAGCTACCTGATCATTATTCATAACAAAGGCAGCCACAGCCCTAGGCGCAACATTCAATACAATCTGACCGTCGTTGACATGCTCCTGTGGCACCTCAACGCCCGGAAAGTAGGCATCTACCACCATGTAGGGCGTACATTGATTGTCCACTATCCAGTCATAGAAAGCCCGGATCAGGTACGGTCGGTTTGATGTCATTTTCATACGCGCCATAGGTTCCGGGTAAATGGGCCGACATTGTACAAAAAAAGGGACAACGAGGTCCCTTTTTAAACATTTCGCAAAAACGACCTAGCTGGCCATTTCTTTTTCCAGCTCAGAGAGGCTCTCGCGGAATGACTCCCTTTCAAACAGCCTCTGCATGTAATCATGTAAGGGTTTTACCTGGCGGTTGTTGGGCAACTTAATACCCAAACTGTCCAAACGCCACAAAATCGGCGCCAGACAACAGTCGACCAGAGTAAACTCTTCACTCATAAAGTAAGGCAAGTCTGCAAAAATAGGAGCAATGCTGCAAAGGCTGTCACTGAGCTCTTTGCGTGCTTTGTCGGCCTCAGCGCTGTCAGGATTGCTGATAATGATATCAATCTGACTACAACAGTCGCGCTCAATACGATGCATAAACTGACGGCTCAATGCCCTGGCAACCGGATAAACAGGCAGCAACGGTGGATGAGGGAAACGCTCATCCAGGTACTCCATCATTACCTTGGTTTCGTAGAGTGCCAGATCCCGATCGACCAGGGTTGGCAGGGAGGCATAAGGGTTCAGCTCCAGCACATCTTCGGGCAGGTTTTGATCATCCACCTCTTCAATCTCAACCGTTACCCCCTTTTCAGCCAGCACGATACGAACTCGGTGACTGTAATGACAGGACGGATCAGAGAAAAAAGTCATCGAAGATCGTTTGGCAACAACCCCCATATTGGAACCTCTATTTTGATTGACAAAGAAAAGATGGCCGCTGTTGCGGCCATCCCCATAAAAAATTAGTGAATGCCTTTCCAGTATTCCCGGTTAAGCAGCCATACCCAGATAAACAGGAAGGCCAGGAATAACAGAACGTAGATACCGATACGCTGGCGATCTTCAGCCATAGGCTCGGCAATATAGGTCAGGAAGTTAACCAGATCGTAAACCGCTTCGTCATACTCCTCGGGACTCATGGTTCCCTCGGTCACCAGGCTATAGCGACCGCAATCATCTTCCAGGATTTCTGCACGAGTCAGAGGATCACGCTTGATCCCACCGTTGGCCGCATGAACCGGGCCCGGGGCACATTCTTGCAAGCCCTGAACGTCCAGCAAGGCATGTGGCATACCCACGTCTTTAAACACCTTGTTGTTGACGCCAAACGGACGGGAAGGATCCTTGTAGAAGTGGCGCAAATAGGTGTAAACCCACTCGGAAGAACGAGCACGAGCGACCAGTGTCAGATCCGGCGGCGCAGCGCCAAACCAAACTTTGGCCTTATCCGCCGGCATGGCGATACTCATCAAGCTACCAATTTTCTGGTCGGCAAACACCAGGTTGTCCATCACCATGCCAGCAGGCATTTTCAGGTCTCTGGCTACTCGTTCCCAGCGCGAATATTTAGCCGAGTGACAGCCCATGCAGTAGTTGACGAACAACTTAGCGCCATGTTGCAAAGATGCCTTATCTGACAGATCCGCCTCAAACTCATCACACGCGATGGTGCCACATTCATGCTCTGACTCAGAACCCACCGCTTTCAGCGGCAGCCAAGCCAGCAGGGCCACAAAAATCAGGGCTGCCAGCGATTTCCAAGGGCCAAATCCGCCATTGGTGGTAACGCGTTCCGGCTGCGGCGTGGTTTTTTCCAGCTTGGTCCAGATGGGCATTGCCAAGAAGAACACAAAATAAAGGATGGTACAGATCTGAGCCAGCAGTGTGCGGGCCGGGGTCGGCGCCTTCACACCCAGAACACCCAAAATAATGAAGGATGCAGCAAACACCAGCAGGGCGATACGGCTGAAATTACCCTTGTAGCGGATTGACTTCACAGGGCTGCGATCCAGCCAGGGCAGCACAAACATGATGGCAATTGCCGCCGCCATCACCATGAAGCCAGCAAACTTATCTGGTACAGCTCGCAACATGGAGTAGAACGGAGTGAAATACCACACCGGGGCAATGTGTGCTGGTGTCTTCAGCGGGTTGGCGATTTCAAAGTTGGCATGCTCAAGGAAATAACCACCCATTTCCGGTACGAAGAACATAATAAAGGCAAACACGAACAGGAAGACCACAATCGGCACCAGATCGTGAACAGTATAATAGGGGTGGAACGGAATACCGTCACGGGGTATACCGTTTTCATCCTTGTTCTTCTTGATCTCAACGCCATCCGGGTTATTTGAACCAACCTCATGCAGCGCCAGGATATGGGCAACCACGAGGAAGATCAGAACCAGCGGCAGCGCAATCACATGTAATGCAAAGAAACGGTTCAACGTAGCATC
>JALRJN010000109.1 GCA_023261185.1 Porticoccus sp.
CTCGTTTGTCATTATTTCAGATCAGGCTCGGGAAGCCGGTGTCAACGACATCGCTCTCACCACGATGCCTTAACCGGTCTTCTGCGGCTCATAATCATTCACCGTCTTTTACTCCGCCACAAAAAAGCCCCGAACTAGTCGGGGCTTTTTTAGTGATTGAATGCCTAAGCGTGGAAGCGCAACTTACTTGATTTTCGCTTCTTTGTAAGGAACGTGCTTGCGAACCACTGGGTCGTACTTGCTGAACTCCAGCTTCTCGGGCTGGGTACGCTTGTTCTTGGTGGTGGTGTAGTAGTGACCTGTACCGGCACTGGAAACCAGTTTGATTTTGTCTCGATTTGACTTGGCCATGTTAGCGCTCCTTAAATCTTGTCACCGCGCTTGCGGATATCCGCCAGCACTTGGTCGATACCCACTTTGTCGATGATGCGCATGCCTTTGGAAGACAGACGAAGTTTGACAAAACGCTTCTCGCTTTCAACCCAGAAACGGTGAGTGTGCAGGTTTGGTTCAAACCGGCGGCGAGTTCTGTTTTTGGCGTGGGAAACGTTGTTTCCGGTCATCGGCTTTTTGCCGGTGACTTGACATACTTTAGACATTGTTTTGCCTCTGCTAACTGGCGCCACCGATCTCTAGCGAGCGCACATAAATTCTGACTTTTGCTGTCGACCTGCGGGGACACCCCCGCGAAGAGCCGCGTTTTATACCAGAAGGGCCACCCTAAATCAAACAAATTTGCCGAAAAAGCACCCAAGTCAAAGGCTTTTAAAGGTGCCCTCGCTCTGCCAAAGAGACTGAATAACCGGCACCGACCACCAGATGATCCAGCACCCGCACATCTATCAGCGCCAGAGCATCCTGCAACCGCCGGGTAATCTGGCGGTCTGCCTCACTGGGCTCAGCAACTCCGGAGGGGTGATTGTGGGCAAAAATCAGCGCTGCAGCATTGTGATGCAATGCCCGCTGCACCACCTCCCGCGGATGCACGCTGGCACCATCAATTGTCCCGAAAAACAGTTTTTCCCAGGCGATCAACCGATGCTGGGCATCCAGAAAAAGGGCACCGAGAACTTCCTGTCGGCACGACCGCAATTCAGCCTGCAGGAATTCCGCAACCCGTGCGCAGAAAAATAGCCAGCAGTTCGGCATCGGAAAGCGCGTCCGCCCCCCGGGTCAACAATTTTTCCCGGGGACGTTCGCCCTCCGGCCAATCGCGAATCGACATAACACCTCCCTGTGTTTCCGATTATGTGAGCCCTGACTACGCAAACCCTGCTCGCGATGTTATCTTAGCCCCCTCGGCACGACTATGGGTAACTTCATGCTGTCATTGGCAAACAAACGGATTCTGTTGGGTGTTACCGGCGGCATTGCCGCTTACAAAAGCGCTGAGATCATCCGCCGTCTGCAGGATGCCGGGTCAGATGTTCAGGTTGTTATGACACCGGCTGCCACCGAATTCATCACGCCGCTGACCCTACAAGCACTATCAGGCCATCCGGTTCACCTGGAGCTGCTGGATACCGAGGCAGAGGCCGCCATGGGGCATATCCAGTTATCTCGTTGGGCTGATGCTGTTTTGATCGCTCCCGCCAGCGCCGACTTTATTGCCAAGCTGGCCAATGGGCAGGCGGATGACCTGCTGTCCACCCTCTGTCTCGCCTCCCGCTCACCACTGGCCATAGCGCCTGCCATGAATCAGGGCATGTGGCGCAACCCGGCAACCCAGGCAAATCTTGAGCGCCTGCGCGGTCGCGGAGTCCATATTTTCGGTCCAGCAGAAGGCAGCCAGGCCTGCGGGGATATTGGTCCAGGTCGCATGAGCGAACCCGAAGATATTGCCGAGCTGATGGCAGATATCTTTGAGACCGGAGCTCTGGCGGGTAAGAAAGTGGTCATTACAGCCGGTCCCACCCGGGAAGCCATTGATCCCGTGCGCTATATCAGCAACCACAGCTCAGGAAAAATGGGCTATGCACTGGCCGAAGCTGCTGCTGAAGCCGGCGCAGAGACCATTCTGATCAGTGGTCCTGTGAGCCTGACACCACCAGATCGCGTACGAACAATCGCTGTGACCAGTGCCCAGGAAATGTATGAGGCGGCGCTGCATGAAGCAGACGGCAGCGAGCTGTTTATCGCTTCTGCTGCCGTCGCCGATTACCGGCCGGTGCAAACCTCGCAGCAAAAGATTAAAAAAGATGCCGCAGAAATGACCATTGAGCTGGTCAAGAACCCGGACATTGTCAGCGCCGTCGCCGCATTAGCAAACCGGCCCTTTACCGTGGGTTTTGCTGCTGAAACCGCCAACCTGGAAAACTATGCCCGCGGCAAACTGGAAAGAAAAAATCTGGACTTGGTGATTGCCAATGACGTTTCTGACCGCACCATCGGGTTTAACAGTGACGATAACGAAGTACTGGTGGTCGAGATGAATACCTCGGAAGCCATCCCGAAAATCAACAAATCCATTCTGGCTCGCCAGTTGATTGCCAAAATTGCTGAAATGACTAATCCGACAAAATGACAGAGACAACAAACGGCGCATCAAGCGCCCTGCACAAACTCAAACAACACCCGTTGATTCTGCTTCTGGTAGTCCTGCTCCTCGCAGGTGCCGGCTACACCAGTTACTGGCTATTTCAGAAAACTGTAACGACGTCCCAGAAAGAGCAGGCTACCGAACACGCCAGGGAACTTGCGACCAAATTACGTAGTACTACCAATCACTACCTGAAAGAGCGCAACCAACAGCTGCTATCCTTGGCTGAAAAGTCTTTATTTACTACTGCGGCTGCTTCTGCCGATATGGCGCAGATTCTCTCCGCAGAAAAATTGCTGCTGGAATGGGCGCCGGATTTCACTGGCGGTTATCTCATTACACCGGGAGACCAACGCCTGATTGACCAGCAGAACTTTGCCGGCCATTACCTGGCAGAAAAAACCCTGGCTGGCGATCTGCAATCGATAGCTGCTGCACGCCTCGGAAAGGAGTGGCAGCTTCTCTACAGCCACCCATTGAAAGATCAGCAGGGTGAAATTATCGGCGCTATGCTGGGCATGGAATCACTGCAACCGCTCCTGGATGTATTGAAACCCGCAGTGAAAGAAAACCTGGGGCTGACCCAGTTGGTACAGACCATGCCCAAAACAAAGGGCGCTACATTTGTAACAACGGGCAATAAATCCAAGGCCCTGGAGACCATTGAATTAAAGCTCGAACCAGCCAACTGGTCACTGCGCTTTACCGGCAGCAAGGTGTTATTACAGAGCACGGAGCCATCCTATGAAGGTTTTGCCCTGTTTGGTTCAGTACTGGCTGTTTCAACCTTAGTTATCATCTACCTGCTGCTGCGCCTGACCCTGCACTTCCATGTGGACAAAGCCCCTTCCCCTCGTGCAGAGAAGAAAACACATTTGAACCCTCCAGCAACCGACCCTGTGAACGATTCCGGCAAATCTTTCCTTGATGTGATTCCTGGCAAAGGGACGACAGATACGCCAGTACAGGAGCAGGAAGATCGTCCGGAAGTAACCGGCTCCTACCCGGATGTGGTATTCCGCGATTACGATATCCGCGGTATTGCCGGCAAGCAATTAACTGTGGACTTTGCACAACAGCTTGGTAAAGCGCTTGCCCTGCGCGCCATCGCCCGGGGCGAACACACGTTGATTCTGGGCCGCGATGGCCGCCAGTCCAGCGAACAACTGAGCGAGGCGCTGGAACAGGGCATCCTCAGCACGGGCTGTCATATTATTCACTTGGGCCTGGTACCGACACCGCTACTGAATTTTGCCACCCACCACCTGCAACAGAGTGACTGTGGTGTGATGGTGACCGCCAGCCATAATCCCGCCGAATACAATGGCTTCAAAATGTTCTTTCAGCACCACGCCATGTGCGGCGAAGAAGTGAAGTCACTGCGACAGGAAATGTCTGCGGAAATCCCGGAGAAAACCCCGGGAGAGCGTAGTCAACAGGATCTCTCGGAGGATTACCTGCAGGCCATCATCAGCGACATTGTGCCGGCACAGGGCCTGAAAGTGATTCTGGATGCGGGCAATGGCGCAGCCGGTGAACTGGCCATCAGGCTGCTGGAAGGCATTGGTTGCGATGTATTGCCGCTCTACTGCGATGTGGACGGCACCTTCCCCAACCACCCACCGGACCCTTCGGTGCCCGCCAACCTCGAGGACCTGAGACTGTGGGTCAAGGAACAGAATGCCGACCTGGGGATCGCCCTCGATGGCGATGGTGACCGCATCCTAGCCATTTCCGCCAGTGGGCAGATTATCTGGCCCGATGAACTACTGATGATTTTTGCCCGTGATGTGGTCTCCCGGCACCCGGGAGCCGATGTGGTCTTCGATATCAAGAGCACCCGTCGGCTCAACAGCCTGATCAGCAGCTATGGCGGCCGCCCGGTGATGTGGAAAACCGGTCACTCGCACATGTATAACAAGATCATTGAAAGCAAGGCGCCCCTGGGAGGCGAGTTCAGTGGCCACATTTTCTTCCATGATCGCTGGCACGGTTTTGACGACGGACTCTACGCCGCAGCCCGGCTGATTGAAATCATGAGCATTCGCGAGCAGGGCCTAGATGACATCATGGCCAGTTTCGAAACCCGCTATGCCACTCCGGAAATTCTTGTGCCGACAGATGAAGAGAGCAAGTTCGACATTGTGCAGAAACTGCTTGCAAAAGAAGTCTTTCAGGATGGCAAAGTGAGCACCATCGACGGCTTGCGCGTGGAGTTCCCCAAAGCCTGGGGACTGGTGCGAGCATCCAATACCAGCCCCGCACTGACCCTCCGCTTCGAGGCGGATTCCAGTGATGCCCTGGAAAAAATCCAGTCGCTTTTCCGGGAGCAACTTCGTAGCATAGACAGCAACCTCACCTTCTAACCCGCTGATAAAAACACCAGGAACATCAATGTCACTAACCCGCGAAGCCGCCTCCAACACAGCCAAAGTGCTATCCGAGGCGCTGCCCTATATTCAACGTTTTACCGGCAAGACGATTGTCGTCAAGTTTGGCGGCAATGCCATGGTCGACGAAAAGCTCAAAGCCAGCTTTGCCCGGGATATTGTGATGATGAAACTGGTGGGCATGAACCCGGTTGTGGTTCACGGCGGTGGCCCCCAAATCGGTGACCTGCTGAAGAAACTCAATATCGAATCACACTTCATCAATGGCATGCGCGTCACCGACAGCAAAACCATGGACGTAGTGGAAATGGTGCTCGGCGGTACCGTCAACAAGGAAATCGTCAATCTTATCAACCACGCGGGCGGCAAAGCCGTGGGCATTACCGGCAAGGACGGCCAGCTGCTGATGGCGCGTAAACTCAAGGTTCGACACAGCAAGCCGGAAATGGCGGCACCGGAAATCATCGACATCGGTCACGTGGGCGAAGTGGCCTCGATCGACACCAGTGTGATCGACATGCTCACCAACAGCGATTTCATTCCGGTGATCGCCCCAATTGGCGTCGATGGCGAAGGTCGCTCCTATAATATCAATGCCGACCTGGTGGCCGGAAAGATCGCCGAGGTGCTACAAGCAGAAAAACTGATGTTGCTGACCAATGTAGCTGGGCTGCAAGACAAGAATGGCCAGGTGCTGACCGGCTTGTCTACGAAACAGGTGGATGATCTGATTGCAGACGGCACCATATACGGCGGCATGCTACCCAAGATTCAGTGTGCACTGGATGCGGTGAAGGGTGGCGCGAAGGCGGCCCATATTATTGATGGTCGGGTGAATCATGCCACTCTGCTGGAAATTTTCACTGACCAGGGTGTCGGCACCCTGATCACCAACACAACCGGGTAATAAACGTGGCAACGGATAATCCATCTAGAAAGCAGCAGATACTCCAGTCCCTGGCGAGGATGCTCGAGGCGACCCCCGGCGGCCGCATCACCACTGCTGCCCTGGCCGCCGAAGTAGGTGTTTCTGAGGCGGCCCTGTACCGGCACTTTCCCAGTAAAACCCGGATGTACGAAGGCCTGATCGACTTTATTGAGGAAACACTTTTCAGCCGTATCCGCACCATTCTCAGCGAAGAACCCGACGCCGCTACGCGCTGCTACAGGATACTGACACTGCTGCTGACCTTTGCGGAAAGAAATCCGGGAATTACCCGTCTACTGACCGGCGATGCTCTCACCGGCGAAACTGACCGGCTGCACAAACGTATTCAGCAGCTTTTCGACCGACTGGAAACACAGCTGAAACAAATTCTCAGGGAAGCTGAGATGGCAGGAAATTTGCGGCTGGCAACCACCGTTACAGCAGCAGCCAATTTTATTTTGTCACTGGCAGAAGGCCGCATCAGCCAGTTTGTGCGCAGCGGATTCAGTCGTCCGCCGACGGAGCACTGGCAGGAGCAATGGGCCGTCGCGCAAGCGGTGTTTATTCGGCAGGGGAATCCGGGGTTTTAGCTGTCAACTCTTTGAAACGCTCTACGTAGCGCTGATAGCGCAATGCCATTTGCTCACGCTCATTCTGACGCAGCTCAAGCATTTGCACGGCATCACGATTAGCTATTTCAACGCCATTCAGGCTGTTCAACAGCTTATCTGACAGCTTTGCTCCGTTGAACTGCTCCATTGCCGCCTTTTCACGAAACTCCGTCAATTGTCGGCTATTTTTTTCCCGATTGGATTCGACATTTTCGATCTCGCGATCCAGCTGTTGCAGGCGACGCTCGCCGGCTGCCTGCAACTCCTCGACGCTGCTGTAGCTGCGCAGAAGCATCTGGTCTTCTTCGCGATTCTGGGCTGCCGTTTGCACCGCCTCAGGTGCCATTTCTTCCTGGTTTTCCTGGTGGGGAGGAATTACCGCTTCCACACGCCCGGTACTGGTGATAACTTCATATCCTTGGGCGATGTATTCTGGGGGAACCTGGTGGTCAATAACCAGATTGCCATCGCTGTTTCGATAGCGGTAAAGATTGCCTGCCTCTGCTACCATAGCGCTCAGGCATAGCAGTACAACGGCGACAGCACCGATGGATTTGTAGGTTGTTCTGGTGTTTCTCACAAACGCACCCTGCCCTTACAAAGTCGAGTCCAAATGCCCAGGTCATTGAATCCTGTTTGCCAATTCATCAATGCTGGCTTGCCGGTTATCATACACTCTCCCAAAACAAGGGGCGATAATGCGCATCATAAGTCTTGCCGTCGACGGTATTCAGCAAGCAACAGAAAAAGGCCTGTTTGAATGGCTGGCATCCCAGGATGCCACCCTGATCTGCCTTCAGGACCTGCGCACCTCCGCCTACAAGCTTGAGGAGTGTCAAGACTACGTCCTGGATGGTTATTTCAGCTATTTTCTTGATGCCCCGGATGCGACTAAAAACGGTGTCGCTATCTATACCCGGGAGATGCCCAAGGCCATCATGTATGGCTTTGGCGCCAGTAATGGCGAGGATATGGAGGGGCGATACCTGCAGGCAGATTTCGAGCGGATCAGTATTTGCTCGCTTCTGGCCCCCGAAGCCATTGCCGGTACCAGCAGCCAGGAGACCAAGGATCGCTTTTTTCGCGACCTGCTCGGTCACCTCACAAAGATCAGCCACAAGCGTCGAGACTACTTTTTCTGTGGCAACTGGAATATTGCCCATCGCGAAGCCGATGTCTCAGAACCTGCCGCCTGTGAGGCCTTGTCTGGGTTTTTGCCCCACGAACGACAAACATTGGGGCAACTCTATAACGCCATTGGCTACGCCGATGCCTTTCGGCTTTTCAATTCCGACAGAGATGAATTCACCTTCTGGCCCTCCGGCGAGATTGGCAAAGGCTGCGGCTGGCGTACGGACCTGCAACTCATCTCCAATAACCTGCGTCACAGCGTGGAATATGCAGTGACCTACAAGGCCAAAAGCTTTTCCAGCCATCTGCCTGTGATCATTGATTACGACATCGAATCGCTGTGAGCAGCCTCTGCATTAACAACCTGACAGGTAATCTGGTTGCGCTGATGGCCGCCCCTATTTAGACTCCCGCAGATCCCTGAAAAAGCCAAGGAACCCTTGCCGCCCTGATGCCAGACGTTATTCCCGACAACTCAGTAGGTATCGTCACCCCTCAAGTGATTCAGTTCGATGATCCACTGACACTGGCCTGCGGCCGCACCCTGGATCAATATCAGCTGGTGATTGAAACCTATGGCGAGCTTAACGCTGATGCCAGCAACGCCATCCTGATCTGTCATGCCCTCAGCGGGCATCATCATGCTGCCGGATACCACAGCATGGAGGACAAGAAGCCGGGCTGGTGGGATAACCATATCGGCCCGGGAAAACCTTTTGATACCAACCGTTTTTTTGTGGTGTGCCTGAACAATCTGGGAGGTTGTCACGGCAGCACTGGTCCGACATCCATCAATCCGCAAACGGGGCAACCCTGGGGGCCGGATTTCCCTGCTCTTCGAGTACGCGACTGGGTAGAGAGTCAGGTGAGACTGTCGGATCGGCTGGGGATTCAGCAGTGGGCTGCTATTGTCGGCGGCAGCCTCGGCGGTATGCAGGTTATGCGCTGGTCTCTGGAACATCCGCATCGGCTGCGCCATGCAATTATCATTGCCTCAGCCATGAAGCTCAGTGCACAGAATATCGCCTTCAATGAAATCGCCCGCAACGCCATTAAATCGGATCCGGATTTTCTCGATGGCCACTACCTGGAACACCAGGCGTTGCCACGCAATGGTCTTGGTCTGGCCAGGATGATCGGGCATATCACCTATCTCTCCGATGAAATTATGGGCGATAAATTCGGCCGCGAACTGCGCTCTGGATCATTCCAGCGCGGGCAGGATACCCCCATTGAATTTCAGGTAGAAAGCTACCTGCACTACCAGGGTGACGTGTTTGCCAGCGCCTTTGATGCCAACACTTACCTGTTGATGACAAAGGCACTGGATTACTTTGATCTGGCCAGGGAATACAACCACGATCAGGTGGAGGCATTCCGGCATGCCCAGTGTGATTTTCTCGTGGTCTCGTTTTCTTCCGACTGGCGCTTTGCCCCTGAACGTTCCCGGGAAATTGTGGAAGCATTGATAGCTGCCAATAAAAACGTCAGCTATGCCGCCATTCAGTCCAATCTCGGCCACGATGCCTTCCTGTTGCCAAACGAGCGCTACGAGCAGGTACTCTCGGCTTATCTGACCCGCCTGGACAATGAGGTCGCGGCACCATGACCAACCGGACCGATCTGGACATTATCAAGCAGTGGATCAAACCCTCAAGCCACATTCTCGATCTCGGCTGCGGTGACGGTACGCTGTTAAAAATGCTGCACCAGGAAAAAAACGTTGAGGGTTATGGCCTCGAAATCGATCCGGACAAGATCACCGCCTGCGTGGCCAACGGGGTTAATGTGCTGGAGACTAACCTGGACGAAGGCTTATCCCAGTTCAGCGATAAAAGTTTCGATACCGTTGTCATGACGCAGGCTCTGCAGGTCATGCGCTTCCCGCATCTGGTGCTGGATGAAATGCTGCGTGTCGGCAAGGAATGCGTGGTCACGTTTCCTAATTTCGGCAACTGGCGGGCGCGCTTCTACCTGCTCACCCGTGGCCGCATGCCGGTTACCAAACAGCTGACCTATCAATGGTACGACACCCCTAACATTCACTTCTGTACCGTGGATGACTTCGAAGCCCTGTGCGCGGAAAAAAGCATTCGCCTGTTGCACCGTGAATTTGTTGCCACCCGCTTGCCCGACCGGCAAATCAAGGGAATTTGGCCTAACCTTTTCAGTGAAACTGCAATTTACCATTTGAGCAAATAGACATTGCAGCGCCGTTAATCTGTTATTGAGACTGCGAGGGAATCACCATGAAATTGACCCGATCCATCTGTTTCGTCTTGCTAACTGTGTTCACTGTGACGGCTCAGGCCAACGACAAACCCTACCGTGAATTTGGCAATATCAAAGTGTTTTACAGCGTGTTCAATAGCAGTTTCATACAGCCTGACATCGCCAGCGCCTACAAAATCGTTCGCGGCAAGGATCGTGGACTGGTCAATATTGCCGTACTGCGGGACGACAAGACAGGCGGCACCACTGCACTGGTCAAGGGCACTGTCTCCAATATCCTCGCCCAGCAGCAAACCCTGGACTTTTTTGAAGTCCGGGAAGGAGATACGGTTTACTACCTTGCGCCTTTTCGTATTGATAACAAGGATTACATGACATTCAAGATTGAAGTCACACCCGATCCCAACAAACCACCACTCTCCGTCACCTTTCAGAAAACCCTGTATCAGGACGAGTGAGATCAGCTTCAACTGTGGGCCACTGTAGTAGTGGTGGCCCGCAGAATTCATTGATGTAACAGGTACCCACAGTTATGAAAGTCGTCCTCGCCACCGGCAATAAAGGCAAGCTCACTGAATTCCGGCAACTGCTCGCGGAACTGGATATGGACGTTGTGCCACAGTCCGACTTTGACATTCCCGATGCCATAGAAGATGGCTTGAGTTTTGTTGAGAACGCCATTATCAAGGCACGGCACGCCGCCAAATTGACTGGCCTACCCGCTATCGCTGACGATTCTGGCCTTGAGGTGGATATGCTCAACGGGGCACCCGGCATCTATTCCGCCCGATTTTCCGGTGAAAACGCCACAGATGAAAAAAACAACTTGCGCCTGCTATCCCTGCTACAGGAGATACCGGAGGAACAACGCACCGCCCGTTTCCAATGCCTGCTGGTGATGATGCGCAATGCCGAAGACCCGACACCGCTGATCTGCCAGGGAACCTGGGAAGGTAGAATCAGCTTCGCGCCACAGGGTGACAATGGCTTCGGTTACGACCCCCTTTTCCTGATACCAGAGCTGGGTGTGACATCGGCGCAGCTGGAGAAAACCGAGAAAAACCGCATTAGTCATCGCGGACAGGCCATGGGACTGTTACTGGAAAAACTGTCACCCCAAACACGAACCTAACTGCCTTCTCAGCCGTTAGAATAGCCACCACACCAGCGTTACCAGGACCCCCATGTCGTTCACGTCAGAACCCCGTTGGCATCGCCACAAGCGCGGCCCCGCTTCACCGGCCAACGGCCCGCTTCGCAGCTGGCTGCTGGATCGGGGTTCCCTCACCGAGCGACTGATCAAACTCAGTCATGGTGATTTTGGTGTACAGGTCATCCGCCAGCAGATGTCACTCCCCAGACCATCCGAGCGCAAAGCACTGGCTATGAGGCACCACCAGCTGGCGCTGATTCGCGAAGTGATTCTGCTCGGCGGTGGCAGACCCTGGGTCTATGCGCGCAGTGTCATCCCCCAAACCTCACTAAACGGGCGTCTGCGCGGTTTGCGCAAACTGGACAACCGACCACTGGGAGCGCTGTTATTCAGCGACCCACACATGCGCAGGGGTGCCATAGAGCTCACCTGCCAGGATACCCGCCAGCTACCTCTACCCGGTCCCCTGCAAGGGATACAGGCCACAATACCGGGGCGACGCTCCCTGTTCTGGCTGGACAACAAACCGCTGTTGGTGTGTGAGATGTTTTTACCGGAATTTACCCCTTACAATACCCCGCTTTAGCCCGGTATTAACGCCTAACATGAACTCATTGCGGGAAAGGTTGCCAGACTTCATCAGCCTGATGCGCCTCAACAAGCCCATTGGGACGCTGTTGCTGTTATGGCCCACCCTTTGGGCCCTGTGGCTAGCGGCAGAGGGCGTTCCCTCCATCAAGAATCTGCTGGTATTTGTTCTCGGCGTGTTCCTGATGCGTGCCGCCGGTTGTGTCATCAATGATTTTGCCGACCGCAAAGTCGACGGTCATGTAGCTCGCACCCAGCACCGTCCCATGGCCACAGGCGCCATCACCGCCAGGGAGGCACTGATACTGTTTTCCGCCCTGTGCCTGTTATCTTTCCTGCTGGTGTTGCTAACCAACGCGCTCACCATTCAGCTGGCCTTTGTCGGCGTGGCGCTGGCATTCTGCTATCCGTTTATGAAGCGCTACACCCACCTGCCCCAGCTGGTACTTGGCGCGGCATTTGCCTGGAGTATCCCCATGGCCTTTGCAGCGGAAACCGGCTCACTGCGCCCTGAGCTCTGGGCGCTTTACGCTGCTGTCATCCTGTGGACCATCGCCTACGATACCTTCTATGCCATGGTTGATCGTGATGATGATCTGAAAATCGGGATCAAATCCACGGCCATTCTGTTTGGCGACATGGACATCGCCATCACCGCCACCCTGCAGGTACTGGTGGTGATTGCATTGCTAATGATAGGTACGAATTTTGGCCGCGGCCTCTGGTTTTTTCTGGGGCTGGCTGTTGCGGCCTTGCTGTTTCTCTACCAGCAGTACCTGATACGTAACCGTGACCGGGACGGCTGCTTTAAGGCCTTCCTCAACAACAACTACGTGGGTGCCGTTATTTTTATAGGACTGGTGCTCGACTATCAGCTGGGCGGCAACTAGTTCACCATGTCGTGCCAACCACTGTCATATTTCTGTCATACCTGAGTCATGTAATACACAGATATGAAAAGAGACGATAGGGATATGAGCGAAAAAACCATTCTCGTCGTGGATGACGAACCAGCCATCCGCGACATGATCAGCACAGCTCTCGACGTGGCGGGATTCAACTGCATTCAGGCGGAAAACGCCCAGCAGGCTCACGCCATGATCATCGACGAGCAACCAGACCTGGTGTTACTGGACTGGATGATGCCCGGCACCAGTGGCGTCGAGCTGATTCGTCGCCTGCAACGTGACGAGCTGACCAAAAACGTTCCGGTCATCATGCTCACCGCCAAGGCCAGTGAGGACAATGTTGTCCAGGGACTGGAAATCGGTGCCGATGACTATATCACCAAGCCTTTCTCTCCCCGCGCTCTGGTAGCCAGGATTAACGCGGTTCTGCGCCGCGCTGAACCGGCCCTGCCACAGGAACCGATCCAGGTGGAAAGCTTGCTGTTTGATCCCATCAGCCACCGAGTGACCATCAATGATCAGACCGTCTCCATGGGGCCGACTGAATTCCGCCTGCTGAGTTTTTTCCTGACCCACCAGGAGCGGGTCTACTCCCGCGACCAAATTCTGGACCACGTCTGGGGCGGCAATGTGTACATGGATGAGCGCACCGTCGATGTCCATATTCGACGGCTGCGCAAGGCAATAGCCCTTGAAGGCCATGACCGCTTCATACAGACTGTGCGGGGCGCGGGCTACCGCTTCTCCACACGGGTTGTAGAAGAGTAAGGACTACACTTGCACAGAGGGCTACAGGCAGAAATACGGCGGATTGTCCTGATCACGCTGCTGCTGTTATTCATCGGCTTCATGCTGGGCGAAATACTGTTCACCCTGCTGGCCGGTGGCAGCATCTATATGCTCTGGACTTTTTCTCATATCGCCCGCCTCTACGACTGGCTGGATCAGGGGGCTAATGGGCTGCCGCCAGATGCCAGTGGTGTCTGGGGTGATATGACGGACTACCTGTACCGTATGCAGCAGCGCAATGACCGCGCCAAACAGAGCCGCCGCCAGCTTTCCGAACGGGTGCGCAATATCACCTCTGCGTTACCCGACGGCATCATGACACTGACCCCTGACCGTGTTCTGGAATGGTGGAATCCCGCGGCAGAGGCCTTACTGGGCCTGGAAAAGGGGGACCGGGGCCAGTCCATAATCAATATTCTTCGCGACCCACGCTTTGTGGCCTTTATCCAGCACAACGAACTGCCGCCACCTACAGAATTACCCTCCCCGGAAGACCCGAGCAGAACCCTGCTGTTCAGTGCAGCCGAGTTTGGCGACGGGAATATTATCCTGATGGCGCAGGACATCACCCGACTGCGCAACCTGGAACAGATGCGGCAGGACTTTGTTGCCAATATCTCCCACGAACTGCGCACCCCGCTGACCGTACTCTCCGGTTATCTGGAAACCCTGCAAGATAACAGTGATCAACTGCCGGGCACCTGGAAAAAAGCCCTCAATCAGATGGACCAGCAGACCGAACGCCTCAACGCGCTGGCCAACGATCTGGTCATGCTGTCGCAGCTGGAGTCGAACCGAAAACCCCCACCGCGCACTACCGTTGATATTGCCACGTTGCTGCAACAGGTCGTGCAGGATGCCCGCATGGTCTGCACCGAAAACCACCATATTTCGATGGAGCTGGTGGAAGAAAAACTGGAGGTCAGAGGTGAATACAAAGAGCTGTACAGCGCCATTTCCAACCTGGCCATCAATGCCATCAAACATAATCCCGGTGGCGTGGATGTTAGCCTGACCTGCCGCAGCACCGAAAATGAAGTGATTATTGAGATCTGTGACGATGGCTACGGCATAGATCCCAAACACATTCCGCGGCTTACCGAACGCTTCTACCGCGTCGATAACAGTCGCGCCTCAAGCACTGGCGGAACCGGCCTCGGTCTGGCCATTGTCAAACATGTTCTCATGCGCCACGGCGGCACCCTGCAGATTCGCAGCATCCTGGGTAAAGGCAGCTGCTTTTGCTGCCACCTTCCAAAACCGACTGTAGTAGCATAGTCCCCTGTTGACGATTACCGACCCTATCGGGGTCCGTAATCACTGTCGGTGCCACTCAAGATGGATCAGTTTTTTGGATATTCGGGTTCTAAACAGCATTGATGAATGCGATGCCAGTGTTTGGGATGGGCTATACAACAGCTCTTACCCATTTTTGCAGCATCGTTTTCTCTCGCTTCTGGAACACTCCGGCAGTGCCTCCACCGCCACGGGCTGGCAACCCTGTCACCTGCTCCTTACGGAGAAAAGGCGCACCATTGGTGCCCTGCCGATGTACCTGAAACATCACTCCTGGGGAGAATACGTTTTTGACTGGACCTGGGCTGAGGCCTACCAGCGTCAAAACATGGCGTATTACCCCAAGCTGCTCAGCGCTGTTCCCTTCACCCCCGCGGTGGGGCCCAGGCTGGCCCTGGCACCCAATATCGAGCTTGCCAGGGTAGCGCCGTTGTTGCTTTCCGCCATCCACAAGCTGGCCGACGACAAAGATATCAGTAGCTGGCACCTACTGTTTGCGGAGCCCACTCTGATTCAGGCCATGGGGAAGGCCGGCGCTCTGCTTCGCAGCAATGTGCAATATCTTTGGGAAAATCGGGGTTATCGGCATTTCGATGATTTTCTCGCTGCGTTATCGTCCCGCAAACGCAAAAATATCAGCCGCGAACGCCGCGAACTGGCCAATAAAGGGCTGGCTGTCAGGCGCCTGCGCAACGGGGAAATCACCCCCGAATGGTGGGAGTTTTTTTACCAGGTCTACCACAGCACCTATCACAAACACAGCGGCAACCAGGGCTACCTGACAAAGTCATTTTTTGACCGCCTGGGCGAGGTGATGGATGGCCAGCTGATGATGGCCGTAGCCGAGCGCGATGACGAAAAGGTGGCCGCAGCACTCTTCTTTTACGACGATGAAAGTCTCTACGGTCGCTACTGGGGTTGTATCCAGGAATATGATTTCCTGCATTTTGAACTATGTTATTACCAGGGCATAGAGTTTGCCATTGAGGCTGATCTTGCACATTTTGATGCCGGTGCCCAGGGTGAGCACAAGGTACGCCGCGGCTTTGAACCACGGGAAAACTGCTCGGCCCACTGGATTCGCAATGTGGATTTCGCCATAGCGATCAAACGTTTTGTCACCGAAGAACGACAATATGTGCTGGACTATATTCAGGACACCCGGCGACAGTTACCATACAAAACCGATAACGGTGGTTAGACCCGATTCCGAGGAGGAAGTTAGCCGTGAAGAAGTCCGTTTGGTTATTCATGCTGGGATGCCTGTTTTTCTCTGCATCAGGCCAGGCTGCCACTAAGCTGGAAATCGACCTCTATGTGCAGGAAGCACTGGCCGAGTTACATAAACAGTCTCCTGCCGCCAGGGAACTGACCTCACAGGCCAGAGGTATCCTGGTTTTTCCCAAGGTCTACAAAGCCGGTTTCTGGGTGGGTGGTGAGTACGGCGAAGGCGCGCTGCGCATTAGCGGCAATAACGTCAAATATTACAACATTGCCTCTGCCTCCCTGGGCTTTCAACTGGGCGCACAGATCAAATCTCAAATCATCCTGTTCATGACGGACAGCGCCCTCAACAAATTCCGCAATAGTGAGGGCTGGGAAGCGGGAGTCGATGGCAGCGTCGCCATCGCCAGCTTTGGGGCCGGTGGAGAAATTGATACCCAGACGGCACAGCAGCCTATCATTGGTTTCATCTTTTCCAACAAGGGCCTGATGTACAACCTCACCATCGAGGGCTCCAAAATCACCCCCATTGTTCGCTGATCGTCAAAGCCAGCGACGCACAGTGCCGCAGTAACTCTGGTAACTGTCGCCAAACTGGCGAGTGAGTATCCTCTCCTCGGGAATGATCTGTAGCAGTGTTATCGTCGCGACAAACAGCGGTAATCCCGGGGTCGCGTACAAGCTGTCCAGATACAGGTTCCAGGCCAGCAGCATCACCAGCAGCCCCAGATAAACAGGGTTGCGGGAATACCCGTAAATACCCTGGGTGATCAATCGCACTGTCTTGTGGGGGTAACGTGGATCGATAGTGGTTTTCGCCAGATACAGTGTGAGCACTGACAGGGCGACCACAGCCACACCCGCCACCAAGACCAGTATCACCAGTAAACTCCAGAACGCGCTATAGGAGGTATCGGCTCCAAACCCGCGGGCCAGCAGCCACATTAACACCCCGATCAGAAGCCATTGCGCCAGGGGTGGAATTTTCAATCCGAGGTTGTTGAGCGCTTTTTCCATATCAGTAACCGGTTGTTGGCAGGCATTGCATTGTCCTCTGCCAGCCTAAACCCGGCGGTCTCTGCCAGTCTGTTAACCGCTTCAAAGTCTCGTATGCCCTGGTGGGGCGCCTGCTGTTTCAGCCACTGATCGAAACGTGCGTTGCTGTCACTGGTAAAACGACCCCCGTAGTTGAAGGGGCCATAGATGGCCAGGGTCGCATCTTCAGGCATGAGTATTTCCAGTTCCGCAAACAGGTTTTCCACCGATGACCAGGCCATGATGTGGCAAGTATTGGCCGTGTACAGCGCATCAGGCTGATAATCATCGAGCTGCCAGGGGCGCTGGTCTGCATTGACCAGCAATGGCCGTCTGAGGTTATCCGCGGGGAACTCGTCGATCCAGGCGTTGATGCCTTCGTGATTAACCGCCAGATCTGTGGTTTGCCAAGTTAAGTGGGGCAGACGCGGCGCAAAATACACCGCGTGCTGACCTGTACCACTGCCCAGCTCCAACACCTGCTGGCGGTCTGCAAGAGCCCTCTGCAGAATATCCAGAATCGGCTGACGATTGTTTTCGCAGGCCTGGGAAAAAGGTTTTTCAGGATACATGCTTATTAAATCTATGTTTCATCGCGAGTGAATACCCACTCACGTGCTGAGGACATCGCAGGCTGGTAGGCATAACCCGCCGCATCAAATTCCTTGAGGCGTTCAACATCGTCAATGTGATTTTCGATGATGTAACGACTCATCAGCCCCCGAGCCTTCTTTGCATAAAAGCTGATGATTTTGTATTTACCACCCTTCCAGTCCTTGAAGACGGGGGTGATGACGTCCCCATGGAGTTCTTTCGGTATCACCGATTTGAAATACTCGTTGGATGCCAGGTTGACCAGTACCGGCGTGCTCATAGTATCCAGTTCAGCATTCAGCCCTTCCGTAATTTTGTTCCCCCAGAAACCGTAGAGATCCTTGCCCCGCTGATTGGCAAGCCGTGTGCCCATTTCCAGACGATAGGGTTGCATCAAGTCCAGCGGGCGTAGCAGGCCATAAAGACCGGATAGAATGCGCAGGTGGTCTTGCGCCCATAACAGGTCTGCTTCTGAAAGGGTTTCGGCTTCCAGCCCGGTGTAGACATCACCCTTGAAAGCCAACACGGCGGGACGCGCATTATCGGGAGTAAACGCCTTCTGCCAGTCCTGAAAGCGGCCATAATTGAGCGCACCCAGCTTGTCACTGATCCCCATCAGGGCAGACACTTGCGGTGGTGATAACTGCCGCAGCTCCTCGATCAATACTGCGGAATCATCCAGGTAGTCGGGCTGACTGTACTGGGCAGTATTCAGCGGCGATTCATAATCGAGGGTCTTTGCAGGGGAAATTACTGTCAACATACGTTGTCCAACCGGGTAGTCATTTACACATCAAGGTAGTTCATTATACTCATTTCACCACTGCCGCTTGCCAGGAGTAAACATGCGCCGGTTTCACCGAATTTCATTTCCCCTTCTCGCACTGCTACTGACCCTCACGGGCTGCTCGGTGAACCCGGTCACGGGCCAGAGTGAATTTTCCCTAGTATCTCCCGAGCAGGAAGTGGCGATCGGCGCCAACAACTATGCGCCTTCCCAGCAATCCCAGGGTGGCAGGTACTATCTTGATCCGGACCTACAGGTCTATGTCAGCTCGGTAGGCCGGAAACTGGCCGCTGTCAGTGATCGTCCCAATCTGCCCTATGAATTTGTTGTACTGAACAATTCGGTGCCCAATGCCTGGGCACTGCCGGGAGGCAAAATCGCTGTCAACCGTGGCCTGCTCACCTACCTCGAAGACGAATCGCAACTTGCCGCCGTGCTCGCCCATGAAATTGTTCACGCCGCGGCCCGCCATGGGGCTTCTCAAATGACTCGCGGCACCTTGCTGAATATTGGAGCGGCCGCTGTGGGCATTGCCGGCGCCAATTACGGCCTCGGTCAGGCCGGTGCCCAGGTGGCACAACTGGGGGCCGCTGCCTGGATGGCCCGTTACGGCCGAGAAGACGAACTTGAATCTGACCGCTACGGTATGGACTACATGGTCAAAGCTGGCTATGACCCCTATGGCGCCGTGAAGCTACAGGAGACGTTTGTGAAGCTCAGTGAGGGCCGCCAGCAGGATTTCATCAGCGGCCTGTTCGCCAGTCACCCGCCTTCTCAGGAACGCGTCAATGCCAATCAGGCCAAGGCTGCGACTCTCCCCAAAGGCGTAACCAACCGCGATATTTACCAACGAAAAATCTCCCGGCTGAAACGTGACGAACCGGCCTACAAAGCTCAGGATGAGGCCATCAAGGCGCTCAACAACAAAGATGCTAAAGGTGCGCTGGCCGCACTAGACAAGGCGATCGCCATACAACCCGGTGATGGCTATTTCTGGGAGCTTCGCGGCCACGCTTGGGAGATGCTGGATAATGCTGCCAACGCCGAGAAAGCCTTCACCGCCGCCATTGGTAAAAACCCTGACTATTTCAGCCATTACCTGGCCCGCGGCATGCTGCGCTATGAAGAGGCGAATAAAACAGGGGCACGGTCTGACCTCGAAAAAAGCTACAACATTCTGCCCACTCCCTATGCTAGTTACTATCTGGGGGAAATTGCCCTGGACAGCGGCGATCAACAGAACGCCATTCGCTATTTTCAGACCGCCGCTTCAGGCAGTGGCGAGATTGCCAAAAAATCTCAGGAGCGGCTAGCGGTACTGGAGTTGGAAACAGCGCCCCACAAATATATTCCCAGCAAGTTGGTACTGGGTGACGACGGCTATCTGATTATCGTCATTAAGAACAACAGCCCGGTGACGGTGACGAATGTAGAGCTGCAACTGACGAAAATGCTCAATTCATTTATCGCCGATAGCACTTCCAGCATCAATGGCCCAAGCAAGCTGGCCCCCGGCCAACAAGTCAGTCTGCAAACCCGTATCGGCCCCTTTAAGGAAAGCGCCGAAGCCAGCGCTTACCGTATCAAAGTGTCCAGGGTACAGATCGCCGCGCAGTAACTCTCACGTATCCGAAAGCCGCTCCGCCAGAAATCGGCTACAGGCCAGCACCCGGGCATTGCTCCGCAAATCCGGGTGCGTCAGTAGCCAGAGCGGCGATTCAAATTGCCGTTCAAACTGACCGATAGGCTGAAGACCGGGTGCGACATCTTCTGGCAAAAAAGCCAGCCCCAAACCCGCACGGGCCAACTCGGCCATACCGATCAGGGTATTGGCGCGGGCAGCCACGGCGAAATGATGAATATTTTTCTCCAGCCATTGCATGGGGGCGAGTCGCAACAATGAGCGGTCCGGCCCAATCACCTGCTGTCCGGCAAAGTCTTCAAGGGTTAAACACTGGTCAGATGTGGAATGTTTCCCCACAACGCCATAGAGGTACCACGGCACGACCTTCAATTTTCTACCGACCAGATGTTCCGGTGGTCGGGCGGTGGCACGCAGGGCGATATCCGCCTCCATACGGGACAGGTTGAGATCGTCGCTACTGGCCAGCAACTCCACCTCAATACCGGGATACAGTTGTCTGAATTCCGCGAGTAACGGAGGCAGGTCGTAGTAGGCAAACCCATCCGGACAGGTAATGCGAACCGTCCCGGACAGTTCCTGATCTCCACCGAGTATCAGGCGATCAATTTCTTCAATGGCTTCGGCCACCTGCTCCGACCGCACCATCAACGCTTCCCCGGCACCGGTCAGGTGATAACGGGCGTCACGGCGTTCGAATAATCTGACCCCCAGCTTTTCCTCCAGCCCGCGGATACGGCGAAACACTGTGGAATGATTCACCCCCAGTTGTTTGCGCGCCCCATTGAGGCTGCCGCACTCGGCCACCGCCCGGAAATACCGCAGGTCGTCCCAGCTCTCCACACACACCCTCCTCCACAGTTGTTTGCAAATATGCAAACGTGGTTTGGAAACAATGCGGATTCTATCTCATTAATGCAATACCCATACTTCACTCAAATCTATCAATCAATCAATCACATCGACAGAGGACGAAACGATGAACACACCGACAAACTATGGAACGACGCTACTGCGTATTAGCCTGGGCGTGATCTATATCGCCCACAGCCTGTACCTGAAACTGGTGATTTTTACCCTCCCTGGCACCGCCGCCTTCTTCGAAAGCCTCGGCTTGCCAGCTTTCCTGGCCTACGCAACCTTTGCTGCAGAAGCCATTGGCGGTGTCGCCTTAGTGCTTGGCTACCAAGCTCGCTGGGCTGCACTGGCGCTGTTACCGATAGCTCTGGGTGCTACCTGGGCCCATAGCGGCGCCGGTTGGGTCTTCAGCAATGCCGGAGGTGGCTGGGAATACCCCCTGTTTCTCGCCATTGCGACGGCGGTCATTGCTCTGCAGGGAAACGGCAGCCTGGCATTACAACAGGAAAAAGTTGTCTTAGAGTAAAGGGACTATCTTCGATAGGGGGTGTGCTATGGATAAATTTTTCAAAGCCAAAGAGCGTGGCAGTACCCAACTGCCCTGGCTCAGCAGCTACCACAGCTTCTCCTTCAACCACTATTACGACCCGGCGCACATGGGTTTTGGGCCGCTGCGGGTACTCAACGAGGACCATGTCGCACCCGGCGGTAAATTTGACACCCACGGCCATCAGAGTGCGCAAATTATCAGCCTGGTGACCTACGGCACCATGTACCACGAGGACAGCAGCGGCCATACCTCTCTACTGCAACCTGGCGACTATCAGCTGATGAATGCTGGTAGCGGTATTACCCACAGTGAGGCCAACGCAAAAGGCAATGAGCCGATGGGATTTATCCAGTTGTGGGTGCTGCCCAGACACCATGGTGGACTGCCCAACTACCAGTACAAACGCTTTGAAGAAAGCGCTCCCCTGCAACTGGTCGCCAGTGGTGCACCCGATGCCCAGGCCTTCTTGCTGGATCAGGATATCCATATCTGGCAATTGCGCCTCGCCAACGGCGGTGAGCTGTTACACCCGCTACAAACGGGCTGGATACGCCGCCTCCAACTTATCGAAGGGTCACTGACCATTGACCATCAAACACTAGGTCCCGGCGATGGAATGATTCCCGCGCCGGGAAACGCCACTGAATACCTAGCCGGGCAAGATAGTCTGGCCCTGGTCTTCGACGTACCCCAACATCTTTACCAAGGACATATTGATGAAACCCATTGAACAACACAGCATCGAGCAACTTTTCACAGAAGCACGCACCTACAGCCACTGGCAGGATCGTGGCATTGCCGCCGATACCCTTCGTCAGCTCTACCAACTGGCAGCCATGGACCCCACCAGCATGAATGCCCATCCGGGACGGTTTGTATTTTTAACCACCCCCGCCAGCAAGCAGCGGTTATTGCCGGCTTTGGCTGAAGGCAATCGGGACAAAACCCTGTCGGCACCGGTCACCGTTATCGTCGCCCACGACCCGACGTTCTACCGCCACCTGCCAGAACTGTTCCCTCACATGGACGGCGCGGAAAAGATGTTTGCCGACAACGAAGAGTTATCCAACAGCACGGCTTTTCGCAACGGCACCCTTCAGGGTGCCTGGCTGATTATGGCCGCCCGCGCCCTAGGGCTGGACTGCGGGCCCATGTCCGGCTTTGATAACGGCAAAATCGATGACATTTTCTTTGCTGAAAACGGCTGGCAATCTAACTTTCTGATCAACCTGGGCTACGGCGATCAGGACGCACTGTATGCACGGGGCAAGCGGCTGGATTTTGAAGAAGCTTGTCTCCTGCTCTAGCGCGTTCTCCTTACACCTCGGCAAACCCTTGGATATCGAGACAACACCCAATCATTTATATTTAAGCGTGATCAATGACTGTGCCACCATTTTGGTGGCACAGTAGCCTAGAAATTTTTGTTGCCATTTCGCTTAAACCAACTACCCACGTTGAATGCCCGTTATGATTTATCAGATTCTCGACCAATCAAACCATGCAGCGATAACTGAACTGTTCACTAGTGTATTCACTGCATCTGAGGGCGAGAAGGAAGGAACATTGATTGGCAAACTTGCTTCAGAGTTGGCATCAACGATCGACAATGACGAAACGATCAGCGTCGGTGCATTTGAAAACAACACTCTCGTTGGCGCTATTTTTTTCACTCGTCTGCATTTTAAGCATGCTATCAGCGTTTATATGCTGGCACCGGTAGCCATAAGTGACGAACACCAAGGCGAAGGGATCGGGCAGGCGCTAATAAAATCTGGACTTAACGAGCTCAAAAAACGCTCTGTTCATGTTGCCGTAACCTATGGCGACCCTGCTTTCTATTCAAAGGTAGGGTTTCAGGCACTTTCAGAAAATGTCCTTCAGGCCCCGCAGAAGCTTTCCATGCCGTTTGGTTGGCTTGGTCAATCTCTGACCTCTGAGCCTATCCCAGTAATTAATGAACGTCCCATGTGTGTTAAAGCCTTCAACAACCCTGTTTATTGGTAAGCCTAAAAAATATCTGATTGCCCGATAATTTTCGAAAAAAAACCAGAGTAAAAACTCCGGTTTTCCAATAGCTATTCTCTTTTATTTTTTTATGCAGATTCCAGTTCCTGCGCTTTTAATGTCACATTATCACTACAGCGATTAAGCCCATTAAAGATGGCCTTTATGGCTGCACTGATAATATTGCGGTGCACCCCCACGCCAAACATGGCCGGGCCGTCGTCAATCTGCATTTCCAGATAACAGACCGCCTCCACTTCCGAGCCGGTGCCCAGGGCGTGTTCGTGGTAGTCGATGACGCGGATATTGCCGCCCAGGGCTTTGACCGCCGCGTCGATGGTGCCGTTGCCAATGCCGTTGACGGTTCTGGCTGCGCCGTTCTCCATAAACTGGATCTGGACCTCGGTGGCACCCTTGTTGCCGTGACTGTGGATGGTGACATCCGCGTCGGCCAGGCTGTAGGCACCGCTATCCTGTAAATATTCCTGTTCAAACAGGGCAAAGATATCCGCACTGGTCGCCTCTCGACCTTCCCGGTCGGTAAAGGCTTTTACCACTCGGCTGAATTCAATCTGCAGGCGACGCGGCAGTTCCAGGCCATACTGTTGCTGCAACAGGAAGCTCACCCCGCCCTTACCCGACTGGCTGTTGACGCGGACGACAGCCTCGTAACCCCGGCCCAGATCAGCGGGATCAATGGTCAGGTAGGGAAGCTCCCAGATTTCGCCATCCCGCCGCTGTGCAAAACCTTTCTTGATGGCATCCTGATGGGAACCGGAAAAGGCGGTGAATACCAGTTCGCCAGCATAGGGGTGACGGGGGTGCACGGGAATCTGATTGTATTCCTCCACTGTATGCCGAATCGTATCGATACGTGTAAAGTCCAAGCCCGGGTCCACTCCCTGGCTATAGAGATTCAGGGCCAGCGTGACGATATCCACATTGCCGGTGCGCTCGCCGTTACCAAACAGGCAGCCTTCCACCCGGTCGGCGCCAGCCATTTGTGCCAGCTCTGCCGCCGCCACGGCGGTACCGCGGTCATTGTGGGGATGTACACTGATAATAATGCTCTCCCGGTTAGCGAGGTTCCGGTCCATCCACTCGATCTGGTCAGCGTAGACATTAGGCGTGGCCATCTCCACCGTGGCAGGCAGGTTGAGGATCATCCTGTTCTCCGGTGTCGGCTGCCAGATGGCAGTTACCGCATCACACACCTCTTTCACCACTTCGAGTTCTGCACCGGAAAACACTTCAGGGGAGTATTCATACACCCATTCCGTCTCAGGGTACTGGCTGGAGTACTGCCTGATCCAGCGGGTACCCTGCTCGGCAATGGCTTTCACACCGGCGATATCGGTGTTGTAGACAATGCGCCTGAACTGAGGTGCCACGGGGTTATACATATGAATAATCACCCGCCGGGCACCCTGCACCGCCTCAACGGTGCGCGCAATCAAGTCCTCCCGCGCCTGGGTCAACACCTCGATGGTGACGTCTTCGGGGATACGGTTTTCCTCAATCAGGCGACGTACAAAATTAAACTCTGTCTCGGAGGCAGCGGGGAACGCCACTTCAATTTCCTTGAAGCCGATCTCAACCAGCATGTCGAAAAAACGCAACTTGGTTTCCACCGACATGGGGTCAATCAGCGATTGATTGCCATCACGCAAATCGGTGCTCATCCAGATGGGTGGTTTTTCGATGGTGCGACCGGGCCAGCGGCGGTCATGCATTTGTACCGGGTCAAAGGCTCGGTATTTGCTGGCAGGGTTACTGATCATAATGCTCTCCAAAGGCGGTTGTTTAACCCCTGAAAAAAAGCCGGTACCTGATTGCAGGCAAAGCGGGTAACCAGCCATTAACGGTACCGGTGGGCTTCTGGCCCATTTCTTTTTCTCAGGACAGGGTCAGTTTAATGCGCATGAAGAACAATTTTATTGCCATTTATATGTTGATTTATCTTGTTTGCGCAATAATATACTTCATATACAAACTATTGAGCAATTTATGGAATACGATCACTTTGACAGGGCAATTCTTCGCAAGTTACAGCGGGATGGCCGCATCTCCAATCAGGACCTGGCGGAATCCGTTAATCTGTCCCCTTCCCCCTGCCTGCGCCGGGTGCGCCGCCTGGAAGAGGAAGGTGTGATTGTGGGCTATACCGCGCGTCTTAACGCCCGCAAGCTGGGGCTTAAATTGATGGCGTTTATCCAGATCAGCATGGACAAGCACACACCTGAGCGCTTTGCCGGGTTTGAGTCCGCCGTGGCCAATTACCCTGAAGTTCTTGAGTGCCACCTGATCACCGGCCAAGCCGCAGATTACCAGCTGAAGGTGGTAGTGGAGGATATGGATGGGTACCAGCAATTCCTGCTGAACAAGATTACCCGAATCGAAGGCGTTACCGGTGTTCAGTCCTCATTTGTGCTGAAATCACCTCAAAATACCTCTGTGTTACCGGTGTAAGCCAAGAGCATTTGTTCGACTTCTAGCACCGTTTCAAACACTTATAATTTCAGTCTCTTTGGTGTTTCTGCCGTTTATCAAGTGAGTTTTGCCGGTAAATCCTGTCGAAACCTGTCTCAACCCGATCCATACTAAGTTCATGTTACCTGCAAGTATGGGCACGTATGTCTCTCACTGATCTCAGAACCCGGATACAAGCAGCGACCTGTGCTGACGAACAGGCCTGTGTTGATGAGCTGATCGCTTCAACCGTGATGGATGATCAGCAACAGCAGGCGTCTCTGGCCATGGCCCGCCAACTTGTCGCTGCCTGCCGCAAGGATGAACAGCGTAAGGGTACGCTGGAATCGTTTCTTCAGGAGTTTGGGCTGTCAAACCGCGAAGGCATCGCCCTGATGTGCCTGGCCGAAGCTCTATTGCGGGTTCCCGACGAGGCCACCGCGGATAAATTGATCGCGGAAAAATTGCGAGAAGGGGACTGGGCCAGCCACCGAGGGCACTCCGAGTCCCTGTTTGTTAACGCCTCTGTGTGGGGGTTGATGTTAACGGGCGACGTATTAACCCTGGAGCAAGAGATCACGGAAGATCCACCCGGGTGGCTGAAACGGCTGGTCAACCGCCTTGGAGAGCCAGTGGTCCGGAAAGCCATGGTACAAGCCATGCGGATCATGGGTAGCCAGTATGTAATGGGACGCACGCTCCCGGAGGCCATGTCTCGAGGCCACAGGGAATCATCCGTCTGTGTACGCTTCTCCTTCGATATGCTTGGCGAGGGCGCCAGAACCGAGGCCGACGCCAAGCGCTATTTTGAGGCGTATGCAGAGGCCATTCGGCAACTTGGCGAAGCGAGTGGTGGGGACTCCCCCGACCGGGCAGATGGTATTTCCGTGAAATTATCTGCCCTGCACCCACGCTACCAGTTCAGTCAGCGCCAGAACGTTATGACGGTTCTACTGGATCGCTTGCGCACCCTGGCCCTGGCCGCCAGAAACTACCAGATTGGCCTCAGCATCGATGCAGAAGAAGCCTCTCGCCTGGAGTTATCTCTGGATCTTTTTGAAGCCTTGGCACGGGATCCGGCATTACAGGGCTGGCAGGGTCTTGGCTTTGTGCTTCAGGCTTATCAGAAACGCGCTCCACTGGTGGCCCAGTGGCTGATCCAACTGGCAAAGGATACCCATCGCCAGTTTATGGTGAGACTGGTCAAGGGTGCCTACTGGGATACCGAGATCAAACTCGCCCAGGAAGCCGGCCTCGCTGATTACCCGGTATTCACTCGTAAGGTGAATACCGATTATTGCTATCTGCATTGCGCCAACGTGCTGCTGTCCAGCCCCGACTACATCTATCCACAGTTCGCCACTCACAATGCGCAAACGGTCGCAGCCATACTGCAACTGGCGGGTGAGGCTCGATTTGAATTGCAGCGGCTGCATGGCATGGGTGATTTGCTCTACCGTCAACTGCAGCAGCACCTTGAGCACGCGGGAGGCCAGATGCCTCCAGTGCGGGTTTATGCGCCGGTGTGCCAGCACCGGGAATTACTACCTTACCTGGTAAGACGGTTACTGGAAAATGGCGCCAACAGTTCGTTTGTAAACCGCCTGCTCGACCAGAAGGTCCCCGTTGAGGAACTGGTGCAGCCCCTGTTGCCTCAGGTGCTATCGTCGGCCACCCGCAGGCACCCCCATATACCCAGGCCGGTTGACCTGTACCAGAATTCAGCGGCACACCGCAGCAATTCCCCTGGCATTGACCTCAACAATCCCCTGGAAGTTAACGTCCTGCTCGAAGCCATATCAGAGTCAGATACCGTTGATTGGCGTGCCGGACCCATCATTAATGGCCAGCTGCGACCGGGATCTCTGCAACCCCTGCACTCCCCCGCTGATGGAACAACCATTGGTTTCGCCAGCGACAGCACGGGCGAAGATGTCGAGAATGCCCTTGAGTCAGCACGCCAGGCTCAACCCCGCTGGGACCTTCTGGGCGGCCGGGCACGGGCCGACACACTGGAGCGGGTTGCGACGGTGCTGGCAGAAGCGTTCTATTCTCTGGTGACACTGATCGTGCGAGAAGCCGGTCGAACCCTTGCCGATGCCATTGCCGAGGTGCGAGAGGCGATTGATTTCTGCCGCTACTATGCCCACCAGGCCCGGCAACAGTTTGGCGAACCAGTCACGCTGGCAGGGCCCACCGGCGAGGACAATCGGCTCAGTCTCCATGGCCGCGGTGTGTTTCTCTGCATCAGTCCGTGGAATTTTCCACTGGCCATCTTTACAGGACAGGTTACCGCCGCACTGGCTGCTGGCAACGCAGTGATCGCCAAACCGGCCTGTCAAACACCCTTGGTGGCGGCGCTGGCCACACAACTGTTTCACCGGGCGGGAGTTCCAGGGGATGTGCTTCAGCTATTGCCCGGTGATGGCAAAGCACTTGGCGACCTTCTCTTACCCGACCCGCGCATTGCCGGTGTCGCGTTCACCGGTTCAAC
Organism: Porticoccus sp.; assembly: GCA_023261185.1. Taxonomy (GTDB): domain Bacteria; phylum Pseudomonadota; class Gammaproteobacteria; order Pseudomonadales; family Porticoccaceae; genus Porticoccus; species Porticoccus litoralis. Next base: position 28,226 of record JALRJN010000109.1, read on the forward strand.
GGCCACAGCCCATATCATTCAACGCACACTGGCGGAGAGAAATGGGGCGATTGTTCCCCTGATTGCTGAAACCGGTGGGCAGAATGTCATGCTGGTGGATTCCACGGCGCTGCCAGAACAGGTCGTTGATGACATCATTCGCTCCGCCTTTCTCAGTGCCGGACAGCGCTGCTCAGCACTTCGTGTGCTGTTTGTGCAGGACGATATTGCCGATACGCTTCTGCATACACTGACCGGAGCGATGCAGGAACTGCAGTTGGGAGATCCGGGCTTGCTGTGTACCGATATTGGCCCGGTGATTGATCGGGTGGCCCGGGACAGACTCCAGGCCCACATTGAACGAATGACCAAAGAAGCCAAACTGCTCGCCAGGTTGTCACCCCCATCAAACCTAAGCGGATACTTTGTGGCACCTCACCTGTTCGAGATTGAGCATCTGTCACAGTTAAACGAAGAAGTATTTGGCCCGATTCTGCATGTGATCCGTTACCGGGCAGAAGCACTGGACGAGGTAATCGACCAGATTAATGCCTGCGGCTACGGGCTGACGCTGGGAATCCACAGCCGAATCCGCGGCTTTGCCGAGCAGGTATTCCAGCGCACCCAGGTGGGCAATACCTATATCAATCGTAATATGGTGGGTGCAGTTGTGGGCTGCCAGCCTTTCGGTGGTTGCGGCCTGTCCGGAACCGGCCCGAAAGCCGGCGGGCCTCATTACCTGACTGCGTTCGCCATCGAAAAAGTACGCAGTGAAAATATTACCGCCCGAGGAGGAAATACCGCACTGTTTGGTTTACCCGACGATTAGCTCCGCCCATCAGCGACTGCTAAACGTCGGGTCACGACCCTCGCGACGCGCCAGTAATCCTTCTTTCAGATCACCGGAGGTATGACAGCGCTCAATCTGAATCAGCGCCTTGGCCAGGTCCAGATTGCCATCGGCCATCTGATCACAAAGCTGCTTCATGGTTGCAACGGTCAGCGGGGATAATGGCAACAGACTTTCCACCAGCTTCATGGTTTCCGTCTCCAGCTGATCCTGAAGCACCAGATGGGTGAGGTAACCCACCCGCAGCAGCGTTTCCGACTCCAGTATTTCCGAAGAGATCAGAATGCGCTTGGCCGTGGTCACACCCAGCCGCTTCACATACCGGCGAATACCGTTCATGGGATAGCAGAGGCCGATTTCCGCTGCCGGCACCTTGAGACGCATGCCGTGCACACCGATACGATAATCGCAGCACAGGCCTAGCTCGGAACCGCCACCGTAGACACTGCCGTTAAGCGCACAGACCACCGGCATTGGCATCTCAGCCAATCGATCGGTTAGGGTTTCGAATTTTTCGCCCGTCATATCACCGGAAGACATCTGCCCCAAAGAGGCACCGGCACAGAAGGTTTTTTCACCCTGGCCCGTAATTACCAGCACGCGGATGTTCTTGTTGGCTTCCACACGATTCAGGCAGTCGATAAAGAGGTCAATGCCCTGGGCCGTCAGCGAATTGTGTTTGGCGGGATTGTTGAGAAGGATGCGGGCTACCGCTCCATCCATGGATAATAAAACCGGGTCATCTGAATTACTCATTTTACAGCCTTCCCAATGTAGGATTCAGGAGTGTTCAGCTTGATGTTGCATAGCGGTGTTTAATTTTTTCCACCGCTGCATGGTAGACGCTGCGGATTTCCTCGCGGCAATTAATATTAACTTCCAGATCCCGCAGCAGTCCATCACCAATGCCGTAGATCCAGCCGTGCACCGTCAGTTCCTGGCCGCGTGCCCAGGCATCCTTGATGATGTTGGTTTTGGAAACATTCACCACACCTTCAATCACGTTGAGCTCGCACACCTGGTTGATCATGGCGTCCTTGTCACAACCATCGCTGAGGTAGGTCTGATGGATGTACTGAACATCCTGCACATTCAGTAGCCAGTGGTCGATCAGACCGAGGTGTTGTTTTTCAACCGCCGCTTTAACACCGCCACAGCCATAGTGACCACACACTATCACGTGTTTTACCTTGAGATATTCCACGGCATATTGCATCACTGACAGGCAGTTGAGATCGCTGTGAACCACGATGTTGGCCACATTACGATGGACAAATAGTTCGCCAGGCATCAGACCGACAATTTCATTGGCGGGTACCCGGCTGTCGGAACAGCCGATCCACAAATATTCTGGAGCCTGCTGTTTGGATAGGCGCTCAAAAAACGTGGGATCTGCCTGAGTCATGGCTTCAGCCCACTCTATATTCTTTCTGAACAATTCTTTCAACGGGATTTCTCCAGGCAGGACAATCGATGGGAGGCTCAGTTTACGACCTATTGAAATACAAAAAAACCGGACAATTTGTCCGGTTTTTGTCTGGCGAAAACAGGGTTATTGCTAGGCGTCTGGGCCCCGATGGCGGATATCCCGCCCCTGTACCAGGTAAACAATGTGTTCACAGATATTTTTAGCATGATCACCCACGCGCTCCAGTGAGCGCAAGGCCCACAGAATATTCATGGATCGGGAAATACTGCGAGGATCTTCCATCATATAAGTGATCATTTCCCGCAATGCCGACTTGTAGTCCATGTCCACCTGCCGGTCCTCTTTCATGGTCGCGATAGCCGCTTCGGCATCAAACCGGGAAAACGCATCGAGGGAATCATTAAGCATTTTGCGCACGCAGTTGCCGATATGCCGCACTTCGGTATAGCCCCGGGGGGCCTCACCCTCCTCCGAGAGCTTGATGGCCATTTTGGCAATTTTCTGGGCCTCGTCGCCTATGCGCTCCAGATCACGGATGGTTTTTGATACTGCTGTCACCAGTCGCAGATCGCTGGCCGCTGGCTGACGGCGGGCGATCAGCGTGGTACAGGTTTCGTCGATATCCATTTCCATTTCATCAATGCGTGATTCCACTTCAATCACTCTTTCCGCCAATCGGCTGTCCGCATCTTCCAGAGCGCGGATGGCATCACCCACCTGCATTTCCACCAGGCCACCCATTTCCAGCATGCTGGTTTTGATTTCCTCCAGGTCTTCATTGAATTGCCTGGAGATATGCTGGTCGAGATTTAATTTGTCCATTGATCGCTCCTGTTAACCAAAACGCCCGGTGATATAGGCTTCTGTCAGTGCATGTTCCGGTGCGGTGAAGACTTTTTCCGTGTCGTTGACTTCGACCAAGTGTCCGAGGTGAAAATAGGCCGTGCGGCGGGAAACACGGGCTGCCTGCTGCATTGAGTGGGTCACAATGGCAATGGTGTAATTTTCTGACAATTCGGCAATTAACTCTTCAATTTTTGCAGTGGCAATAGGGTCCAGTGCCGAACAGGGCTCATCCATCAGGATCACTTCCGGGCTGATAGCGATGGCTCGCGCAATACAGAGACGCTGTTGCTGACCACCGGACAGACCTGTGCCCGGTTGATCCAGGCGATCTTTCACCTCTTCCCACAAACCGGCTCGACGCAGGCTGTTTTCAACAATTTCATCCAACTCTGCACGCCGACTGGCTAACCCGTGTAAACGAGGACCATAGGAGACGTTGTCATAAATGGATTTAGGGAACGGGTTAGGTTTCTGGAACACCATGCCGACTCTTGCACGCAGTGCCACCGGGTCCATTTTGGCGGCGTAAATATCTTCTCCATCCAGGCTCAATTCACCATGAACCCGACAGCTTTCCACCGTGTCATTCATGCGGTTAATGCTGCGCAGGAAAGTGGATTTACCACAGCCTGAAGGACCAATCATGGCAATCACTTCATTCTGGCCAATATCCACATTGACATTGTAAATCGCCTGCTTATCCCCATAGAACACATCCACGTTGCGCATGGACATTTTGGGATTCTTGACGAAAGGCTCACCAATGGCCTGTTCGGGATAATCCATGGCATCCGGCCCGGTCTGCTTGGCTGTAGCCTTTTTTTCTAACATTGTTGCTGTGTCTGTTACCAATTTGCTCACCATTATCAGTCCGTCCTGAATAGGTTACCAGCGGCGCTCAAGTTTTTTCCGAAGCACCACGGCCAGTGTGTTCATCATGATAAGAAATGCCAGCAATACCATGATTGCTGCAGAGGTCTTCTCAATAAAGGCGCGTTCCGGGCTGTCTGCCCAGAGGAAAATCTGCACCGGTAGCACCGTTGCCGGGTCAGTAAACCCACCCGGAATATCCACAATAAAGGCCACCATACCAATCATTAGCAGGGGCGCTGTCTCTCCAAGTGCCTGAGCCATACCAATAATGGCGCCAGTCAACATGCCGGGCATGGCCAGTGGCAGAACATGGTGAAGCACTACCTGCATCGGAGAGGCACCCACACCAATGGCGGCCTCACGAATGGAGGGAGGCACAGCCTTGATGGCCGCTCGACTGGAAATAATGATGGTAGGCAGGGTCATCAGCGTTAGAACCAGACCGCCCACCAACGGCACCGAGCGCGGCACCTGGAAAAAATTAATGAAAATAGCCAAACCCAGCAGACCAAAAATAATCGATGGGACCGCTGCTAGATTATTGATATTGACCTCAATCAGATCGGTCCAGCGGTTTTTTGGCGCGAATTCTTCCAGATAAACGGCCGCCGAAACCCCGATGGGGAAGGACAGAGTCAAGGTAACTACCAGCGTAAACAATGAACCCATGGCGGCACCCCAAATACCCGCCTGCTCCGGCTCCCGAGAATCACCGGAGGTGAAAAAGGTGGTATTGAAACCTAACTTGATCGCACCCTCCTGCTCCAACTGATCAATCCAGCCCTGGCGCAGTTCACTGGTCCGTCCGGTAAAGGCTCCGCCCTTGCTACCGATGCTCTTATAATAGGTGTCGACATCATCGTCGGCTATCAGCCACAGGGTTTCTGTCTGACCCATCAATTCCGGGTGGCGGAGTAGCCGTTCACGCAGCTCGTAACCGGCACCACTACTTATCAGGGAGAACAGCTCACGCTTTTCCTTGCGCTTGCTGACATCGGGAAACTTTTTCTGTAAGGCTTTTTTCACCAGGCCCTGGAAATCCGCCAGTGCTACCTGCTGCTTGTTCTGCAGGTCCGTGATACCCAGCACTTCCGCGTCATAGGTCACATCAACCTGGATGGAAGTTTCCAGGAAGGCCTTGTGACCTTTGCCAATAATGTCGACGAATAGCAGGGCTACACAGAGCAGACCCAAGGCGATGGCCATCATGCCATAGGCACGAAAACGTTTTTCCGCACGGTAGCGTTTGCTCAGGCTGCGCTGGATGGTTTCAGCATGTGAACGTTTTATCTCAGTCATATTGTTCCCGATATTTCTTAACGACGCGCAGGGCAATGAAGTTGAGCACCAGTGTTACCAGGAACAGCATTAGTCCCAGCGCAAAGGCCGCGAGTGTTTTCGGACTGTCGAATTCCTGGTCACCCACCAGCAACGTAACAATCTGTACCGTTACGGTGGTCACGGTTTCCAGCGGGTTCAGTGTGAGCTGCGCAGCAAGTCCGGCCGCCATCACTACAATCATCGTTTCACCGATGGCCCGGGAAACTGCCAGTAGGACGCCTCCCACGATACCGGGTAGCGCAGCAGGAAATATCACTTGTTTGATGGTTTCCGATTTGGTGGCACCAAGGCCGAGGGAGCCATCCCGCAGGCTTTGAGGCACCGCGTTGATCACATCGTCAGCCAGGGATGAAACAAAAGGAATAATCATCACCCCCATCACCAAGCCCGCAGCTAGCGCACTTTCCGAGGAAACCTGAAGGCCCATACTTTCGCCACTCTGGCGAAGGAATGGCGCCACAGTGAGTGCCGCAAAAAATCCGTACACCACGGTGGGAATACCGGCGAGGATTTCCAGTGTCGGCTTTGCCAGGCCACGAAACTTCGGGGAAGCATATTCCGCAAGGTAAAGGGCTGACATCAGGCCCACTGGCACCGCCACTAGCATGGCAATCATGGAGATCAACAAGGTACCCACAAACAGGGGAATGGCGCCAAAACTACCGGAAGAGCCCACCTGGTCGGCGCGAATGGCCATTTGCGGACTCCACTCGGTGCCAAACAGGAAGTCTGTCACCGGTATACTTTTGAAAAACCGCATGGATTCGAACAACACCGACAGCAAAATACCGAGAGTGGTGAAAATCGCCACGCAGGCGCATGACAACAGCATGATTTTGAACACTTTCTCGACCTGCTGCCGGGCCGGCAGTTGCGGGGAGACTTTTACCCAGCCCCAGCCAAGTCCAAGCACCCCGAGTGACAACACTACGGCCGTTGCCAGATAGCTTCCGATATTGCGCATTTTGGCCAACTGGTCGGCCGCATGTACCAGCACAGGGTCAGCCCCTTCACGGCTCAGTGCACCACTGGCAATATTTTCAATACTGTTAAGCAACAGGTTGTGGTCGGCCACCGTTACCGGTTGGTGGCTTTCCGGCAGACCATTCAGAAGTGCCGCACTGATGACCGGGTCATCGAACATCAGCCATAGTGCCAGCAACAGGATTGCAGGCAAGGCACACCAGATCGTCGCGTGCATTCCGTAGTAAAAAGGCAGGGAGTGCAAATGCCGAATCCCGCCCAAAGGACGAGATAGGGAGACAGAACGGTTGTGAGCCAGTAGGTAGGCCACTGCACTCAGTGCAAGAAGGACAATTACCAGGTTAGCTGTCTGCATAGCGGTGTTACCAACAAGGACCTGTTAAAAAGAAAAACAGGGCCTGACTTGCGCCAGGCCCAAATTCATCAACTTGTGGGAGAAGCCACGTATTGTCGATGTGAAACTTACAAACCATCTGCAGTCATTGGCTTCTGGTTAATCACATCAGCACCAATTGAAGTGCGAAGTGCTGCCGGCATCGGGATCATGCCTTTTTCCGCCAGGTAGCCGTCTTCACCCCAGGCTTTTTCAGATGTAAATTCTGCCAGGTAGCCATCAATGCCGGGGACAACACCGATGTGGGCTTTTTTCACGTAGAAGAACAGTGGGCGTGAGATGCTGTAGGACTTGTCAGCAATGGTTTCAAACTCCGGATTCACACCTTCGATGGTAGAGCCTTGAACCACGTCGCTGTTCTGATCCAGGAAAGAGAATCCGAAGATACCCAGCGCTGCATGGTTGGCTTCCAGTTTCTGGATAATCAGGTTGTCGTTTTCGCCGGCTTCAATGTAGTGACCATCTTCACGGATAGCGTGAGCCACAGCTTTGAATACTTTTTTGCCTTTCTTGTTAAAGGCATTCTCGGGGATACCAAGTTTAGCCATCAGCGATTTGATTTCCGCTTCGTCTTTGGAACCACGCAGAGTCGCCAGATCGGCATACTTCTTCGCACCACCTTCCATTGCCAGCTCGGCAAATGCGTCGCGGGTACCGGAAGTTGGGGGCGGTCCCAATACTTCGATCTTGGTCGCAGGCAGAGTCGGGTTAACCTCTTTCCAGGTTTTGTAGGGGTTGGCAATCAGCTTGCCATCTGGGCCGGGAACTTGTGCAGCCAGCGCCAGGTACAGATCCTTACGGGTCAGATTCATGTGTGGCGCATCAACCGAGTTGGCCACAACAATGCCATCGTAACCAATTTGTACTTCGATAATGTCTTTTACGCCGTTTTCCTGGCACATTTCGAACTCTGATTTTTTGATACGACGTGACGCGTTGGTAATGTCAGCATGCTGGGTACCTACACCGGCACAGAACAATTTCATGCCGCCACCAGAACCGGTGGATTCAACTTTAGGTGTGGGGTTGCCGGTAGACTTGCCAAAACGCTCGGCCACTACAGTGGCAAACGGGTAAACGGTTGAGGAGCCGACTATGCTCACATAATCACGGGCGGCGGCAAACACGGTGGTGCTGGCCATAGACAGTGCCATGACGGCACCGGCAATTGCTAATTTCTGGGTGTTTTTCACTGTTGCCTCCAAGGCTTATCGTTAAACATCGAACGACATGCTATTCCGACTTCGTGACAACTATATGAATACAATATGACAATTATGTTACAGCTGCTTTCTCAGCTCAAACGGGCTTTCTTCGTGTCCCTTTATATATACCCTTATAATGGGCAGCTGTTGCTGGGGAGCTGAAAATTACCATGTCCAAACCGATCCGCTTACTGGAATCAATGGCCAGAGGCATCGACTGCTTTACCGAAAAAACCGGTCAACTGATTGCCTGGCTAACCCTGATCATGATGGTGTTTACCTGTGTGATCGTCGTGATGCGCTACTTTCTGGAAACCGGTTCTATCGCTTTACAGGAGTCGGTGACCTATCTGCACAGCCTGTTATTCCTGCTGGGTGCGGCCTACACCCTGAAACGGGGTGGTCATGTACGGGTGGATATCCTTTATCAACGCTTCAGTGCCCGAACCCAGGCTCTCGTGGATGCACTGGGCACCCTACTGTTTTTGATTCCGGTCTCTCTGCTGATTCTGATCTTTTGCTGGGATTACGTGGCCAGCAGCTGGGCCATTGGTGAGGTGTCAAAAGAAGCCCGGGGCCTGCCCTGGGTCTACCTGCTAAAAACCCTGTTGCTGATTATGCCGGTCACCCTGTTGTTACAGGGCATTGCTGAGTTCATCAAAAATCTGCTCTTTTTCTGTGGTATCGGTGGCGACCATACCGGCACACAGCATGAGGGGATGATCTGATGGCTGAATACATACCGCTGTTCATGTTTGCGGTGGTCTGCCTGGTGCTGATGGCTGGCTACCCCGTCGCTCTCACCCTCGCCGGCACGGCGCTGTTGTTTGCACTGGTGGGCAGCGCCAGTGGCCACTTTGACATGTCCTTTCTGCATGCGCTCCCCAACCGCCTGTATGGCACCATGGACAACACCACTCTGATCGCTGTGCCGTTGTTTGTACTGATGGGGGTGATGCTGGAGAAATCCAAACTCGCCGAAGACCTGCTGGACAGTATGGCCCTGTTGTTTGGCAAGTTTAAGGGAGGCCTGGGTATTTCCGTGGTGATTGTGGGTATGCTACTGGCCGCCAGCACGGGGATTGTCGGGGCCACGGTGGTCACTATGGGACTCATGTCCTTACCCACCATGCTGAAACGCGGTTACGACCCGGCACTGGCAACCGGTGCCATTTGTGCAACCGGCACCCTAGGGCAGATTATTCCACCTTCCATCGCACTGGTTTTACTGGGGGATATCCTCTCCAGTGCCTACCAGCAGGCACAATTGAGCCAGGGCATATTTACACCCAAGACGGTTTCCATTGGCGATCTTTTTGTCGGTGCCATTGTTCCCGGCCTGGTGCTGGTCTCAATGTATATCGGCTACTTGCTGTTTATTTCCCGGCTGAAACCGTCATCCGCTCCGGTAGCGTTTACAACCGACGATCATCAAATTAGCGCCGCCCGGTTACTGCGCAGTCTGTTGCCTCCGGTCATTCTGATTGTTGCCGTGCTCGGTTCTATCCTGAAAGGGGCCGCCACGCCTACCGAAGCTGCAGGTGTCGGAGCAATGGGAGCAACCCTACTGGCCATCTGGCGTGGGCAACTTGACCTGCCTCGCCTTAGGGACGTGACCCGTTCCACCACAGAAATTACTGCCATGGTGTTTCTGATTCTGATTGGCGCAGCGGTTTTTTCCCTGGTGTTTCGTGGCTTCGGTGGTGAGGAACTGGTAGCACATCTGTTTGATCACATCCCCGGGGGGGTGATTGGCGCGACGCTGGTGGTCATGCTGGTGATTTTTCTGCTCGGGTTTATTCTCGATTTTATTGAAATCACCTTTGTCGTGGTGCCCATCGTGGCGCCGGTTCTGCTAGCCATGGGGCTGGACCCCGTCTGGCTGGGCATTATGATCGCCATTAATCTGCAGACGTCTTTCCTGACACCACCGTTCGGTTTTGCACTGTTTTATCTGCGCGGCGTTGCGCCCGCTTCTGTAAAAACCAGTGATATTTATCGCGGTGTGATCCCCTTCATTATTATTCAGTTGCTACTCTTATTGATGCTCGCGCTATGGCCGGGACTCGCCACATGGCTACCCAATGCCATTTTCAATGGCATTACGTTTGACTTATAACCTATAAAAAGAGGAATTGTCTGTGAGCACCATCAATCAACCGCCCGCTCCCTGCGGGGAATTGACCCTGCAAACCATAGCCATGCCCAAGGATACCAACGCCAGCGGTGATATTTTTGGTGGTTGGCTTATGTCACAGATGGACCTTGGCAGTGCCATTATGGCCCAACGTATTGCAAAGGGCAGAGTCGCCACGGTAGCTATCAGTGAAATGGCTTTTCTACGCCCGGTCCCCGTTGGCGCCATCGTCAGTTGCTACTGTGAGCTGGTGGAAGTAGGGCGCAGCTCCATGAGCATCAATGTGGAAGTGTGGATCAACATCGAATCCACAAACGAACCCGCCAAAGTCACCGAAGGCCAGTTTGTATTTGTCGCCATTGACGAAAATGGAAATACCCGAAAGGTGGATCAACAGCTTTCGGGTAGCAAGGAAGACTAACCAGGCGGTTAATCAGGCCCCGTTTTCCTCTTTCAGGGTCTCCAGGTATTTAGTTAGTTCCTGATAACCGCCAATGTACTCTTCGCCATGAAAGATTTGCGGCACGGTGTTCACAGGTTTGCCGATGGTTTTCGCCAGGTCGGCCGGTGTAATGCCTTCTTCATGAATATTGACATAACGGAACGGCAGCTCTTTGGCCTCCATGACCGCCTTCGCCTGGCGACAGAAACCACATGCGTCATGTCCAAAAATTGTGAAGCGCTGCATGATGAACCTCCTCTTCGTATGTCATCAATAGCTGTCACTATAGAACCTCTGCATTCCATAGTTCCATTTGATTAAATTTATGCTTTTGATAGGCAAGTGCTATTTTTTGCCCGTCGACAGAAAAGCATCCTTAAAAACACCGCCAACCCCAAGGCCACAAACAGATGCTTCAGAGTATGTCCGCTGACGAACCCAGACCATTGGTAAATGTCACGATCGAAAGCCTCAAAGCATTTTGCCAGTAGGTAACAGAAGAGTACCCACACAATATCCCCAGACCTGGTGAAGCGGGATGGCTGCATCAACATGATCACCGGTATACCTACCAGAGGAAGAAACTGTACCAGTAGATAGGCACGCAGATCTCCACGACCCATCTGCTCCGTGATATGCCAGTAGCCAACCGACATTACGCCGATCAGAATCAATGGATACAACCACCGCTGCAAGGCGCGATGGCTATGTTCTGACACCAACCCACAGGCCAGAGACATGAATGCAACACTCATGGGCAACCGGTCCCAAACTAATCGATCATTATCTGGCGCTGCATGAAAATAACCGGAACCCAGGCCGATACAAAATACAGCGTAAAAAAAGATCTGGTAAACGGGTGTAGTTGAAAAATTATCGTGAACCAGTTTTCGAGTTTTATCCAAATAAATACCGACCATTCCAATGACTAAAAAGGGTAGGCTGGAAATAATATTCAGAAAATGATTAATCCCAAAAAAATTTCTCTGATCTGAAAAAATATTGTAATTTTCTGGTTGTGGTATTGGGTCTGTTGCAGCAAAGAATATGGCTATTATCAGGACAAATATAACTACAAAAAATATTCCTGATAATCGAAGTTTTTCAGCCATTTATTTGCTCAAATTTTTTATCATTAAAATGGCATCACCCGTGTAGTGAATCAGTGGGTGTGGCACTATTTTCTCACGTTGAACTTCCTTGTAACCAAGCTTTTCGTATAACCTGACTGCATCCGTATTCTCTTCAAATACCACCAGACTCAGGATATTAAACTTGCGTATTTTTGCCTGTTTTTCAGCCAGTTGCATTAGTTCAGTGCCTATACCCAATCCACGATATTCCGAAAAGAGCGCAACTCCACAAATATAGAAACTGTTGTCGAATTCCAGCTGGCTATAGGGTGCCAACACCGGATCATCGGAGACAGCTCCATCACTGATCATTGGAAATGCCACCAACATGCCAATTATTTTTTTATCTTTTTCAACAACAATACAATTTTTATAGCTGAAGACACTGTCTTCATTTTCATAACGCCTCTGTCCGACGTGATAAACATTTTCTTTGTCCTCCGCCAGTTGAGTCCAGATATAATCAGCTACACCATCAGAGGAAATACTGTACAGCTCTGCAATTGTTCGGCAGTCTTCTTTCTTTGCGGCACGAAACTCCAGCATTTTTCTTAATTTCCCAAGCCACTATAAATAATGCCAAGCCATTGTTCCGTTGTCAGGAACTCGTCACCCCACTCTGCTTCGTAAGATTTTATGGGGTGCATGGCTATCACCTCCTGCAGTGATTTTCCCTCCGCTTGCAACGCACTGAGCGTGTTGAAAACACCGACCAGCATATCTCGGTAGGCCATCAGTTCAGCCCTATTCCCCACTGGCCCATGCCCGGGAATGATTTTTGTCTGTGCATCCGAGAGGGCAATGATCTGCTCGGTAGCCGCGATAACTCCTGCCAGGCTGCCGCCGTGTTCAACATCAATAAACGGGTAGAACCCGTTGAACCAGATATCCCCGGCGTGAATCACATTGGACTGCTGGAAGTGCACCACAGCATCGCCATCCGTATGGGCATTGGCCACATGGAAGACGTGGATGGTTTCCTGATTGAGATGAAACGTCGTATCGTGGCTAAAGGTAATCATCGGCAAGCCCTCACTGGAGAGCGCCGGAACATCCCGATTAAAGGCGGAGATATGGTTGTCACGGGAAAGCAGCTTTCTGACATTATCGTGTGCGATGATCAATGTGCCTTCGGCACCCAGGTTTTCATTTCCCCCGGTGTGGTCAAAATGCCAGTGGGTATTTACCAGAAACCTGGGTGTACCACCCCCCAGTTCACCGATCTGCCACAACAGTTTGCGCGTCAGCGGGGCAAACTGATCGTCAATCAGAAACGTGCCATCTTCTCCAATGGACACACCGAGGTTGCCGCCCTCTGCTATCAAGGCATACAGATTTTCACCAACCCTGGTGGTCTCAAAGTTGATGTTTTCCCAGTGATGGCCTGCAAGCGCCATGTTTCCACAACTCACCACTGCCGCCAGTACAAAGGTTTTCAGCACCCTGCTCATAAATCACTCCATTTCCATTAATTGTAGTTGCTGCTTGTCCCAACGATAAAAAAAGCCCCGGGGTTAAGGGGCTTTTTCTTATTAGATTTTAACGATCAGATGGCGGGCGCTAAAAGAGATCTTCTATGGATAGGTAGCGTTCACCGGTGTCGTAACTGAACACCATCACCTGACTACCAGGAGGAATCTCCGCCAGTTTCTGACTGACAGCGGCCAAACTGGCTCCGGACGAGATGCCGACGAAAATGCCCTCTTCCCTGGCACACCGCTTTGCCATTTCAAAAGAATCTTCCTCGGAAACCAGAATCGTCCCATCCAGAATGTCCGTGTTGAGTACTTGGGGAACAAAGCCGGCACCAATACCCTGAATGCGGTGAAGCCCTTTTTCTCCGCCACTGATGACCGGTGATTTCTCCGGCTCCACCGCCAATACCTGTGTATTGGGGAATTTTTCCTTCAGCACTTCAGCGCAACCGGTAATATGACCGCCAGTACCGACACCCGTGATCAGATAATCGATGCCCTCGGGGAAATCAGCGAGAATTTCCTGCGCAGTGGTTTCCCGGTGTACCTTGACGTTGGCGGGATTGACGAACTGTTGTGGCATCCAGGCATTATCTGTTTCTTCCAACAGCTCGTTGGCTTTGGCAATAGTACCGCCCATACCCAGCTCTTTGGGTGTCAGCACCAGTTCTGCGCCGAGCGCCTTGAGGTATCGGCGCCGCTCAACAGACATGGATTCCGGCATGGTCAGCACCAGGCGGTAACCTTTCACCGCGCAGGCCAGCGCCAGACCAATGCCCGTGTTGCCGGAGGTCGGCTCAATGATCACCGTATCCTTATTGATCAGGCCTTTCTCCTCCGCGTCTTCCAGCATGGCCAGCCCGATCCGGTCCTTGATGCTGGAGCCAGGATTAAAGCGTTCCACTTTCATCCAGACGCTCACATCCCCCGGAAAAAGTTTTCCCAAGCGTACATGGGGCGTATTGCCAATGGTTTCGAGAATGTTGTTGTATTTCATGCCGTGGTTCTCTGCGTTTGGTTATGTCTGGGTTAGTTCTGGATTCTATCTATAAACAGGTTAGCCTCATCGATAGATTTCTGCATATCCAGAATAAGTCGGTTTACATCGCCGCTGATGCTATTCAACTCTCCCTTGAGTGCATCTATCGCTCTGGCGTTCAGGTTGTGCTTGAGATAAAGCACCTGGTCGCGCATGGCAGTTAGCACCGGTTTGATACTTTTCTCGGCGCGACGCATGGCCGCCAGCAGGTGTTTGTATTTATACCGGGTGTCATGCAATTTTTTTGCACTGTCCTCACGCAGTGTCCGGTTCTCAATAAGCTGCAGCTCGTCTTCCCATTCATCAAACAGGTCTTCAGCGACATCTTCCACCGCCGCGATGCGCTCTGAGATCAGGTTCGCGGCTTCCACGCTATCCTGATATTCACTGTCCAGGCGGGTATATTGTTGCTCCAGATCGCCGCCATCAAAGTTAACCACGGCTCGATACTGTTCCAGTGCATCCCGGAATTGTTCTTGGGCATCTTCCTGTGCCGTTCGCGTATCTTCTATCCGATCAACCAGAATATCCCGCTTGTGAACGCCCACCTTTTCCCATGCGCTGTAATAGGCTGACTCGCAACCGAGCAGGGTGAAAAACAGAAAAAAGACACACCAGATTTTTTTCACTCGTCATACTTCCTTGATCTACAGTCCACGTTATTTTCTACCATTACCGAACACCATACCAATCCACCAGCATCAATCCCACATCCGGTCAGCGAACAGGGGGGAAACCCCTTACTATTCGTGGGTTGCAGCCTTATAATTGCCAGCTTTGCACGCCAATAGGGGAAGCCAGGTGTCACAGGCATCAGCGGACGTTTCAACATTTCAGGGGCTGATTCTGGCCCTGCAACAATTCTGGGCTCAGCATGGCTGTGTCATTCTGCAACCACTGGACATGGAAGTGGGTGCCGGCACATTTCATCCCGCTACCTTTTTAAGGGCTATCGGGCCGGAAACCTGGAATAGCGCCTATGTTCAGCCCTGTCGCCGTCCCACCGATGGCCGATACGGTGAAAATCCCAACCGGCTGCAGCACTATTACCAATTCCAGGTAGTACTCAAGCCGTCCCCCGACAATATTCAGGACCTGTACCTTGAGTCGCTTCGCATGCTGGGTATTGATACCGCCATTCACGATATCCGCTTTGTTGAGGACAACTGGGAATCACCAACCCTGGGCGCCTGGGGTCTGGGCTGGGAAGTCTGGCTAAACGGCATGGAAGTTACCCAGTTCACCTACTTTCAACAAGTTGGCGGTTTGGAATGCTACCCGGTCACCGGTGAAATCACCTATGGTCTGGAGCGTATTGCCATGTACCTGCAGGGTGTGGACAGTATCTATGATCTGGTGTGGACCCATGGCCCTGAGGGCGATGTCACCTACGGCGATGTGTTTCACCAAAATGAAGTAGAAATGTCCACCTTCAACTTTGAGGAAGCCAATGTCGATTTTCTGTTCAAGAGTTTCGATGTCTACGAACAGGAAAGTCAGCGGTTGATTGAAAAGGGACTGCCCTTACCGGCATACGAAATGGTTATGAAGGCCTCCCACGCGTTTAACCTGCTGGATGCTCGCCACGCTATTTCAGTCACCGAGCGCCAGCGTTTTATTCTGCGGGTTCGCACCTTGGCCCGCGCCGTAGCACAGGCTTATTTTGATTCACGCCTTGCCCTAGGCTTCCCTCTGGCGCCTAAGGCCCTGGCAGAAGAAGTTACCCGTCTGGCTGCGGAGGTTAAGGTATGAGCGCTGATTTTCTGGTTGAAATTGGTACCGAAGAACTGCCACCCAAGGCGCTGCTGAGCCTATCTGAAGCTTTTCGCGATGAAATCCTCGCCCAGCTTTCAGAACGCGAGCTGACCTTTGGAGAGGTAACAAGTTACGCCGCACCCCGTCGACTGGCTCTCTGCATCAAAGCACTGGATGAACAAACTCCGACCCAGGAAATCATCGCCTGGGGACCACCGGTCAATGTTGCCTTCAAGGATGGCCAGCCAACCCGTGCCGCCGAAGCCTTTGCCAGTAAAAACGGCATTGCTATTGACGAACTTTCCAGCAAAGTGGAGAACGATGGCAAGCAGGACAAGCTATGTCACCGCGCCACCCAGGCAGGCGAAGCCACTGAATCCCTTCTCGGTACTATCGTGGAAAAAGCCCTGGCTGCCCTGCCTATTCCGAAACGCATGCGCTGGGGTGCCCGCCGCGAAGAATTTGTCAGGCCGGTTCATTGGGTGCTGATGTTGTTGGGCGACCGCGTGGTGCCAGCGAAAGTTCTCGGCCTCGATGCCGGGCAGCAAACCCGCGGACACCGTTTTCACGCACCGGCAGCCATTACCATTGATTCTCCCTCAAGCTACGCGGAACAGTTGCGCAGTGCCTACGTGATTGCGGACTTTTCCGAACGCCGTGAACTG
Organism: Porticoccus sp.; assembly: GCA_023261185.1. GTDB lineage: Bacteria > Pseudomonadota > Gammaproteobacteria > Pseudomonadales > Porticoccaceae > Porticoccus > Porticoccus litoralis. The sequence goes on from JALRJN010000109.1 coordinate 44,773, forward strand.
ATCCGGAAAGGCGTTACTATCGCCGCCAAAGAAGCCGGCGGTAACGCAGTCATCGATGACAGTTTGCTGGATGAAGTCACCGCGCTGAATGAATGGCCGATTCCGCTGGTGGGTCGCTTTGAAGAACGCTTCCTGCAAGTACCGCCTGAAGCACTGATTTCTTCCATGAAAGAGCACCAGAAATACTTTCATGCAGTAGATGCTGAGGATAATTTGCTCCCTCTGTTTATCACGGTGGCAAACATTGAGAGTCGCGATCCCGCACAAGTGGTGGATGGCAATGAGCGCGTGATCCGTCCACGGCTCAGCGATGCCGCCTTCTTCTATGACACTGATCGCAAAACATCTCTGGAATCACGCCGGGATGCCCTCAAGTCCATTGTCTTCCAGGCGCAACTCGGCACGCTGTATGACAAAACAGAGCGGGTAGCCCGACTGGCTGAATCGCTGGCTGGCAGCACCGGTGCCGATCCAAAACTGGCGGCCCGCGCTGCCCAGTTGTGCAAGTCGGATTTGGTCAGCGAAATGGTCGGCGAATTTGATGATTTGCAAGGCATCATGGGGCGCTACTATGCCGTTAATGATGGCGAACATGCCGAGGTAGCGGAAGCATTACTGGAACAGTACCTGCCCCGCTTCGCCGGTGACCAACTGCCGCAAACAGCCACCGGTGCTACACTGGCCATCGCCGATCGCTTGGACACATTGGTTGGCATCTTCGGTATTGGCCAGCCACCGACTGGCTCCCGCGACCCTTTCGCCCTGCGTCGTGCCAGCCTGGGTGTGCTGCGCATTCTGGTTGAGAAAAAACTGGACCTGGATTTGCGCACGGCCCTAACCCTTGCCGCTTCGGCTCACGATTTACCATCAATCAAGACGGGCTCTGATAAAGTCGTAGAGCAAGTACTTACTTACATGGTTGACCGCTTCCGCGCTTGGTACGAAGATGAGTCTATCCCCGTAGAAGTTTTCCTGTCCGTTGCAGCACGCCAGCTCAGTAACCCCCTGGATATTCACCTGCGGGTACAGGCTGTTAATGCCTTCAACCAGCTTCCGGAAGCACAGGCATTGGCCGCTGCGAACAAACGCGTTTCCAATATTCTTACCAAACAGGACACGGCATTTAACAACACGGCCATTGATAACACGCTGCTCAATGATCCTGCTGAGCAGGTACTGGCAAAAACACTGGTGGAACTCAGTAATCAGGTTAAACCTCTACTGAAGACCCGCGACTATACCGATGCCCTGAAAAAGCTGGCCTCCCTCAGGGAACCTGTGGATCGCTTCTTTGATGACGTGATGGTCATGGTGGATGATGTTGCTGTTCGCAATAACCGTCTGGTGTTGCTACAGCAGCTGCGGGAACTGTTCCTGGAAGTGGCAGATATTTCACTGCTGGTTCCCGCCAAGTAAGCCATGAAGCTTATTATTCTCGATCGGGACGGTGTCATTAATCAGGACTCCGACAACTACATTAAATCATTGGAAGAATGGGTGCCGATCCCCGGCAGTATCGAAGCCATCGCTCGTCTTTCCAATGCCGGCTATACCGTGGTGGTTGCCACCAACCAGTCCGGCATTGGTCGCGGCCTGTTTGACCTTGACGAGCTGGAAGCCATGCACGCCCGACTGAACGAGCTGGTACTGGAACAGGGCGGCGAGTTATCCGGCATTTTTTATTGCCCACATACGCCAGATGACCAGTGCCTCTGTCGCAAACCGGCCCCTGGTTTACTGGCTGCAATTGCAGAGGAGTTTTCTACAGACCTCGCTGGTGTGCCATTAATCGGCGATAGCCTGCGGGATCTGCAAGCCGGACTCAAATACCACTGCTCTCCGATTTTGGTCAGAACCGGCAAGGGCGCAGCAACGGAAAGCAAGTTGGCACAACAGCCCGAATCCGAACTGGCAACTGCGCCGGTTTTTGACGACCTGTCGGCTGCCGTCACCAACCTGCTTGAGACAACACAGGACAGCTAACATGAATACACCCATCATGTATCTGCGCTCCATTTGCTTTTATGTGCTGTATTTTCTGATCGTTATTTTTTTCGGTGTTTTGTCTTCCCTGTCTGGACCTTTCCTCAGTTACATAAACCGTCATCACATGCTGACGACCGCCGGTATGCTGATTGTTCGTTCCCTGAGTCTGACCTGCGGGGTAAAAATCAAAGTAGAGGGCCTGGAAAACATTCCCGATGGCCCCTGTGTTGTACTCAGCAAGCACCAGTCCACCTGGGAAACCTTTTTCCTGCAGCGCCTGTTTATGCCAGTTAGTACCATATTGAAGCAGGAACTGCTGAAAATCCCTTTTTTTGGTTGGGGTATTCGCCTTATGCACCCCATCGCTATTGATCGCAGCAATCCCAGGCAAGCCATGGTTCAGGTGATGCAACAGGGAAAACAGCGTATTTCCGAAGGTAATCGCGTTGTGATTTATCCCGAGGGCACGCGCACCCCTTACGGCAAAGTAGGGAAATACGGACGCAGCGGTGCGGCACTGGCCATTGCCTCCAAGGTCCCTGTCGTCCCCATTGCCCACAATGCCGGATACTGCTGGCCATCTCATCAGTTACTGAAGCGTTCCGGTGTGGTTCATGTCGTCATTGGCAAGCCTATCAGCACTACCGATAAGGAAAGCCAGGCGCTTACCGAAGAAGTGAAAGAATGGATCGAAGGGCAGCAAGACAGGCTTGATGTGCGTTAATAGCCAAGATAACGTTCTGTATATGGCGGGTGTTAGCGGGTTAGCCTAGACTGTATCAATAATATTCAGGGAGAAAAAACCTATGTCACCGTTAGATAATGGTACTTACACAGGCCCAGAACGCCGCTCCGACCAACGTCGAAAAAAAACAGATCGGCGTGAAGATATTCGTTTTGAGCCAAGCAAGGACGATCGCCGGCAGGGTAAGGGTCGTCGTAAATCCGATGGTGATCTCTGGCGTCAGCGTGAAGAGTAATCCTTGCTGACAAGTATACATCCCGTCATAAAAAAACCGGCCTTTAAGCCGTTTTTTTTATTTATATCAATGGGTTAGACGTCAAGATTCGTCACAAGAAGCGCATTGCTCTCAATAAATTCTCGACGCGGTTCTACCTGGTCACCCATTAGGGTATTGAACATCTGATCTGCCGCTATGGCATCTTCCACGGTCACCCGCAACATTCTGCGGGTTTCAGGGTTCATGGTGGTTTCCCACAACTGCTCCGGGTTCATCTCACCCAGACCTTTATAGCGCTGAATATTGTAACCCCTCCGGGATTCCTGCATTAACCAGTTGATCACCTCACTGAAGCTGCTCACGGGTTTACTACGCTCACCGCGTTGAACGTAGGCACCCTCCTCTAACAACCCCTGGAGTTTCTCCCCCAATGATCGAATAGCGGCATATTCGCCGGAAGCAAAAAAGTCATGGCTGATACGATACGTGGTTGGTACGCCATGTGCCGTAATTTCGATAGATGGCCGGTAGATATGCCGTTCAGTATCTTCCTCCACTTCCACTCGATAACGGTGTCCTCCGGCAATATTATCCAGCTCCAAGCTGGCAGACAGCTCACTGCACCACTTTGCAACAGTTGCGCGGTCTGACAGGGCCTGCGTATCCAGAGCCGGCAAGTACACCATTTTGTGTAATACTCCCTCTGGATAAACCCGGGACATTCTCTCAATAATACTCATCACACGGCGGTATTCCGTCACCAGTGACTCCAGAACAGTACCGCTAATTCCCGGCGCCTCAGCACTGACGTGCAAACTGGCATTTTCCAGTGCTGACTGGGTGAGAAAGTCTGTAAGTGCCTGATCATCCTTAAGATATTGCTCCTGCTTACCTTTGCTGATCTTGTAGAGGGGCGGCTGGGCAATGTAGATATGACCACGCTCCACTAGCTCCCGCATCTGTCTAAAAAAGAACGTCAGCAACAGCGTGCGAATATGAGAGCCGTCCACATCGGCATCGGTCATGATCAGAATGGTGTGATAACGAAGTTTTTCTGGGTTAAATTCCTGAGCCCCGATGCCGCAACCCAGAGCAGTAATCAGTGTTCCCACCTCTGCACTGGACAGCATCTTGTCAAAACGAGCTTTTTCTACGTTCAGAATCTTACCTTTCAACGGCAGAATTGCCTGTGTGCGTCGATCCCGCCCCTGCTTGGCAGATCCACCCGCAGAATCACCCTCCACCAGATAAAGCTCTGACAATGCCGGGTCCTTTTCCTGACAGTCTGCCAACTTACCCGGCAACCCTGCGATATCCAGAGCTCCTTTGCGGCGCGTCATTTCTCGGGCTTTACGGGCGGCTTCCCGAGCGCGAGCTGCTTCAACCATTTTGGTTACAACACTTTTCGCATCCTGGGGATTTTCCAGTAGGTAATCGCCAAACTGGGCCCCCATTTCCTGTTCTACAGCGGTTTTTACCTCAGAACTGACCAGTTTGTCCTTGGTCTGTGACGAGAATTTCGGATCCGGCACTTTGACAGAGATAATCGCGGTTAAACCTTCGCGTGCATCATCCCCCGTGGTGCTGACCTTGGCATTTTTGCCAATACCTTCCTTTTCTATGTAGTTATTCAGGGAGCGTGTCAGCGCGGCACGAAATCCTGCCAAGTGAGTACCGCCATCTCTCTGAGGGATGTTATTGGTATAGCAGAAAATATTTTCCTGAAAGCTGTCATTCCACTGCAGGGCAACTTCCACACCAATACCGTCATCCCGCTGCATATCGAAGTGCATGACTTGGTTGATGGTATTTTTGTTAACGTTCAGGTACTCAACGAAGGCTTTCAGACCTCCCTCATACTCAAACACATCTTCTTTTCCTGTGCGCTCATCCATTAGCACAATGCGCACGCCTGAATTCAGGAAAGACAGCTCCCTGAGCCGTTTCGCGAGCATTTCAAAGTGAAATTTGATGTTGCTGAAAGTCTCTGGTGAGGGGATAAAGTGAATCGCAGTGCCAGTTTCTTTGGTTTCGCCAACAATTTTCAATGGTTCCTGGGGTACGCCATGATGATAGGTTTGTTCGTAAACATTACCTCCACGACGGATGGTGAGACGCAACACAGAAGACAGTGCATTTACTACCGAAACACCCACACCATGTAAGCCACCCGATACTTTGTAGGTATTATCGTCAAACTTACCACCAGCATGCAGTACCGTCATAATGACTTCTGCCGCAGACACCCCCTCTTCGTGAATCTCTGTGGGTATACCACGGCCATTATCAACCACCGTGACTGACTCATCCGGGTGAATGATAACTCTGATTTCTGTGCAATGACCGGCTAACGCCTCATCGATAGAGTTATCGACTATTTCGAACACCATATGGTGTAGGCCTGTGCCATCATCAGTATCACCGATGTACATTCCTGGCCGCTTTCTTACCGCATCGAGACCCTTTAGGACCTTGATACTGGACGAGTCGTAATTCTGTTCTTCGCTCATGGTTTGTCCTGTAACGACATTAATAGCCCGAATATGGGCTCAATCACCAGCCTCTTCCGTGATTTCACCCTGTTCCACGTGGAACAATTTTATGGCCTGTGGCGGCGACCCTTCCCACAGCCCCAACAATACGTGTTTGTCGACACCTGTTATAAACACCTGCGCCCCCAGCCGCCCTAGCAGCCTGGTCACTAACATGCGGTGCCTCAAATCCAATTCCGCTGCTAAATCATCTATTAGATATAAGCCATGCCGTCCCGTTTTCTGGTGGTACAAGTACCCCTGAGCAACCAACATGGCTATAGCCAGTATTTTTAATTGTCCTCTGGACAGTACATCACTGGCATTATGTCTATCTATACGTATTCTCAAGTCTGCCCGGTGTGGCCCGTGATGCGTAGTCTTAAACTGTTGGTCTCGACTTCGGTCTTCCAACAGAATCTCTGATAGGGTCTTATCTTCATCCCAACCCTTAAACAGCGCAAACCTGATATCCTGCAACTCTGGCGACAGCTCCTGCAACACATCATTCAGCACAGGAAGAAGTCGCTCTAGGTAACCTTCTCTTGCCGCGGTTATCTGCTCCGCAGAATCGACAAGCTCTTTGTCCCAAGTAGCCAGTAAGTCAGTGTCTATTCTAACATGCCGAAGGAGTGAATTGCGTTGCTTAAGGGTACGCTGGAATCGTTGAAACTGTCGCTGATAGCCTTGTTCCACGTGGAACACACCCCAATCAAGGAAGCGACGGCGATGCTGTGGTGAGCCCTCCAGCAGATTAAAACCATCCTGGTTGATCAGCAGAATTGGGAGAGCCTCTGCCAGCGATGATGCCGTATTGACTGATACCCCACCCACTTTGAAGATTCCACTACCTTGCCGATAGCGTGTTACACCTAGAGGAATTTCCCTGCCACTCGACTCCCTCGACAGACCAAAGACCGTACACCCGGTCTGACCCTCATTGATCACTGCCTGAATTTGTCGATTTCTAAATGAGCGCCCTCGCCCCAGCAAAAAGGCAGCCTCCAGAAGACTGGTTTTACCACTTCCGTTGCTACCGTAAAACAGGTTGAGTGTTGGGCTGAGATGGAGCTGGATCGGCTTGAGATTTCTCAAGCCGCTAACATCCAGTTTTGTCAGGGGCATAGTGTGCTACACGGACCCACTTTTTTAGAGACGCATGGGCATGACAACATAAGCCGCGCTTTCGTCTTCCGGATCCTGCATCAATGCACTGCTGTTGGCATCTGATAACACGAATCGTACATCCTTGCCTTTCAGCACATTGAGAACATCTATGATATAGCTGACATTAAAGCCAACCTCGAGCTCGCCGGAGTTGTAGTTAACCACCACTTCCTCCTGAGCCTCTTCCTGCTCAGGGTTGTTAGCCGTCATGGTCAATACGCCATCTCCGAGTACTAAGCGTACGCCACGATATTTTTCATTGGAAAGAATGGATGTGCGACTGAAGGCATGGCGAAGATCTTCACGATTACCAGTTAATGGCTTGTCTCCACCCTTGGGTAAAACCCTCTCATAATCCGGATAGGAGCCATCAACCAGTTTTGAAGTAAAACAGCACTCTGGGGTGGTGACACGGATATGATTATTACCGAGAACTACCGTAACCTCTCCTTCTCCACCCATCAGCCGGGATAACTCTATAACTGCCTTGCGCGGAACAATGACCTGGATCGGGGACTGATCAACTCCCGGCAATGAAGCATCTTTCATGGCGAGGCGGTGGCCATCTGTCGCCACTGCCCTGAGACGGCCGTCGCCCACTTCGAGCAACATGCCATTAAGGTAGTAGCGGACATCCTGCTGTGCCATGGCAAATGCTGTACTGTCCAGCAACTGCTTAAAAAGGCCCTGATCAATGTTGAACTCGCAATTACCTGGACCACCATCAACACTGGGGAATTCGCTGGCTGGGAGTGTGGACAAAGTAAAACGACTGCGACCACTAGTAATGAGCAAACGGCCCGCAGCTTCTTCCTGCAGGGACAACTCACTTCCATCGGGTAGTGAACGACAAATATCCATCAGCTTTCTTGCTGGTACGGTAATTTCTCCCTCGTCGGACATACTCTCCATCTTGAGTTGGCCGATGATTTCCACTTCAAGGTCAGTACCTGTTAAAGATAGCCGACCATCTTTTAAGGAGATCAAAACATTGGACAGGATTGGCAGTGTCTGACGGCGTTCTACTACACCAACTACCAGCTGAAGCGGCTTTAAAAATTCTTCTCGCGATACGCTGAACTTCATCCGTTATTCATCCCAACTATTAGAAGAGTAAAAGTAAAGAGGTTGCTTATTATGAGCGATAAATGTACCAAGGACAGGCGTTTATTTAATCAGCTTTTTAGGTCGTTAATGTTCTCATCAACTGCTTGATATCATCGCTGATTTCTCGACTGGTTTCCTGCAATTCTTTCACCTTGCGGCAAGCATGCAAAACCGTGGTGTGGTCGCGGCCACCAAAAGCTTCTCCGATTTCCGGAAGGCTGTGACTGGTGAGCTCTTTGGCCAGAGCCATGGCAACCTGCCGAGGCCTGGCAATGGAACGACTACGCCTTTTCGATAATAGTTCTGACAACTTTACCTTGTAGTATTCAGAGACTACTCGTTGAATATTATCAATCGTGACCAACTTGTCCTGCAGCGCCAGCAGGTCCCGCAACGACTCCCTGATAAGATCTATATCAATGGGCCTGCCTGTGAAGTGAGCGCTTGCTATCACCCTTTTTAGTGCACCCTCTAGCTCTCGAACATTAGAACGCAGACGCTGGGCAATAAAAAAAGCCGAATCCGTGGGTAGCTCAACTTTAGCCTGCAGCGCTTTCTTGATCAGAATAGCCACCCGGGTTTCCAGCTCGGGTGGCTCTACAGCTACGGTTAGGCCCCAACCGAAACGAGACTTCAGCCGCTCTTCCAAGCCATCTATTTCCTTGGGGTAGCGGTCACAGGTGAGGATCATTTGCTGCCCGCCTTCCAACAAGGCATTGAAGGTGTGAAAGAACTCTTCCTGGGATCGCTCTTTGCCAGCAAAAAACTGTATGTCATCAATTAGCAGCGCATCAACGGAACGGTAAAACCGTTTGAAATCATTGATGGCATTTAACTGCAGAGCTTTTACCATATCGGCAACAAAACGCTCTGAGTGAAGATAAATAATTTTTGCGTTGGGCTTTTGCTGTCGAAGCGCATTCCCTACCGCGTGCATGAGGTGCGTTTTACCGAGCCCAACACCTCCGTAAATAAAGAGCGGGTTATATGAACTACCCGGGTTCTCTGCCACCTGACGGGATGCCGCTAAAGCCAACTGGTTGGATTTACCCTCCACAAATGAAGAAAACGTGAACGTTTCATTTATATTGCTTTGGTGATTTAGCCCACCTTCTACTCCCGAATTTCGGGTGTCAGGAACGACCTGGACGCGAGTTGTACTTTCAATTACGGGCGCATTTACCTTTGGAATGTCCACCGGTGGCAGTTTCACCGCCGGTGAGAGCGTTCCGGATTCCACGGTCACTGAGCAACGCTTACCGCTAATCTGCTGGAATAGCTCAACAATGCGATCAAGGAACTTGTCGGATACCCAGTCTTTGACGAACCGGTTCGGGGCAAGGAGTTGAATGTTGTTTGTGCTGTCTTCGGGTGCGGCCGGTTGGCCATCAGGAATATTCAGCGTCAGGGGTCTTATCCAGGTATTGAATTGTTGGGCGGGTAGCTCTTCCTGCAAGCAACCCAGACATTTTTCCCAAAGTACTTGTGCCAAGCCCAACCCCTTTTTTGTTTTATCCGTTCGATTGTCGCTAACTGCTACGCTCTTTTTTGTGCCGATAGTCTATCGGGAATAACCCTGCTTATCCACACCTGTTCATAATTTTTGCGAAGGAACAAAAAATAATAACTTGTTGTTTATCATTGGGTTACCAAATATCAATTGACTTATATTATGCACAGATAAAAATAATTTTTTGATTGTTTTTTGACCATATCCTATGGATAACCTGTTGGTATCTAGTGGACATGCAGGGGGTTATCTGTCGAGAAACTTCTAAGGTATTGTTCTTGCTAGGTTCTTAGAATTTGGTGACCGAGCCTCTAGCAAGAGTCACTTGCCAATACAAAAACTGGAAAAGATTCTACCCAGCATATCATCTGCGGAGAACTCGCCCGTGATTTCGCCCAGGGCCTGCTGGGCCAGCCTGAGATCTTCCGCCAACAGCTCCCCTGCTCCTGCCTCCTGCAGCTGGGTATGGCCTGCTACCAGGCTGGTTTGTGCCCGGTGCAAAGCATCAAGGTGTCTGCGTCGTGCGATAAATGTTCCCCCACCTCCACCGGTATAACCCATACAATCCTTGAGGTGGGTAATTAAGGCGTCTAGCCCCAAGCCCCCTTTGGCCGACAACGCTATTACCGGGGTAGCGGCACTTTCATCCAGACCACAGGGTAACCCCGACAGGTCAGCCTTGTTCAGAATAAAACTGATATTGGTTTTATCAGGATAGCGCTCATAAAACTCTGGCCAGATCTGCTTAGCCTGCAGGGAATAGTCGTCCGTACTATCGATAACAAAAAGCACCCGGTCTGCATTTTCGATTTCCTGCCAGGCTCTTCGTATGCCCTCCATCTCGACGATATCCCCTGTCTCCCGCAGGCCCGCAGTATCAATGACATGCAATGGCATGCCATCAATACTGATTTCCTCCCGCAGCACATCGCGAGTAGTGCCGGCAATATCGGTGACGATGGCACGCTCCCTACCCGCAAGCGCATTGAGGAGGCTCGATTTGCCTGCGTTGGGTTTGCCGGCAATAACCACGGTCATCCCATCGCGCAATAAACTGCCCTGTTGGGCCTGTTTAAGCACTTCACTCAGCTTTTTATTTAGGACGCAGAGCTGCGTCAATACCTGACCATCGGCAAGGAAATCGATTTCCTCCTCTGGAAAGTCGATAGCGCCTTCAACGTAAATCCGAAGGGATATCAATCCCTCAACCAGTTCATGTATTCGGTTTGAGAAAACACCCTGCAAAGATCGCACAGCGCATCGAGCCGCCTCACTGGAAGAAGCATCAATTAGATCAGCAACCGCTTCTGCCTGAGCCAGATCAAGCTTGTCATTAAGGAATGCCCGTTTAGTGAATTCTCCCGGCTCAGCCAATCGCGCACCCAGAGATAGCGCGCGCCTCACCAGAAGGTCGAGGACTACCGGCCCCCCATGTCCCTGGAGTTCTAACACATCCTCGCCGGTAAAGGAGTTTGGCGCCTTGAAATAAATGGCTAACCCCTGATCAATTACCTCTCCACCTGAATCCAGGAAATCACAAAATGTGGCGTTTCTCGGATCCAGATTTTTTCCAACAACAGACGCTATAAAAGGCAGGATGTTCTTGCCGGATAGCCGCACAATACCAACACCACCCCTACCGGGGGCCGTGGCAACTGCGACAATGGTATCTTGATCCAAAACCCAACCTCCGAGAAAAAGGGCTCCCGAAGGAGCCCCTATCTTATTTTTTTGCCGGTGCGCCCTCAATCTGACGTGTGATGACCCACTGCTGAGCAATGGACAGCAGGTTGTTCACCGTCCAATACAACACCAGGCCGGCTGGGAAGAACATGAAGAAGAAAGTAAATGCTATTGGCATCATCTGCATGATCTTCGCCTGGGTGGGATCCGGTGGCGTTGGGTTCAATCGCATCTGTACAAACATGCTGGCACCCATTAACAGTGGCAGGATGAAGTAGGGGTCTTTGACTGACAAATCACTAATCCAGAGAATCCACGGCGCGTGACGCAACTCAACACTTTCAAACAGCACCCAGTAAAGGGAAATAAAGACGGGCATCTGAACCAGGATAGGCAGGCAGCCACCCATGGGGTTTACTTTTTCCCGTTTGTACAGATTCATTGTTTCCTGGGAAAGTTTTTGCCGATCATCTCCATAGAGGTCTTTTAAACGTGCCATCTCTGGCTGCAGCTTCCGCATATTAGCCATTGAACGATAACTGGTTGCCGACAGCTTGAAAAAAGCCAACTTGATAAGAACTGTCAGCAGAATGATCGACCAACCCCAATTACCGATGAGTCCCTGTATATGGTAAAGAACCCAGAAGATGGGTTTGGCGACCCACCAGAGCCAACCATAATCGACGGTGAGGTCCAGGTAAGGTGATATTTCCTCCAACCGATACTGATCCTTGGGACCAGCATAAAAAGAGGCTTTCAGTTCACCTGTTGTGCCGGGGGCTACATCAATCTGCGGAGAGGTAAAACCTAGCGCATAAAGATCCTGATTACCAAGCTTGCGCAGATTAAAATGGTTGACGGCCGTCTGATCAGGAACCCAGGCACTTATGAAGTAGTGCTGGATCATCGCCACCCATCCTCCGGTCAGGTTTTCCTTGAAAGCCTCTTTTTGCAGGTCTTCAAAATCCAGCTTTTTGTAGTTTTCTTCGGTGGTACGCAACGCCGCTCCCAGGTAGGGGCTCATACCCATACCATTAGTGGCCTGGGGTTGATGGCTGTCGCGCTTTATTTGACCAAATAGTGCCGCCTTCCAGGGCTGATCACTCTTGTTGTCCACCAGATAGGAGACATCAAGCAGATAATCACCACGGTTGAGGGTATAGCGCTTGATGATAGAAACGGCACCCAGCTGATAGGTCATATCGACCTGAAGACTTTGTTGATCGGCAGCGATGGAAAAAATGTCTGATGTCGCCGCGAAAATTGGGCGATTTTTGCTGGTATCAGTGCCATTGGGACCAATCAGCCCACTCTGGGCAATGTAGGTAGTGGTAGCAGTGCGATTAAGCAGAATAAACGGGTCTGTGCTGTTTTCCAGTTCCGTCAAATGCTTGAGTAGTTCTATGCGAACAATATCACCACCATGGGTATCAACGATGACTTTCAACACATCTGTAGTGATGGTAACGAGTCGGCTTTTTGTCGGCTCAACTGAAAGGGTTGGTGTTTGCGGGGTGTTTGAATCGACAACAACCTCCGGCAGGTCACTCGCCGTTTCTGCCGCGGGAGTCAGGTCCGGTGTTTCCGGTACCAACGCCTCAACCATACTATTGTCTGGTTGGGGCTTATGGGCTTCCTGAAATGTGTTCCATTCCAGGAACAGCATGTAAAGCACCACGAGCATGGCGCCAATAAGCAGCGAACGTTGCCAATCCATAGTTATTTCAACTCTGAGTTTGTTCTGGTTCTGGTACCGGGTCATAACCCCCGGGGTGAAAAGGGTGACATTTTATAAGCCGACGCAGGGTTAGATAACCCCCTTTTAATGTTCCGTGGTGATTTACTGCTTCAATGGCATAGCAGGAACAGGTCGGGTGAAAGCGACAGCGATTACCCAGGAGCGGGCTGACAAGGTATTGATAACCTCTGATTAAAGAGATGATTGCAGCACGTATCATTTTTCCGCTTCCAGCATTCGGCACAGGCGCTGCCAGCTTTGATTAAGCAAGCTGGTTTGCTCACTGTGTGTCAGTTGATCGAGACCCTGACGTGCTAGAAAAATGATATCAAGTGAATCTAAATAACCTTGGGCAGAGCGAAATGTCTCGCGCGCCACCCGTTTTACACGGTTGCGATCTACTGCGTGACGGATATTTTTCTTGGCGACCACCAGACCCAGCCTGGGGTATGAGAACTGATTGGGCCTTGCCAGCAGCAACAGGTTTGGGTGAGCAACCTTATAGCGCGTGTCACCAAAAACAGCCCGGTAAGACCGGGCTGTCAGTAGGCGTTTATTTCTTCCAAAAGTAAACTCGGGCACATGTCTGCCCTGATAGATGATATCTATCAGGCCGCTAGGCGCTTCCGACCTTTTGCACGACGGCGGTTAATCACCTGACGGCCATTTTTGGTGGCCATACGAGCGCGGAAACCGTGAGTACGTTTACGCTTGAGCACGCTGGGCTGAAATGTTCTTTTCATGACTGACTTCCGTTAACTGTGTAATACCTTGCAAAGGGCGGGCGATTTTAATGAAAAACCTGCCCAAGATCAACGAATCATATGGGGTTGGCAAAAATATCTCCTCCACCCTGGTTATACACAAAGTTATCCACATATGAACACAGGTTACCCACACCACTGATTAACTTGTGGGTAATAGGGGGCACAAACCCATGAATAACCTCAGGATGAAATTGTGTATAACTCTGCATCTGGCTTTTCTGGGGATAAAGTGGCCTTTTATCCACGACTAACTCAAGGGTAAGAGGCAGCTATCATGCAGGTTACTACGAGGGTTTTAAGTGGGATAAAATATTGTTTTTATTAGCAAAAAAAGGGTTTTACACAGAAAGTGTTCCCTCTATATATAACTATAAGTTTAAGAACTTATATATCTATACATATATATCTATTTATTTTTCTTTGCTCATAATCTTACTCACATCATCAGTTCATCTCCTTCATACTGAAAAAACCTTCAACGAAAGGCGATTATTTTTTAGTCAATCTTTCGTATAATGGCGCCCCTTTTTCACTTCCCCTTGAGGTGTTACCCACAATGGACTATCCAGACAACTTTGATGTCATTGTCATTGGGGGTGGCCACGCCGGAACGGAAGCCTGCCTTGCAGCAGCTAGAATGGGCTGCAAAACCCTGTTATTGACGCACAACATCGAAACGTTGGGGCAGATGTCCTGTAATCCCGCCATTGGTGGTATTGGGAAGAGCCACCTGGTTAAAGAGGTGGATGCTTTGGGTGGTGCCATGGCGAAGGCCACCGATCTAGGTGGCATACAATTCCGGGTTCTTAACTCTCGCAAAGGGCCTGCAGTGAGAGCAACCCGGGCTCAGGCTGATAGAGTGCTCTACAAGGCGGCTATACGGAGTATTTTGGAAAACCAGCCCAATCTCTGGATTTTTCAGCAGTCAGCCGAAGATCTCATCGTTGACGATCATCGCGTCACCGGGGTTGTAACCCAGATGGGCCTGCGATTTATGGCTCAGGCGGTGGTATTAACGACAGGAACATTTCTGGGCGGAAAAATTCATATCGGGCTGGAAAACTATGCCGGTGGCAGAGCGGGTGACCCGCCATCCATTGATCTGGCGAAACGACTGCGTGAGTTACCCTTGCGTGTCGACCGGTTGAAAACAGGCACCCCGCCGCGTATTGATGCACGGAGCGTAGACTTCAGTGGGTTGCAGGTACAGTGGGGTGACCAGCCGGAACCGGTCATGTCTTTTCTCGGTTCGGTCGATGAGCACCCGGAACAAACCTGTTGCCATGTGACTTACACCAATGATCGCACCCATGACATTATTCGCAGCGGCATGGATCGCTCACCCATGTATACCGGCGTGATCGAAGGCATTGGCCCCCGTTATTGTCCATCCATCGAGGACAAAGTCGTGCGCTTTGCCGATAAGGAAAGCCACCAGATTTTCATTGAGCCGGAGGGTTTGAGTACCCACGAATTGTACCCTAACGGTATTTCTACCAGTTTGCCTTTTGATGTGCAGATGCAACTGGTGCGCTCAATATCCGGATTTGAAAATGCCCATATCACCAGGCCCGGCTATGCCATCGAGTACGATTTCTTCAACCCTCAGGATCTGAAGTATTCTCTGGAAAACAAGTTTATCAACGGACTGTATTTCGCAGGTCAGATCAATGGCACCACCGGCTATGAGGAAGCGGCGGCACAGGGGTTACTGGCAGGCATCAATGCGGGTCTTCTGGTTCAGGGAAAAGAGCCCTGGTGTCCCCGCCGGGACGAAGCCTATATCGGCGTGCTAGTCGATGATCTTATTACCATGGGTACCCGTGAACCCTATCGGATGTTTACCAGCCGGGCCGAATATCGTCTTTTACTGCGTCAGGATAATGCGGATCTCAGATTGACAGAAACCGGGCGGCAACTCGGTGTCGTGGATGACAGCCGTTGGCAGGCCTTTGCAAAAAAACGCGAACAGATAGAGCGTGAGCAGCAACGCCTGCGAACCACCTGGGTACAACCGGGCAGTGAGCAAGCTGGTGTGCTGGAGCAAAAAACAGGGGCAACCTTAAGCAGGGAGTACAGCCTGCATGACTTGCTGAAGCGTCCGGAACTGGGCTATAGCGATATCAGTACAATGAACGAAGAAATGATTCCTGGTGATGTGGCGGAACAGGTTGAAATTGATGCCAAATACGCTGGCTATATCGACCGCCAACAGGAAGAAATCGAACGCATGCAGCGCCAGGAAAATACACCGATACCGGCAGATTTCGACTATGACTCGGTGAAAGGATTATCCAACGAGGTCAAGCAGAAACTGGCGGCGGCGCAACCGGATACCTTGGCCAGAGCGTCCAGGATTCCTGGCGTAACCCCAGCGGCCATCTCATTGCTGCTGATTTACCTTAAAAAGAAATCCGTATCCGAGCAGAAAATAGCCTGACGTATGGCTGATTTGGCTTCTAAATTGCGGGCAGGCCTTGATGCGCTTGAACTTCCCCTCTGTGATCAGCAGGTTGCATTACTGCTGGACTACCTGTCGCTGCTACAAAAGTGGAACAGGGCATATAACCTCACGGCTGTGCGAGATCCGCATGAAATGTTATACCTGCATCTACTGGATAGCCTAAGTATTGCCAAATATATTCAGGGCAATGAGCTGATCGACGTAGGGACAGGGCCGGGCCTTCCTGGTATCCCTCTGGCGATCTGTTTTCCAGACCGCAAGTTCACTCTGCTGGACAGCAATGGCAAAAAAACCCGCTTTCTGTTTCAGGCAAGAAATAGCTTGAACCTTGATAATGTCCGAGAAGTGCAGAGCCGGGTTGAAGCTTACCAACCAGATACACACTTTGATGCTGTGATCAGCAGGGCTTTCAGCAGCCTGCTCGATATGGTGGAAAAATGTTCACACCTGCTGGCAACTGGAGGTCGCTATTACGCGATGAAGGGCCAATACCCCCAGCAGGAGTTGAGTGAGTTGCCAAAACACTATAATGTCATTGCCTCACATCGGCTAGAAGTGCCAGGGGTGGAGGGTCAGCGACACCTGGTAGAGATAGCACCTGCTTGAGGACCCCGCTTTGACCAAGACATTTGCCATCGCCAACCAGAAGGGAGGCGTGGGTAAAACCACCACCAGTGTCAATTTGGCAGCATCCCTTGCCACCTTCAACAAAAGAATCTTGTTGGTGGATATGGATCCCCAGGGTAATGCCACCATGGGTTGTGGAATCAACAAAAACCTGCTGGCGATCAGTGTACTCGATGTACTCACGGGCGATACAGTGACAGAAAAGGCCCTGCATCGCTGTGAGTCGGGAGCCTTTGACGTACTGCCAGCAAATGGTGATCTTACTGCAGCCGAGGTAGAGCTGTTGAAACTTCCTAGCCGGGAGAGTCGATTGCGCCACGCCCTGGCTAGAGTGAAACAGAACTACGATTACATCATCGTCGATTGCCCCCCATCCTTGAGTCTGCTCACAGTAAACTCGCTGGTGGCTTGTGATGGCGTGATTATCCCGATGCAGTGTGAGTATTATGCCCTGGAGGGTTTATCGGCTCTTGTAGGAACCATCGGAAAAATAGGCCAGTTCCTAAACCCGGGATTGCAGGTCCAGGGCATACTTCGCACCATGTATGACCCACGCAACAGTCTGACCAACGAGGTGACAGGCCAGTTACGCCAGCATTTTGGCGATCGTGTATACCGCATCGCGATACCCCGCAATGTACGTTTAGCGGAAGCGCCTAGTTACGGACAGCCGGCACTGGTTTACGACAAACATTCAAAGGGAGCGCTGGCTTACCTGGGGCTCGCCGGAGAAATCATTCGTAGAGAAAAAGCCGCCAGGGCGCAAACGGGAACTACAGGTTAAGTTATGGTCAAGAGAAAAGGTTTGGGGCGCGGTCTGGATGCTCTGCTTGGGGTAGAGGAGAGCTCATCCACCAGCGAGGCTGGTCAGGACAACGAGCATCTGAAAGAGCTTCCGGTTGAATTCATGCGTCGTGGCAAGTATCAGCCACGCAGGGATATGCACCCGGAAGCCTTGGAAGAACTGGCAGACTCAATTCGGGCACAGGGCGTCATGCAGCCGATCGTGGTTCGCTCCCTGGGCGAGGACAGCTACGAAATCATCGCTGGAGAGCGTCGCTGGCGCGCCTCGCAACTGGCCGGTCTGGAGACCATTCCCGCCCTGATCAGAAATGTTTCCGACGAATCGGCTATGGCCATGGCGCTGATTGAAAATATCCAGCGCGAAGACCTGAATGCCATGGAAGAAGCCCAGGCGTTGATACGCCTTCAGGAAGAGTTCGGGCTAACACAACAGCAGATTGCACAGGCAGTGGGTAAATCCCGGAGCAGCGTAGCCAACTTTCTGCGACTGACGGCTCTCACAGAAGAAGTACAAAAATTACTGGAACACGGTGATCTGGAAATGGGTCATGCAAAAGTGCTGCTCGGGCTGGAAGGAGACCGTCAAGTTGAGGCGGCACGCCAGGCTGTAGCGCGAGGCATGTCTGTGCGACAGATTGAAGATCTGGTAAAGCGCATGCAGCATGAGCAGAACCAGCCAGAAAAAACGAATGAAAAGAAAGTAGATCCGGATATCAGGCGTCTTGAAGAGCGTCTTGAAGGGCAACTGAGTGTTCCTGTGCGTATTGAACACTCTGCCAAGGGAAAAGGAAGGCTGGTTTTGAAGTACAATAGCCTCGATGAGCTCGAAGGGATACTCGACCATATCAAATAGTGATCATTGATGATTAATCATAAGTTACATCAATTGCCATTATTTGCCGCAAAGGTGCTGGAACTGGCCAGTAATGGCAAAGATTTGTTGAATCTGAAAATTGGACTACCTATAATTGCCGCCCGTTTGGGTCGGTGAAATTATGGGCTCAGGCAAACAATGCGGATGGGGGGTAGCTACTTTATGAAAGCTACCATCAAGGTACCACCGGTAGGTCGCATAGCGCTGATAGAACTGGCAATACTCATGGTTGCCACGTTGATCACACTACCGATAGATGTAACCTTATCCAGCTCTCTGATGATTGGCGGCATTATTTATGTGATGCCCCATGCCTACTTCACACGATGGGCATTTCGCTATCAGGGAGCCAGACAGGCCCCGAAAATACTGCGAGCCATATACTGGGGAGAAACGGGCAAGTTGTTGCTCACGTTGGTTTTGTTTGGCCTCACATTTAAGTATGTTGAGGAATTAAACTTGCCAGCATTGTTTCTCGGGTATGGCGCTATGGTAATAGTGCAGTGGTTTTATGCCGCTAAGGCATTGAACGCTAACAGATAGACCTCGCTGGTTTGAGAGACAAGAAATGGCAGGCGACACGCAACAGACGGGTACAGAATATATTCAGCACCACCTGACCAACCTGACGTTTGGTCATACGGAGCACGGTTGGGGATTTGCGCACAGTGCTGCAGAAGCCAAAGAAATGGGCTTCATGGCAATCAATGTGGACAGCTTGGGCTGGTCAATTGGTCTGGGTTTGGTTTTCGCTTTGTTGTTCCGTTGGGCAGCCAAAAGAGCGACCACAGGTATTCCTACCGGCTGGCAGAATTTTGTAGAACTGATGGTTGAGTTTGTGGATGGGACTGTTAAAGACAGCTTCCATGGCCGCAACCCCTGGATTGCCCCGATGGCGCTGACCATCTTCGTTTGGGTGTTCCTGATGAACCTTATGGACTTGATACCGGTAGATGTTGTGCCGTATTTGATGAGCCTGGCAGGTGTCCACTTTCAGAAAATCGTACCTTCGACTGACCCCAACATCACCCTGGGCATGGCCTTGGCCGTATTCTCGATGATTATCTACTACAGCATCAAAGTGAAGGGTGTTGGTGGATTCCTGGGTGAACTGTCCCTTCAGCCTTTCAGTGCAAAAAACCCACTGGTACAGGCGATATTCGTCCCTATTAACCTGGCCCTTGAGCTGGTTGGCCTGCTGGCCAAGCCCTTCTCTCTGGGTCTGCGGCTCTTCGGTAATATGTATGCCGGGGAAATGATTTTCATCCTGATTGCCATGATGTATAGCGCGGGATTGATACTGGGCACGTTCGGTGGTGTTTTACAGTTGGGGTGGGCGATATTCCACATCCTGGTCATCACCCTGCAGGCATTTATTTTTATGGTTTTGACCATCGTGTACCTGAGCATGGCGCACGAAGATCACTGATTTACGTTTAACTTTATAACTTACTCTAGTATTAGGAGAAAAAAATGGAACTTATCATGATCGCAGCCGCAATTATGGTTGGGTTTGGCGCACTGGGTGCCGCTGTTGGTATGGGCCTCTTGGGTGGCAAGCTGCTGGAAGGCACCGCACGTCAACCGGAATTGGGTCCCATGCTGCAAGGTAAAATGTTCCTGCTTGCTGGTCTGATCGATGCGATCCCCATGATCGGTGTGGGTATCGGCATGTACCTGATCTTCGCTGTTGCTCCAGGTGTCGCAGCTTAATTTTGACATCCCGATTCTTTTACTTAACTCCAAGAACGAGGTGTTGGTGTGAATATTAACCTGACCCTATTCGGGCAGCTGATTTCTTTCCTGTTCTTCATATGGTTCTGCAAGAAATTTGTATGGGCTGCCCTTATCGGTGCAATGGAAGAGCGGCAAAAGAAGATTGCTGATGGTCTGGATGCTGCTGACCGTGCCTCTCGAGATCTCGAGCTGGCACAGGAAAAAGCGGGTGAGCAACTCAAGGAAGCCAAGCAAGAAGCGGCGGTTATTCTTGAGCAGGCTAACAAGCGAGCAAGCCAGATCGTAGATGAAGCGAAGCAACAGGCGAAAGCTGAAGGCGATCGTTTGAAAGAAGCTGCTCAGGCAGAGATTGACCAGGAAGTTAACCGTGCGAAAGAAGAGCTTCGCAAACAGGTTTCTGTTCTGGCACTTGCGGGTGCTGAAAAAATCCTGCAGGCAAACATCGACGAAAACGTTAATCGCGAGCTGGTCGATAATCTGGCAGCACAGCTGTAACCGAGGTTTGACATGGCTGAATTGAGCACTCTGGCTCGGCCCTATGCAAAAGCGGCGTTTGAATTCGCCGCCGACGCGGGTGATCTGCAAGGCTGGTCTGACAGCCTTGCGGTTGCCGCTGCCGTAGCACAACAGGATGCAGTGGAAAAACTGCTGAGATCGCCCAGTTATACGGCGGCGCAGCAGGCAGAAAAAATGGTACAGATTTGTGGTGATTCCCTATCGTCAAAAGCGCTGAACTTTGTTCAGGTTTTGGCTGAAAATCGCCGTCTGCAACTACTGCCAAATATTTATCAGCAGTTCGAAGTACTGAGAGCCAATCGCGAGAAAACCCTTGAGGTGACTGTGACCGCGGCTGCAGCTATCAGTAACGAACAACAAGAAAAGCTGGCCAGTGCGCTAAGCGCGAAACTGGAACGTACCGTCAATATGCAGGTGTCTGTAGACAGCAACCTGATAGCTGGCGCAGTGGTACGGGCTGGGGATACCGTCATTGATGGATCCATACGCGGACGTTTGGCTAAACTCGCCGAAGCATTAAATTCCTAGGATTGAGGACCAGAGCAAATGCAGCAACTGAATCCATCCGAAATCAGTGAGATCATCAAGCAGAGAATCGATAATCTTGATGTTTCATCTGAAGCGCAAAATGAAGGTACTATCGTATCGGTATCCGACGGTATCATCCGCATCCACGGCCTTGCCGATGTGATGTATGGTGAGATGATCGAATTCGAAGGTGGTGTCTATGGTATGGCACTGAACCTGGAGCGTGACTCTGTCGGTGCCGTAATTCTCGGTGACTACCAGTCACTGGCAGAAGGTCAGAAAGCCCGTTGTACAGGTCGCATTCTTGAAGTACCGGTTGGTCCGGAACTAGAAGGACGCGTCGTTGATGCACTGGGTAATCCGATTGATGGCAAGGGTCCAATCAACGCAAAAGAAACTGATGCAATTGAAAAGGTTGCTCCAGGTGTAATTGCACGTCAGTCGGTTGATCAGCCAGTACAAATTGGTTTGAAAGCCATTGACTCTATGGTGCCGATTGGCCGTGGCCAGCGCGAGCTGATCATTGGTGACCGTCAAACGGGTAAGACAGCCATCGCGCTGGATACCATTTTGAACCAGAAAAGCGTGAACGCCACTGACGACGAGAGCAAGAA
>JALRJN010000010.1 GCA_023261185.1 Porticoccus sp.
TTCCCAATGAAGAACAAACAGAAATTCTCTGGAATCAGGGACTTGAAGGCCTTCGCAAGTTCAACAGCCCAAATAGCCGCTCTGCGCCCATCAAGAGTGCCCAGGAAATCTTTACCGTAGGCGATCTCATCCGAGTGCAACAACACGAAGATGGCTGGCACCTTGGCCAGCTTCCCAAGGCCCAGGCAGCTCTGGCTGCACTCGACCCTGAAAATGGCGCCATAAAGGCCATGGTGGGCGGCTTCGATTTCCAGCAAAGTCACTTTAATCGTGTCACCCAGGCCGAAAGGCAGCCTGGCTCAAACTTCAAGCCTTTCATTTATACCACCGCATTAGAGAATGGTTTCACACCCGCCAGCATCATCAATGACGCCCCCGTTGTATTCGAGGACGATCTATTGGAAAGCAGCTGGCGACCTGAAAACGACAGTGGAAAATTTTATGGCCCTACCCGCCTCCGGCAGGCACTTTATCTGTCCCGCAACCTGATCTCCATTCGCATCTTGCGGGCGCTGGGCATCAACCAGGCATTATCAGGACTGGAGCGCTTTGGATTTGATCCGTCGCAATTGCCTCACGACCTGTCCCTGGCATTGGGCAGCCATGCAGTCACCCCCCTGAAAATCGCCACCGGCTATGCCAGCTTCGCCAATGGCGGCTATCGGGTAGAACCTTTCCTCGTGGAACGCGTAGAAGACAGTGAAGGCAATATTCTTTTCCATGCAGCCCCGCTAACGGTGTGCCGTGGCTGTGGAAAGGAAGGCAACAGCGTTATTCCTGCGGATGAAAAGATTCAGAGCGAAAGCCCCACCGATTTGGACACCAACGTTGGGGTTGATCAGATCGTGGCACCTGCCAAGCTTCCCCCCCCAGAAGCGCCAAGAATTATCGATGAGAGAACGGCTTTTATCATCGACTCTATTCTCAAGGATGTGGTTCGCAAAGGCACCGGGCGGAAGGCACTTGTTCTGAAGCGGGACGATATCGCAGGTAAAACAGGCACCACCAATGGCCCGAGGGACGCGTGGTTTTCCGGCTACAGCACACACATTGTGACAACGACCTGGGTAGGGTTTGATGAAAACCAGCTGCTGGGCCGAAATGAATATGGTGGCTCTGCAGCACTGCCCATCTGGATCGACTTTATGAAAACAGCTCTGGCCGGCAAACCCCAGATCATTCGCCCTCAACCGGAAGGAATTGTTATGGGCAGAATAGATCCGGAAAACGGCTTGAGTGTTGGGCCCGAACACCGCAATGCCATATTTGAAATTTTCCGCAAAGAAGATGTGCCACCCATGGCCGAACGTCACGGGCCAGGGAATACACAGGGGGCCGCTGGCGACCCGCGACCAGAGGATTTATTCTAGAAACTCTCCAGTTAAAGGCAGCCAGCGCCTCCAGTCGAAATCACGATCGGCAATGACATAAAAACTGGGATTGAGAAGGGAAGGCTTACTGTTATAACGCAGGGGTTGAAAGGTGGTATCAACCAGCAGCCCCCCTGCCGCTTCAACTATTGCCTGCCCTGCAGCTGTGTCCCACTCAGAGGTTGGCCAGAAATGGGCGCAAAGGTCAGCCTTTCCTTCTGCAACCAGACAATGTTTGAGCGAACTACCTACCGGCTTCACCTCCGCTCGGCCAAAATGCACCGACAACGCTTCACCCAATAGGGAAGCCCGCTCCCCGCCGTGGCGACGACTAGCCACCAAGGTCAGTGGTTCGCCGTTGTCTTTGCGCTCAACCATGGTTCGCACGTTGATTGAGCACAAGCTACCCGACTCATACCGGAAAGCACCCCCGCCGACCAAACCGCCATACCCAACGCCCGAGACTGGCACATAGACAACACCGAGGACGGGGCACCCATGGGAAATCAGCGCAATATTGACGGTAAATTCGCCACTACCGGAAAGAAACTCCCGGGTACCGTCCAAAGGATCAACCAGCCAGTAATCCGTCCAAGAAGCACGCTGCTTATAAGAAGGAACCTCTGTTTCTTCGGAAAGCACTGGCAGGTCAAGTAGCAAGGGCAATTGCCGTTGCA
This sequence comes from Porticoccus sp., assembly GCA_023261185.1. Lineage (GTDB taxonomy): Bacteria > Pseudomonadota > Gammaproteobacteria > Pseudomonadales > Porticoccaceae > Porticoccus > Porticoccus litoralis. Next base: position 2,048 of record JALRJN010000010.1, read on the forward strand.
GAAGGCGATCTGCTGCCCTATCGGCCTCAGTAACTGGAGAACAATCCGCTTTTGTATCAACGCTCAACTCGCCCACTTTCCTATAGAACGGCATGATGGCCTCACCGGCCAACACAGCCAGCGATATAACCTGCTCCAACAGGGAAACATCCAAAGGGAGACTCGTTTTCATCACATTACACCGAGCTGCCTATACCGCCGCTGCGAGCTGCGAGTAAATCTCTGACAATATAAAGCGCTGCAAGAGCCCGGCCTTCATTGACATCATCGCGCTCGGCCAGTGCTTGCAGATCTTTGATCGGCCAGGGAACAACCTCGATAGGTTCGGGTTCATCTCCGGGCAGACTTTTTTTATACAGCTCTTCTGCCAACACCACCTGAATATCGTGCTCCATATAAGCTGGCGATAGGGTCAGGCATTTGATCAACTCTAGACGACGGGCACCGTAGCCCACCTCTTCCATCAACTCACGGTTAGCTGCCTCAAGAGGGGTTTCCCCTTCGTCAATGGCACCTTTCGGAAGCGACAGATGGTAATCTTCTATACCGGCACCATACTCCCGCACAAGCAGGACAGTTTCAGCATCCAGCATGGGCACCATCAGCACAGCACCCCGACCGGGGCGCATCAAACGCTCATAAGTTCGTCGCTCTTTATTAGCAAACTCCAGTTGCATCTGTTCCACACTAAAAAGGGCAGTTTTAGCCAAGGCCTGGCGCTTCAATATCCGGGGTTTTGTGGGCATACTGGAATCATCACTCGTCTGCGGCGTTTCATTATAACTGTGAAGATTGACTGGACTAACATTGATACGGTGCTGCTGGATATGGACGGCACCCTGCTGGATCTGCATTTTGACAACTATTTCTGGTTGACCCATTTGCCCCAGCGCTATGCCGAGCATCATGGTGTTTGTCCCGACCAAGCCACCAAAGACCTGCACAATCGTTTCAATGAAAAACGAGGAACCCTGGACTGGTACTGCCTGGAATTCTGGTCAAAAGAGCTCTCCGTCAACATCCGCGAGTTAAAAAAAGAGGTTGAGCACCTCATCGTTGAGCGGCCTTTCGTTCAGGAATTCCTGACTCAGCTGGGCGAAACTGGCATACAACGGGTGCTTATTACCAATGCGCATCCCCAGAGTCTGGAACTGAAGCTATCGCTTACCGGCATTGGCCCGTTACTCGACCACATCTACACCTCACATCAGTTTGGCCATCCGAAAGAATCCCCTAACTTCTGGCATGCACTTAAACAACAGCAACATTTTGAGCCTAAGAGAACACTCTTTATAGATGACTCACTAGAGGTACTCAAGGCGGCAAAAAAGTACGGTATCGGCCATTTGCTGGGCATCAGCCAACCAGACAGCAAACAGCAGGCTCGCCAGGTCAACGGCTTTCCCAGCATCCAACATTTTAATGAGATTTTCCCCCATGGATGACCAGAGTCAGGACAAGGTTCGACTGGACAAATGGCTCTGGGCAGCACGCTTTTTCAAAACCCGTGCCCTGGCAAAGGCTGCCATTGAGGGCGGCAAGGTACACATTGACGGACAACGCGCCAAGCCCAGCAAAGAAGTGACAGTTGGGATTCAGCTGGTCATCCGCCAGGGCCGGGATGAAAAAACGGTAGTGATCAAGAAGCTGTCAGAACAACGGCGTGGCGCCAGCGAGGCGGTGCACCTTTACCAGGAAACTGAAGACAGTATTGCTCAGCGCGAAAAAAAGGCTGAGGAGCGCAAAGCAGCCAACCTTACACGCCCCTCTCTGGATCATCGCCCCAGCAAAAAACAACGCCGACAGATTCATCGATTCAAGGAGCAGAACCTATGATTCGCACAACTCTTTGCACGCTAGTGCTGATCTTGCCATTGATGGTATTTAGCGAGATATATCAGTGGAAAGATGCCGACGGAAAAATCCATTACTCCGACAAACCGCCGGAGAACGAAACCGCCAGCAAAGACATTTCCGGTCAGCTCCGTCCACTCAACAGCGACTCAAGCACTTCGGAAACGGATAAATTAAAACAGGTGTTCGCCGGTGAAACGCCAGAAGAAAAAAACTACCGGCTACGGCAGCAGGCTGAAAAACAGCAGCAGGAAGCAAACCAACAACAAGCCTGCCAACGGGCAAAAAACCAACTGTCGGTCTTGCGCGGTCGGGTTGCCTTTATCGACAAGAATGGCAAGGAGGTCATTGTCACCGAGGAAGAACGGCAGCAGCGAGCAGACAAACTGGCTCGAGAAATTGACAAGTACTGTTCTTGACCCAACTTGCTAAAAGCAGAACTCGTTGGGCCTCTGGACAAAACCTCCAAACATCTCTACATTCGCCGCCCTTTTATGGAGGCCACAGCATGAGTCATGCCGATCAGCTACAACGCTTCATCTTCGAGCATTCCGATATTCGCGGCGAAATACTGACTCTACAAGACAGTTATCAGCGCGTACTGTCTAATGCTGACTATCCAGCACCGGTCAGGGAGCTGCTGGGAGAATTTATGGCGGCCGTCGGCCTGCTGAGCGCCACCCTGAAATTTGATGGCGTCCTGACGCTCCAGGCCCAAGGCAGTGGACCACTGTCGACCATCATGGCTGACTGCACCCGCCACCACCACCTGAGAGCCATCGCCCGTTTTGATCACGAATTCGAGTATGAAGAAACACTGGCCCTGCAAGACCTGATCGGAACCGGCACCCTCAGCCTGACGATCACCCCCAATCAGGGAGAGCGTTATCAGGGCATCGTTCCACTGGAAGCCGACAGCCTGTCCGGCTGTCTCGAAGACTATTTTTATCAATCTGAGCAACTCACCACGCGCATCTGGCTCAGTGCCGAGGCAAGCACTGAAACACCCCGTGCGGCAGGACTGCTAATTCAGGCTCTTCCCCATCAAAAAGAAGCCGACCCTGAAGCCAACAAACAACTCTGGGAACATGTGAGCCAGCTGGCCGCGACTGTGACTCCTGAGGAACAACTGAATCTGGAGCACAGCGAACTTCTCTACCGCCTCTTTCACCAGGACGAACTGCGCCTTTTTGACCCCAGTCCAGTGCAATTCGCCTGCAGCTGTTCTGAGGAAAGAATAGCGCAGGCATTGACTTCACTGGGTCAAGAAGAGCTACAAGGCATTCTGGAAGAACGGGGTGTTATCGACATCCATTGTGAGTTCTGTCATCAGCACTATGGCTTCCATCAAGCGGATATCGACCGCTTGTTCGACGAAAGTCCACCAACACTCCACTAGTCCATTTTTTTCTGGCATAATTGCCGACCTTTTTAGCCCGACAGGGCTTTTTAACCGACCTGAACTTACCCAACAGGACCAAACTGATGACGCAAATCGAAGATTCTGCAGTGAATGTTTACACAGATCTGTGCGAGGCTGAACTGATTGAGCTGGCGCTTCAACGCGGTGAGGGGCACCTCACAGATACGGGCGCACTGCTTTCAGTCACCGGCAACCGAACTGGGCGTTCACCCGCTGACCGGTTCATTGCAGAAGAACCCAGCAGCCAGGATGATATCAACTGGGGCTCAGTCAACCGCCCTATCTCCCTCGAAAAATTCAACGCCCTTTGGGAGCGCGTTGAAGCCCATCTGGCTGATCGCGATCGCTTTGTTTCACACCTCCATGTTGGTCAGGATTCCGAACATTACCTGCCGGTAAAAGTGACCACCGAGACGGCCTGGCACAACCTTTTTGGCCGCAATATGTTTATCCGCCCGGAACGCTACAACCCCTCGAACAAGGAGCAGTGGAAAATTCTCCACGCTGCCAATTTCGTCTGTGATCCTGAGCGCGATGGTACCAACAGTGAAGCGGTGGGCATCATTAACTTCGGTCAGCGCAAGGTGCTTATCGCCGGATTGAAGTACGCCGGCGAAATGAAAAAGGCAATGTTCTCGGTGCAAAACTTCCTGTTGCCAGAAAAAGATGTCATGCCCATGCACTGTGCTGCCAATGTCGGCAAAGATGGCGATGTATGCCTGTTCTTTGGCCTCTCCGGCACCGGCAAAACCACCCTTTCTGCCGACCCGAATCGTTTCCTGATCGGCGATGACGAACATGGCTGGTCGAAAGGCTCTGTGTTCAATATGGAAGGCGGCTGCTACGCAAAGACTATCAACCTGAGCAAGAAAAACGAGCCGGTCATCTGGGATGCCATTCGTTTTGGCGCAATTGTGGAAAATGTTGTCACCGACGAAAAACGCACTGCCGACTACGACGACACCAGCCTGACTGAAAACGGTCGCTGCAGCTACCCACTGGAACATGTGGAAATGCGCTGCGAAGAAAACCGTGCAGGCGAGCCTAAAAATGTCATCTTCCTCACCTGCGACGTCTCCGGCGTGCTGCCTCCGGTATCCATTCTCTCCAAAGAAGCAGCCGCCTATCACTTCCTGAGTGGTTATACCGCCCGTGTCGGCTCCACCGAGATGGGTGGTGCTGCCGGTATCCAGCCAACCTTCTCCACCTGTTTTGGTGCACCGTTCATGCCTAGGCCTGCGAATGTCTACGCTGAACTGCTGATGAAACGCATTGAAGATTTTGGCAGCCGCGTATACCTGGTCAATACCGGTTGGACTGGTGGTTCAGGTGCAGCTGGCGGTACCGGTTCACGATTCCCCATTCCTGTTACCCGCGGCATTATTGCTGCTATTCAAAATGGTGACCTGGAAAATGTGGAAACCGTGAAACTGCCCATCATCAATCTGGAAATCCCCACTACGATTCCCGGTGTGGACAGTAGCTATCTGAACCCTCGCGAAACCTGGGAAGATAAAGCTGCCTATGATGAGCAGGCCACCAAGCTGGCCAGCCTGTTTGTAGAGAACATCAAACGCTTCGATGTGACAGACAGCGTATTAAGTGCAGGCCCCCAAATCTGACACTGTCTCACATAAAAAAGGGCGCCAAGTGGCGCCCTTTTTTATTAGCCGAGAAATCCTCGGCGCTTACGTTACTGCTACTTTACAGCTGACAACCCCGTGCTAAGCGTTAACCCCTGCTGGTAATAATGGGCACTTTTCTCATGCTCCCCCAACTGAACCATCAGCTTGGCCAACTCTGCGTACGCTTCAGGCTGCGCCCTGAATGCCAGTGAACTCTCCAGGTAGTCGCGAGCTTTACCCCACAACTGATTTTTCATACTCAGCCTACCCAAAGTGAGCATCAAAGTCGGGTCATTGGGTCGCTCCCTGAGCCAGGCTTCCGCCACCAGTAGCTGCCTTTTCGCATCACCACCATCCACCAGACCATATAGTCTGACCAAGCGTTCATCCCAGGAGTTTTTCAGCGCCTTGCGCAACAGGGTTTCAACCTGTGTCTGCTCACCCAACTGCACCAGACTTTCAATATAGGCCTGCTGCACATGGACATCTGCACGCATATCACGGGACAGGTCCTGCCAGAACCTAGTCAGGTTCTGTATATCTTCGGGGGTTCCGCTTTCCTTTGCCTGCGCCGCAAGCTGCAATATCAAAGTGCGGGAAACATCAATGGAGAGTTTTTCCAAGTGTTCTTTGTCATACACCTTATAGCGACGTAAGTCCGGCAGCATTTTTTCAAGGTTTTTCCAATCACCCAACCCCTGGTAAGCACTGACCAGCATCCGCAGCACCATAGGGTGATCAGGTGTCTTGGCGTACAACCTGCGCAGGATCGCCAGCGCTTCTTCAAAGTGCTGATCTCGCAAATGCATTCGCGCCTGAGCCAGGCCGATCGCCAGCTCACCACCAGCGTCACTTTCTTCCGCCATAACCAGCAGCCTGTTGGCCTCATCCTGATCACCCAGTTCATAGGCACAATTCGCTGCTGCCAAATAGTTCAGCAAGGGCATATCTGCATGTTTGGCGGAACGCATAAGGTTTCGCCGAGCCTGGTCCCAGCGGCCCTCAATAAATTGCAACAACCCTCGAGCGGTGCGATTGCGATGACGGGCCTTGCGCCCTGTGGTACTCACTCGTACCAGCCTCTTACCGGGCTCAACTATCAGTCTTATCAGGTAGGCCAACGCCCGAAGAGCCGCCCATAGCAATAGCAAGAGAAGCAATAAGGTCCACACGCTCATCTCAACACTGTAAAGACCCAGCGTGATAAGAACATAACCGCTGGTTTCACTCAGTTGCCATGCCAGCAGGCCGCCGACAGAAGCCACCACAGCAATCAGCAACAGTAATTTTTTCACTGTTGTGCGCCTCCAGCAGATTCGACCTCGTGGCGATTATGCCAACTGTCGATATAGTCACGTAGCGCATCCAGCCCCTCCGAGATATCCGGTCGAACCTGAACCACAGGCTGCTGCTGCAGCCACGTCAACTGTTCGATCAAAGACTGCGCCGCCAGGTCATTCACTTCAAAGTAATTTTTCGTCAGGGCGATAGCTTCTGCCAGACTCGCCTCATAAACCTGTTGCTGCTCACCCAGCAATGCCAACTGTGACTGCTTGAAAATGACGCCCAACTGCAGGCGCAACAATTTTTCCTGCTCGGGGCTGAGCAACGGGTCAACGGGATTATCGCGACGGCGAACAACGACCAGTTTTTGCGCTTCTGCCAAAACCACGCGGCCCGCGTTTAGCAACGGGGTATACCAGGGAGATTCTGCCTCGGTTGGTTGCAGCGGCTCCGGTTCTACTGCCCTTGATGCGGGTATTTTAGGCGGGACCACCGACAGATTTTCAGATGCTTCGGCCAGCACTTTCAGCTTGATGAACAGCCCTTCGCGGTCCACCACCGGCTGACTTTTTAACGCCACGATATTACGCGCCAGAGCCTCTCTCACTGGCAGCAATTTGACGTCATCCAGCTCTCGTAAAATATCATCGGCCGAAAGCAACAGTGCCAAGGCATTCTCGCTGTTTCTTTCTGTCAGCAATCGCTGATTACCAAGCCGCAGCAAGTATTCCGCTTCTGCCAATAACCAGTCTGTTCTTGTCGTCGTCGACAGTTCGCGTAGGCGCCGAGCTTGACTATTCAGAGTTTCCTGCTGCTCAAGAATCTGTGTTTCCAGTCGATTCGCCAACGCTTCTCGTGCACGCTCAACACCCGACAGCTGGCTTCGCAATTGAGACAGCTCATCCCTGAGGCCACTATTTACCATTTCTTCCGGCGGATTCTGCAGCAGAGTATACTGCCCATAAAACCACCACCATGCGCCAGCAGCGGAAATCAACGCGATTAACAACAGCCAGAGAATGACCGAAGCCCCACTTTTTTTAGTGGGCTGAGGTTTGCTCGTCGGCTGTTGGGGTTTGGCGGCTGGTTCTGCGGTCGATGGTGTAGACACGTCTGGAGTCGACTGCTTTTTTACCTCCCCTTCCTTGGCGTTGCCCTGACTGCCACCACCTGCCGGTGCAGCCGTCGATTCGTTTTTATCCGAAGTTTCGGGTTTGTCGTTATTCACTGGCTTTATTCCTGCAAATGCATTCCATGGTGGCCATCCTCCACCTCCCCCACACCACGCGTGCCGCGCAAAGCAGCCACCCGGGATTATCCGTGATTACTGTACCATTCAAGAATTGTCGAAACCATGTCATCTGGCAAGGCTGAATTTGCCTCCAATACCTCACGACAACCAAGATCTCTGGCCATATCCGCCACCCGCTGACCGGGCACAAGCACAGGCAAAGCCTGTAGTTGATGGCGACTGCCAGCTACAACACAAGAAAAGAGCTGCTGCAGTAATTCACCACTATGGGCAACCACAATATCCACCTGCGACTGTTGTAGCAGGTGATTAATTTCATCAGCGTGCCGGACTGTGCCACAGCGCTCATAAAGCTCACAGCGGTCCACCTCCGCACCCCGTTGCCGCAGTGTCTGAGCCAGCACCTCGCGCCCACCCTTTCCGGTAAAGATCAGCACCTTTTCACCCGAGACAGTTTGCAGAGATGGCAACGCAAGCAGCCCCTCACTATCAGCACGCCCTATCGGGGTCTCCACTGCAAGCTGATGTTCGCGTAGTAACTCAGCCGTGCTTTGGCCGACAGCATAATATCGCACCCCGTCAGGCAACATCGGCCAGTAATTGTACAACCAGTCCAGTCCATATCGCGCCGCATTTTTGCTGATAAAAATAGCGATTTGATAATGATCAAAGTCCAATATCCGGGATTTGATAGCCTGCATTTCAGGCCGGCCCACCACAGGTGCAATATCCATCACCGGGCAGCGAAAAACTTGAGCCCCGATGCCGATGAGCTTATCAACAAACTCATCATTCGGCTGTTCAGCCCTGACCAGCAATACACTCCTGGACTGGCGAGAGGATGATGGCATCAACCGTTTCCGTAAACCTCGTTAAGAATCTCTGCCGCACCCTGGGCCAGCAAGGTTTCCGCCAGCAGGATTCCGATCGCTTCCGGATCCTCAGGGCTGCCGGTAACCTCCGCCCTTAGCACCCTGGCACCATCAGGTGAACCCACCAACCCCCGCAACCACAATTTTCCATCGGGAACGGGTATCGCATAACAACCTATTGGCACCTGGCAGCCGCCCTCTAACCTGCGATTCATGGCGCGTTCGGCGCGTACGCAGATTGCCGTTACCTCATGGTGTAGAGGTTGTAAAAGGTTCTGCAGTTCTTCGTCATCCACCCGGCACTCGATACCCACCGCACCCTGACCACCCGCGGGCAAAAAGACTTCAGGGGCAATGCGCTGTTGAATGCGATCTTCCATTTCGAGTCTGACAAGACCTGCCGTAGCAAGAACAATGGCATCAAACTCACCCGCATCCAGCTTACTCAAGCGGGTCTGCACATTGCCTCTGAGGCTTCCAACGGTGTGCTGGGGAAACCGTTCCAGAAGCTGCGTCTGCCGCCGCAGACTGGAAGTGCCCACATGACTGCCCGGAGGCAAATCTTCCAGGGATGAAAACCTGTTTGAGACAAAAGCATCACGTGAGTCTTCCCGCTCACAGATCACGCTTAAACCCAATCCTTCAGGAAATTCCATGGGCACGTCTTTCATGGAGTGGACCGCGATATCTGCCCGACCTTCCAACATGGCCACTTCAAGCTCCTTCACGAATAGCCCCTTACCCCCCACCTTTGCCAGAGGGGTATCCAGAATCTTGTCCCCACGGGTAGTGAAGGTCACCAGAGATATTTGCAGATCAGGATGTAATTGCAGCAGATGTTCTTTGACATATTCTGCCTGCCATAGGGCCAGTGGACTTTTACGGGTGGCAATACGGAGATGTCTGGAGGTCATGAATTCAGGCCTTATTGTTTGAGGCCACATGATAACAGAAGCAGCTTAATTCTCCTGCTCCACAGCCCCGGGAAAGAGCACCTTACCTGCTAGATTTGTTCTAGTAGTTTGCGCAGTGGTGCCACATGGCGGCGGCTCACCTGCGGGCGAATATCCATATTGTGCAGACGTACAAAGAACTGTCCGTCAATATTGCGCTCCAAACCCTCAATATGCGGTATAGATACCAGGGCATTGCGGTGAATTCGCACAAAGCGTCCTTCAAACTCGTCCTCGAGCTCTTTCAGGGTTTCGTCCAACAGGGCTTCGCCTTCCGTATGATAGGCTGTGACGTATTTATGGTCCGCCTGAAACAGGCGAATATCGGCCACAGCCACCAGATCGATACCGCGGCGATTCTTGGCAGCGATGTGGCTGCGCCCTTCGGACTGGAAGAAAGGGGAGTCCTGTAATTCAGAGAGCTGCGCCTTGTTAATGCGCTTGGTGCGCATGATGGCATTTTCCAGCTCCACCTGTTTGATCGGTTTCAGCAGGTAACCGATGGCCTCGGAAGAGAAGGCCTCCACTGCATAATCGTCGTAGGCGGTGCAGAAAATCACCGCCGGCGGCGGATTGAGCTCCGCCAGGTATTGAGCTGCCGCGAGTCCATCCATGCCCGGCATGCGCACATCCATAAAAACAAGATCGGGGCTCAGCTCTTCCGCTGCTCCCAGCGCCTGTTCGCCACTGCCAGCTTCACCAACAACCTCACAGCCACCGATAGACGACAACATCCTTTTCAATCGGTCGCGAGCCAGCGGTTCATCATCAACGATCAACACTCTCATCTGACAGGCCCTACCATCCTATGGGGTAGCTAATACGGGTAATATAGCAACTTTCGCTGGGTTCCGCAGTGACCTTGGCCGCGTTCCCGAAATGGGCCTTAAGGCGCTGCCGCACGTTGTGCAATGCCATTTTGTTGCCGCGGTGCTGCTGTAATGCCCGATGTAGAGCGTTGGAGACCACAATTTCAATCCGGTCGTTGATGCGCTTTACCGAAATAGACACTTCACCACCTTCCTGCAGCAGTTGAATGCCATGATAAATCGCATTTTCGAGCACCGGCTGCAACGTCAGACAGGGAATATGCACCCCCTCCCCGTAATCCCCGATTTCCCAACGGGCGGTCAGACGGTCACCTAGTCGCAGCTTTTCCAGTGACAGGTAGCGACGGCAGAGCGCCAATTCCTCCCTCAGCGGCACCAGCGTGTGAGAATCTGTCAGCGCATAGCGAAACAGATCAGACATGTCCTCCACAACACGTTCAGCTTTTTCCGGATCAGAACCGATCAGGCTTGCGATCATGTTCATACTATTAAACAGAAAGTGCGGCCGAATACGTGACTGTAACGCCTGGATTCGAGCCTCCAACTCTGCCCGCTGTTGCAATCTGAGCTGCTGCTGAAGAAACAGATATCGCAGCAAAATACCGGCAGGAATGGCCGCTAATAGCAGATACTCTACGACGTTCCAGAGATTGTAGCCGCGACTGTCCCGAGGTCCTGAATACCAGGACATGACCCCTTCTGCCACCACCCCGCAAATTAACGTCACCAGCAAAATCAACAGGAAAGAAACCAGTGCAGCCGTGACAAGACGCGTCCCGGAAAGCAATCGGTTAGAAAGACACAGCACTGCCGCGCTGAGCAATGCAATCCATAAAGACAGCAGCGAGATCTTGGCAAATGCCACCCAATCGAAATGCTGCAACCCGGTATCGGATATAGTGACCAGAAGCGCCAGCAATTCGGAAATAACCACAACCGCCAACAACCCCTGCCCTCGACACAGGTCAGGCAGAAAATGGTCTCCCTCGCTAAAGAGCATCCGCGCCGGTTTCTGACCACCGGCTTTCCAATTACTCAGCCAACCCATTCAGGCATTTCCATACTGGTCATTCGCTAACTATCCCTCTTTGCTATAATCCCGCCGTCGCCGGACTCTGCGATACTTTATCCTTCGCCACATCAGTAATAAAGGGCCTATTTAGCCATGAGCGATTCAAAAGATACCAACCTGTCCTGGGGTGGACGATTCAGCGAGCCCACCGACGAATTTGTGGCCCGCTTCACCGCCTCGGTAGACTTCGACCAGCGCATGGCCATGCAGGACATTCAGGGTTCCATGGCACACGCTGCCATGTTATCCAGTGTCGGCGTTCTCAGTGAAGACGAACTCCAGTCTATCAAGACCGGCCTGACCGAAATTGTGACGGACATAGAAAATGGCACATTTCAGTGGAGCCTGGCACTGGAAGATGTGCACATGAATATAGAGGCTGCACTGACCTCTCAAATAGGCGTCACCGGAAAGAAACTGCATACCGGCCGCTCCAGAAATGATCAGGTAGCCACCGATATCCGCCTTTGGTTGCGGGAAGAAATTGATGTCATCGCCAGGGAGCTAACGCGGTTGCAACAGGGCATTTTGCAGCTGGCGGAGAAAGAAGCGGACACTATCATGCCCGGCTTTACCCACTTGCAAACCGCCCAACCGGTGACCTTTGGCCATCATCTTATGGCCTGGTTCGAAATGCTCGAAAGGGACTACAGCCGACTGCAGGACTGCCGCAAACGCCTCAACCAGTCACCTCTCGGTGCCGCCGCACTGGCCGGAACTACGTACCCCATCAACCGACATATGACAGCCGAATTACTTGGCTTTGATGGTCCCACCCGCAACTCACTGGACTCCGTCAGCGATCGGGATTTCGGCATAGAATTCTGCGCCTTTGCCAGCCTGCTGCTAATCCACCTATCCCGTGCGTCGGAAGAGCTTGTGCTCTGGACCTCGGCACAGTTCAACTTTATTGAGCTGCCGGATCGGTTTTGCACCGGATCCTCCATCATGCCCCAAAAGAAAAATCCCGACGTACCGGAACTGGTGCGGGGAAAAACCGGCCGAGTTAACGGCCACCTGGTGGCACTGCTGATGCTGATGAAGTCCCAACCCCTGGCCTACAACAAAGACAACCAGGAAGACAAGGAACCCCTGTTCGACACTGCCGATACGGTCCGTGATTGCCTGCGAGCCTTCGCTGATATGGTGCCTGCCATTGAAGCCAAAAAAGACAATATGCGAGAGGCCGCGCGGCGCGGGTTTTCCACGGCCACCGACCTCGCTGACTACCTGGTACGCAAGGGCATTGCCTTCCGCGACTCTCACGAGATTGTCGGCAAATCCGTGGCATACGGCATTGCCAACAACCGAGATCTGTCAGACATGTCCTTACAGGAGTTACAACAGTTCTCCGATGTCATCGGACAGGATGTGTTTGATGTATTGACGCTGGAAGGTTCTGTTGCCGCTCGCAACCACATTGGCGGTACAGCGCCGGAACAGGTCCGACAGGCTATTGCAGATGCAAAAGAGCGGCTAGCTCAACGCGGGTAACAGCCAAGAATAAAAAAGCCGGTATCTGCCGGCTTTTTTTATGCTTAATGCCCTCCTACACCATCGCAATGAGCGCTTGCACCCACTCCAGAACTGCGTCTCTTTCCAGGTAAATAGCCATTGCACAGAATACGGCAATGACCAGCGGGAATGAATTCATCAAACCCTCAGGACTGCGCCATTGATACTTCATCATGGTCCAATCCCCCACCTTGTTTTCTGACAACAACCTGGGTACAAACCAACGCTGAACTTCGTTTTGAGGAAAAAACCCGTGCTTATCTGCCCCCAGCGGAAGTACGAAGTCACCGACCTTGCAGGCACCCTGTCTATTCCAGTACACATCTTCAAATGTCGTGCGGTGGCGCTGACCCGAAAAATCTATCAACTCAATATGCGAGGGGAATATACCCAAACGCATTTTTGTCATTTTTAACATCGGCCTCGCAATCAACAGCAAAGGAAGCGCCAGAAAAATACTCATCATCATCATGTCATGGGAAATAGCATCCTCATCCCACACAACTGGAAGAGCAAACACAGGTAGTAAAACCACCATCAATATCAACACATAGGGCAACCATTTTGCCGCCCGGGAGGCCTCTATCCAGATCCCAGTCGTCGGGACCGATTCCATGCCATTATCGGATTCGATGAGTGATTCGTTATCCTCAGGGATAGTCTGTTTCTGTTGACGAATTGCCACACACCAGCAACCCAAGCGCAAAAATCGCCCAACATGAATATCCCGCATAACGCCAACGCTCAATTTCTGCTCTCTTTTCATTAATCAGCGCAGCGAGAGAGGGCGTGGAAAAATCCACCTGCCGTACACCCCTGCGGTCATAGCGATAAAATGCTAATCGTCCATAGTCAGCCACCAGGATATTATCCCCCCACAACGCTAGGGAAAGCGGGTCAGCCCCAGAGGGCATATCAAGCTGGTCCAGCTCAACACCGGTATCGGTGTAGCGCACCACACGCCCGTAGGACATATTGTCCCCCATCGCCAAGACCCACCAATCCCGGTCAACCTGCACAAAGACCGATGGCCAAATGTGCAGACTATCGGGGGTTATAGCTATTTCCGACAACACCTTACCGAAGGACTCTGTTTTGGGTGAAACAGCCACAAATCGGTGATTATTGGTGTCCGCAATCCACAGTTTATCGTTCACCAGAGCAATCTGGTTGGGAAACTTAAATCCTTCGGCCGTTGCCAGCAATTTCCCGGTGCTGTCTAGTTTTAGAATACGGTGACGGCTTGTATCGGCGAGATACACGGTATCCGTATCGCGCTCGATAAATACCCTGAAGGCACGATCAAATCCGGGCAAATCGGTGCTAAATTCCTGGCACTTTCTATCACCGAGCTGACAGCGGGCAATAAAGTTACCATCAGCTTGCTCATAATTATGATTGGTGGATCGCATCACCACATCCCACGCCTCCACGATCGACGTCGGGGCAGCTCCCAATCTCAACAGAAGGTCGCCGTTGTCAAAGAAATCGAAATTTCCGATATTGTCAGCAAATCCCAGTCCATCGAGGTCAACGACAACCTCATCACCAGAGTCGCCGTCTATCAGGAACAATTGCCGACCAAATTGGATGGCCAGATGACCATCAGGGGTATTGGTGATAAACGTTGGACGCTCTACCTCCAGCATGTGCTGATTAAAGTAGAAGTTCAGTCCGATTAGGCCACCAAAAAACAAGATGACAAGAAGTGCCACCAGCGGGTTTACCGACTTATTCATATCACATCCCTGTTGCGTTTCTTTGAGTGTCATTACTCATCACAAGCCGCATTATGAATTTATGACGCATCAAAATCCACGTCACATTGCCCTTTGACTATGCGGGCTTTTTTTGATTGGCTCATAAACACGCCTTACTAACTATTTTATGAATCTACTACTATTGGCATAGCTATTGCTATTTTGTCTCTAAGGGCTCATAACATGTACGAAGCCTTCCGTCACGCTAGGAGGTATGTGACAACCTATGAATAAAAGTTGGAAATCCTACGACTCAGGCTCATTTTTTGACGAGCTGCTTACCTCCACAGGCAACCCCCGTTTAGCAGCGAGGGGGATCATGAACTTTTTGCGAAACCTCCCTGGCGGCGAACTGGAAGAACGAAGAGCCGCAGCCGAGCTGGCCATCCGCGACATGGGCATCTCGTTTACGGTGTATACCGAAGGCGGCAACATCGACCGCAGCTGGCCTTTTGACATTATTCCCAGGGCCATTTCAGCTAAGGAATGGCACCGGGTAAGCACTGGTCTAAAACAGCGCAGCCGTGCCCTGAATTGTTTTATTGATGACGTTTACAACAAGCAAAAAATCCTCAAAGACGGGCTAATACCAGCAGACATCGTGCTTGAGTCCACCAATTACAAACCCCAATGCCAGGGCGTTTCGCCCCGATATGGTGCATGGGCCCACATCTGCGGCTCTGATCTGGTGCGGAACAAGGATGGAAAATTCTATGTTCTGGAGGACAACCTGCGCGTACCCTCCGGTGTCTCCTACATGCTGGAAAACCGTGAAATCACAAAACGCGTTCTGCCCGAGCTGTTTGAAAATTACAGCATCATGCCGGTAGATGATTATCCGACACAGCTCTACAAAACACTGGCTTCACTGTCACCACAACAGAACCGCAAACCCTGTATTGCCGTCCTTACGCCGGGCATTTACAACTCAGCATATTTTGAACATGCCTTTCTCGCCCAAAGTATGGGTGCCGAACTGGTAGAAGGAAGCGACCTGTTTACAGACGATGACGATTGCGTCTACATGCGCACCGTAGATGGCCCAGTGCGGGTTGATGTTATTTATCGCCGGATTGATGAGGACTTTATCGACCCTGAAGTTTTCCGGGAAGACTCGAAGCTCGGGGTCCCCGGAATCATGCGCGCCTGGAAAGCCGGCAACCTTGCCATTGCCAACGCCCCAGGTAGTGGAGTTGCAGACGACAAGGTAATCTATGCCTATGTGCCGGAGATGATTCGCTACTACCTCAAAGAAGAACCTCTGATGGAAAGCGTCAAAACCTACCTCTGCATGCTGGAGAAGGATCGCGAATACGTCCTCAAAAATCTCGACAAACTCGTGGTCAAGCCGGCCAATGAATCCGGCGGGTACGGCATGATGGTTGGCCCACATGCCAGCGCAGAGAAACGCCGTGAATTTGCCAAACTGATCGAAGAAAATCCTCGCAACTACATTGCCCAACCCACCCTGTCACTCTCCACAGCCCCGACCTGCATTGACCACAAAGTCGAACCGCGGCACCTAGACCTGAGACCCTTTATTCTGCAGGGCAAGGATGTATGGGTTACCCCGGGTGGCCTGACGCGTGTGGCCATGGTGAAAGGCTCGCTGGTGGTGAACTCTTCACAGGGCGGAGGAAGTAAAGATACCTGGATTGTGGAGAGCAACAAATGACTATGCTGTCTCGCGTCGCTGACCGCCTGTACTGGATGTCCAGGTACCTTGAGCGCGCAGAAAACACGGCCCGCTTTACCAGTGCCTACACCCACCTGATTCTGGACTTGCCCAGAGGTACCGAACTGGGTGGCTGGCAGGTTCTGGTGGACATTCTCGACGCCGAACCTGTTTTCAAAAAACATTACCGCGTCTTCAACGAACAGAATGTGCTGAGGTTTTTAATCGCTGACCTCAACAATTTTTCCAGTATCAATTACGCCATCAAGGCCGCACGCGAAAACGTGAGAACGACCCGCGACGTACTACCGGAAGAAACCTGGGAGCATGTCAACGAACTGCACATTATGTGCAAAGACATGGCCGAGAAATCTGTCGGCAGACGGCACCGCTACGAGTTTCTGGAGCAGATCATTTCCCGCTGCCAGATGATTAATGGCTTGCTGATGACCACGTTGTGCCGGGACCACCCCCACCGCTTTATCAAGCTGGGTCACCTGATGGAACGCGCCGACATGACCACGCGGATTGTCGATGTCGGGGCAGGCGCTATTCTCGAGCGGGAGAACAATAACCCGGCAGAAGACACCTTGCTGTGGAGCAGTATGCTGCAGTCCCTCTCTGCCATCAGCGCCTACCGGCAGAAAATTGGCCCCCTCGTTGAACCCGACCCGGCAGTCAATTTTATTTTCAAGGAACAGACCCTGCCACGAACGGTGGCCTTCTGCCTGAAGGGTATCCTCGAAGAGCTTCAGCCCTTGAAGAATAATGAAACTGCTATTGGTATTGCCGAATCAGCATTGCGCAAACTGACCCGTTTTGATGTTAAGAAAAAGAGCTATGAAGAGCTTCACCAGTTCATCGATCAGTTCCAGATCTACCTTTGCGACCTGGACGATGCTATTACCAACACCTGGTTCCTGCCAATCCCCACGGAACCACAAGAAGCCTGAACCCAAAAGCCCCCGCTGCTGAATTTACGGCAAAAGGGGGCTTTAGCCTTATCGTCTTCTAAGCTCAGATGTCTGCGCCAAAAACCAGAGACAGTGGCGGCAGCTCATTAAAGGCTCTGCGAATATTCTCGTCCCAGCTGTGACGCAACTTCACAAGATAGGGATCATTTTCCTCAAACTTATAGTAATGGGATGTATTGGAGAGGCTGTCTGTGGGGTAAAACAGCAATTCTATGGGCGGTCCCACTGTGGCATTACTGCGCATAGTGGAATCCAGTGAAACCAGCGCACAGCGCATGGCTGTTTCATGGGGTGTAGCGGGCCTGATGATCCGGTCCAGGATAGGCTTTCCATATTTGGTCTCACCAATCTGCAAGAATGGGTACTGCTCCGAGGCCGTAATATGATTCCCCTCCGGGTAAATCATGTACAACTCGGGGTCACCGCCCTTGATCTGACCTCCCAGAATAAAGGTCGCCTCGGCATTAAAGCCACCGCCGACTGCACCACCTCTATGTTTGCCCTGCTCTCTGAGACTGAGAGAGCCCACATAATCGGCAATATCTGCCACGTAACTGGCTTTACGCAGATTAAACTCCGCATCCTCTTTCAAATCGCGCTCTATCTGGGCAACCACCGCCTGACTGGTCGCCAGATTCCCAGCGGTAACCATCATCAACTGCCGATCACCATGAATGGAAAAGCGATGCAGCTTGCTGTAGGTACTTACCCTGTCAGGACCTGCGTTTGTGCGCGAATCTGAGCAGAAAACCAATCCTTCATTTAATTTAATGGCAACACAATAGGTCATGGTGACAAGGAGGCTCCAGAGTTTGGGATGAAGGATTTTAAAAATGGGCTGAAAAGAATAATTCCTCCCCCCGATAAAAGCCATATATCAAACATCAATTATCCGATCATGGCCCACAGACAGAATGTCACCAAACTGCGCCGACAAGAAGCCACGGCACCAACATAACGCACAACCGCTGGCCAAGTTGGTGCAAAAACAGATTCACTCCCGACCTTTTTTAAAAAAAACCATACAAATCAAAACCCTGACTTGTGGCACATAAATTGCTTTATTAGATCACTACCTTTTATTGCACAACGAGGTGCGTGTCAGATAACCCCTGACGCCCGCACCTACACCAACCGGTGCAAAAGGCGTCAGACAACTGAGAGAGATGCAATATGTCACTCATAAATGTCGTCGTCATAGGCAACGGGATGGTGGGCCACCATTATGTGGAACAACTAGCCACCTCAGACGTTTCAGCCAACATTACCGTACTCGGGGCCGAACCACGTCCCGCTTAC
Organism: Porticoccus sp.; assembly: GCA_023261185.1. Taxonomy (GTDB): domain Bacteria; phylum Pseudomonadota; class Gammaproteobacteria; order Pseudomonadales; family Porticoccaceae; genus Porticoccus; species Porticoccus litoralis. The sequence goes on from JALRJN010000010.1 coordinate 20,436, forward strand.
GACAGAGTCCATCTGTCAGAATTTTTCGCCGGACGCAAACCGGAAGAGCTAGCCCTGACGACCCGTGAACATTATGAAGAGCTGGGTGTCACCGCCCATTTTGGCGACGCCGTAGTCGCCATCGACCGCGATGCCAAAATTGTCACCACAGACAGTGGCCGCACTTTTTCGTATGACAAACTGGTTATGGCCACGGGTTCCTACCCTTTTGTTCCGCCAATACCCGGTTCTGACCTCTCAGACTGTCTGGTATATCGCACCATCGACGACCTGGGCCTGATTCAGGCAAAAAGCAAAAATGCCAAAATAGGTGTCGTTGTCGGTGGCGGCCTGCTCGGACTCGAAGCGGCCAATGCGCTCCAGAACCTCGGCCTTGAAACCCACGTGGTGGAATTTGCTCCCGGTCTGATGGGGGTGCAGCTCGACGGTGGCGGCAGCTCCATGCTACGCCGCAAGATTGAAACTTTGGGCGTTCAGGTGCACACCAGCAAGGCAACCCAGGCCATTGAAGAAACAAATGGCGAGGGCGATACCCGGCTGGTCATGAAGTTTGCGGATGGTGAAACCCTAGAAACCGACGTTATCGTGTTCTCTGCCGGCATTCGTCCCAGTGACCAACTGGCAAAAGATTGCGGTCTGGAAGTCGGCCCTCGCGGGGGCATCGATGTTGACTACCACTGCCGCACCAGCGATTCCGATATTTATGCCATCGGCGAATGCGCCCTATATGGCGGTATGATCTATGGTCTGGTAGCACCCGGTTACCGCATGGCAGAGGTAGCCGTGAGTCAGCTCACCGGTGAACACAATACCTTCAAAGGGGCTGACATGAGCACCAAGCTAAAGCTGCTCGGTGTGGATGTAGGCTCCATCGGCGATTCCCACGGCAAGACCCCGGGCTCCATCGCCTATACCTTCAGCGACGAACGCGCCGAGGTGTACAAGCGCATGATCGTCAGCGCAGACGGCAAGACCGTGCTCGGCGCCGTACTGGTGGGCGACTGCTCCGACTACGACACCCTGCTGCAATATTACCTGAACGGCATCGAACTGCCGGAGAACCCGGAAACCATGATCCTGCCGGCCAGCGAAGGCGGTGCACCACTGCTGGGTGCGGCCGCCCTGCCCGCCACGGCCACCATCTGTTCCTGCCACAACGTCAGCAAAGGCGACATCATCAACGCCATTGAGGGCGGCTGCTGTTCTCTGGGGGACGTGAAGTCGACAACCGCCGCCAGCACTGGCTGTGGCGGTTGCGCCGCGCTGCTGAAGAATGTGGTGGACGACGAGATGGCCGCCCGCGGCATGGAAGTGAACAAATCCATCTGCGAGCACTTCAACTTCACCCGTCAGGAGTTGTTCCACATCATCAAGGTGGAGTCCATCAAGTCCTTTAAGGATCTGATCAAGAACCACGGCAGTGGCCGTGGCTGTGAAATCTGCAAACCGGCAGTAGGGTCTATTCTCGCCTCCCTGTGGAATGACTACATTCTCGAAGAGAAGCATGTGGGTCTGCAGGACACCAACGATACCTTTCTGGCCAATATGCAGAAAAACGGCACTTACTCCGTGGTACCCCGGGTACCCGGCGGCGAAATCACCCCGGACAAGCTGATTGTGCTCGGCGAGGTCGCCAAGAAGTACAACCTCTACACCAAGATCACCGGCGGTCAGCGCATCGACCTGTTCGGCGCCCGTGTCGAAGAGCTGCCGGAAATCTGGAAAGAACTGATCGACGCCGGCTTTGAGACCGGCCACGCTTAAGGCAAGGCGCTGCGCACTGTGAAATCCTGTGTCGGCAGCACCTGGTGCCGCTACGGCGTACAGGACAGTGTCGGTATGGCGATCTACGTTGAGGATCGTTACAAAGGGCTGCGCTCTCCCCAGAAGCTGAAATCCGCGGTTTCCGGCTGT
>JALRJN010000039.1 GCA_023261185.1 Porticoccus sp.
CTGGGTGGTGTCGAGCCCATAGAGGTTGAAGGCAGGGAAGAAAATATCAGTTTTTCCATGCCAAAAGAGCTTCGTTAGAAAAATATGAGATATTTTTTTTAAGCTGAAGAAGACCGCCTATCGGATTTTTCGACCGGTATGTCTAAGTCAATAGTGACTCGTCTTGCTATTTGTCCGTTAGTCGGAAGTGTGCGAAACACTGAAATTGATTTGCTATAGAGGCGACATGGATACAAAAACAAGGAACAGAGGTTTCACCATCATTGAATTGATGATCACCGTCGCACTGGTGGCCATCATTCTGGCTTTGGGTGCGCCTTTTTTCAGGGCGACAATTATCGAAAATCGGCTTGCTACTGAAACCAATAATTTTATAGCCAGTATTAACCATGCCAGATCTTTGGCGGCTAAGCGCAACCAGTCTGTCACCATGTGTATCAGTTCTGGTGTTGACAGTTCCGGGGGTGGTAGTTGTATGGATTCAGCGATTGGTTGGGAGCAAGGTTGGATTGTTTTCAATGACATTGACAGGGATGGTGTTCTTGACTCAGGTGGCGATGAAACTGTGCTGCTGGTGAATGAGTCACTTCCCTCCGGTTATACCTTACATGGAACATCAGCATTTGCAGATACTTTGACATTTCATCCTTTTGGCGAGGTTGGTGGGAATAGTTTAGGTTCTTTCCGCCTCTGCTCACCCGATGCTGGGGCTGATAATGAAGATGAGGATGATATAGCTAGAAAAATATCCATTAACTTGACGGGTAGAGCGCGTGTGCAAAAAGGTCTGGATGATGATGAAGATTGCCCATAAACCAATAAATAACCATAGCCCTCACTTTTTGAGTCATCGCCAATCAAAAGGTGCTGGTTTGATTGAGGTGCTGATCGCTGCGCTTGTTCTGTCGGTCGGTATTCTGGGATACGTTGGCCTGCAAATTAATGCCAAACGGCTTAATTTTGAGTCTACACAGCGGACTACGGCTACCTATCTTGCGCAGAACTTGTTAGAGAGAATGCGTAGTAATCCCCAACAGCTAAATGCATATGTAGTCTCGGATCTTGATCCTGGCGCTCTTGGCGAGCCCAATCCGAACTGCACAACGGCACAGTGCACTACGGCAGAATTAGCCACCTTTGATCTTTGGGAATGGGATCAGTTGTTAGACGGAGCCTCGGTATCTGGTGGTTTGATCAATCCAATGGCCTGTGTAACCAATAATGGCAACTACTTGACCGTTGTTATTGTGTGGCAGGGCAAGACGGAATTGGATCAGAGTAATGCACCAGCGTGCGGGGCTGAAAATTACGTTGACACCTTGGAACTGCGGCAATGGATTCAACTCAATACGTTTGTGGCAGATGTGTGAGGCAGCGGTTTATGAAAATTCCTAAGTCGATTAATCGACTCTCAACACATCGCGGATTTACTCTCATCGAGTTAATGGTTGCGTTATTACTAGGGCTTTTACTTTCTGCGGCCATTGTGAGCGTCTTCCTGGAAGGAAAAAACAATTTTGTACAAGATGATGAAGTAGCAAGGGTACAAGAAAATGGTCGTTATGCTTTGCGCTTGTTGTCGCGAGAAATTGGCATGGCCGGCTTTTTTGGTGGTGAACCGGATGCTGTTGATGTCAATGGTGGTGCGGTAAGTGGAAATGATTGTGGGCCGGCGGGTGAGGAGTGGTTGCTTATAGGCGCTACACCGGAAGATCCATCTGACCCTACTAACCATATCGCCTCCCCCTTGGAAGTTTTAGATAATTCAGATACCACTACAGATGATTATTATCAGTGTTTAACGGATGGTCTGGTTGTTAATGGTACGGATATCCTGGTCGTCAAACGAGTATCTGATACCGCTGTAATTGATAATGGCGATTGGCAGCTCCCGGATGATTTGGAAGACTTGGATAATGAGCGCTATTACCTGTTGACTGAAAACCGTGGTCAGGGCGAGACCGAACTTGCTCAAGGTTCAGATCATGAGGCGGATGGCAATTGGAGCTCAGTTGATGATTTTGAAAGTGGTTATGATGTTTGGGAGTACAAGGCTGCCTTATTTTATGTGGGAACTGATGAAGAAGTCCCCAGCCTTTGCAAAAAAGAATTGCAGGATAATGGTGCTAGCATCTCTGGTCAGCGCTGCTTGGTGCAGGGCATTGAAAACATCCAATATGAGCTAGGTATTGATATTGACGGAGATGATGTTCCTGACCAGTTTGTTTCAGGCGACACCTACCCACCAGTAGTAGGGGGTGAAGATACTGATGCTATCGTCGCTGTTCGTATACATGTGTTAGTGAGAAGCCTTAATCAGATCAACTCCATGCCCGCGGAATCGAAAAGCTACCGCCTAGGTGGTGGTACGACGGTTACTACTCCAACAGATCAGTTTTACCGTATGGCAATGTCGACAACAGTATCTGTCCGCAACCCTATTTCCATCGGCGGGTCATGATCAATGGGTGTTTTAATGAAAAAAACTATAGCGCAGTCGTCACAGTTTCATTCCCGTCAGCGGGGTGCGGTTTTGTTGATATCTATCGTCTTTTTGTTGCTTTTAAGCATCCTGGCATTGAGCACCATGAAATCGGGCACGTTAGAGTTTTTGATGGCTGGTAATGAACAGTCTCGCGTGGAAGCCTATGAATTGGCTGCGGCCGTAAACGAGTCCGTAATCAGTCGCTGGAAAGCGTCCACAACACCTGATGATGTGGCGGTTGAAGCAAACTTTAAGACGGATAAAACCCTATGCAGTACCGGCCATAGCGATCCCGACAGTGAGTGCGATGCAAACACCCTGACTATTGATGACAATCTCTCCACAAAGCTGACTAGCACCGGAGCAACAGTCGAATATATGACCCACTATTTGGCGGAAGGCCGGGCTCCTAGAGGGGCGGGTCAGGATGAAGATGATTGTGCGTTTTATTTTGAAACTGAAACTGACTTCAACAACGCAGCCAATAATCAGGGTGTGTCTCATCAGGCTGAGGGTGTCTATATTATTAACCCCGTGGCGAGTGACTGTAGTCAAGTCTCATCAGTCAAGGGCGATTTGGACAAATATGCGCATATTCCTATCGCTGCCGACTAGGAAATGATTTTCAAGGAGGGCGCCTGATACAGGTGTTATCGAAAAATGAAAAAACTTAGATTCTTCCAATTGTTAGGTCTTGTTACAGTGCTGCAGACAGCGCCTGTTATGGCTGATGACACGGAGATTTTCTTTGGTGTCCCGGCAGATGAAGACCCCGCTCCCTCCAAGGTGATGCTTTCTCTGGACTGGCGCCCTAACCTGGGGAGTCCCCAGTGTACCTACCATTCCGATCCGGGCATTTCCGACTGTGATGATGAACTGGGCAGTGAAATTTATGCGGCCATCGGTGAAGAGGGGATAGTCGGCGATGGCGACGACTTGACCTTGTTTGATGCGCTCAGGGCAGTTTTTAGGGTCGTGTTTGATTATATTGCCCCGAAGGGTTTTGAAATTGGCTTTATGATGAGCCATGAAAACGAGAATAACTGTACCGCTACTGATGGTGACCTTAACAATGATAAGGGGTGTAGTGACGGTGGTTATATTCTGCGCGGTTTTGAGGTCATCGATGAATCTGCTGCGGGACAGGCCTCAAAGGAGGAGTTGTTAAATATTCTGGCTAGCATCCCTGTGCCCCAGGGTAATCTAGCCCACCCTTACCAGGGCCGGGAGCTGTTTTTCGAACTTTACCGCTACTTGATTGGCGGTGATGTTCTCAATGGCCATAAAGGTTGGTCCGATTTCAACAGCGAGCGACAGCAGGGGAAAGGGCTTTACAATCTGGACCAGGACTATGCCAATAACGGTTGTGATTTTGAAACCGACCGGGGTTGCGAAAACACGACCATAACTGGCGATAGAAACCTTGATGGTGACGGTAACGTGATCTCTCCCTGGGTTGTCTGGGACAAGGGGATTGAAAATGCCGATGGGGATAAATATATCAGCCCCTATGCCGACGGTGACTATACCTGTTCAAAGACCTATACGGTTAACTTCCTATTCCAGGTCTCACAGCAGGATGCCGACTGGAATACCGCAATCGGCAAAGATATCGGCAACGGCAACAACGAACAGGGCCTGGAGTTGGGCAACACCTCCGGAGATAACGCTTTCCCGGAAATTATTGCAAAGCTCTACAATACCGACGTTGCCAGTACTGATGTGGGGCTTGATGTTGAAGGGGTGCAGAATGTCACCTCCTTCTTTATTGTAGATCAGCTCAACACCAAAACTACCCAGTATGCCCAAGCGGGTGGCACCGAGACACCTTATCCCGCTTCGGAAGACCCTGAGTTGCTGCTGGAGACCCTAAAAAGCATTTTTGACAGTATTGCCTCTGTAAGCACGTCGTTCACCGCGGCGTCGGTGCCGGTAAACGTACAGAACCGTACCGAATCCCTACCGGATATGTACCTGGCCATTTTTAAGGTGGATGAAAATGGTTACCCATTCTGGCCTGGCAATGTCAAGAAGCTCACCATTGATACCACACTACTTGAAAATGGAACTACCTCGACGGTCATTAGAGATGCCAATGATGCGGTGGCGTTTGATGCCACCACCGGGCGTGTCAGTGATGGGGCGCGCACGTTCTGGACGGATGTAAACGCGGACGATGTTGCGGTTGTCGAAGAGGATACGGCAGATACCGAGATCACAGATGGTAGCTTCATAACCCAGGGCGGTGCAGGCCACAAATTGCCCGGCTACCGTGAGTATGACGGTAGTGCCGCGACGATCTCCCCTACAGCTGCCAACGATACCTGGGCCGCTGGCGAGTTGGATGGTCGCCAGTTATTTATCAGCCCTGTTAGTGATGACATCAGCGGCACTGCAAATGGCGGAAATGCGTTGATTGCCCTGAACGCTGATAGTTCAGCTGCTGGGAGCCTGGCAGAAGATGATGAGATTCAGAGGTTGCTTGGCGTTCAGATTGAGGATGAGCTGAATCCCGAAACCTACATTACTGACACAACGTTTGTGACTAAGATTGAGAGCCTCGCCGGTTTGAATTTTGGCCCGTCTATTAGTGATGCTGAACGGGCAGAAGCCGCTCAGGTTCTACTGAAATGGGTGCGAGGTATTGATGTATTTGATTGGGATGCGGATGGTGATACGGATGATGCTCGACCCTGGCTGATGGGTGATCCGCTCCACTCCCGGCCCCTGACAATGAATTACGGTCTTGACGATACCGATTACACGGATTCAGCTAATCCTCATATTCGTGTACTGTTTGGTACTAATGATGGCTTTCTCCATTCGATTCGCAATACGGACCCCGATGGCAGTCAATCCGGTGTTGAAGAGTGGGCCTTTATGCCAAGGGAACTGTTGGCGAATGTTAAGGACTTGATTGGCCAAACCTTCGTTGGGGAGAACAAGCCCTATGGAGTTGATTTGCCGCCGGTTGCCTTTGTGATTGATAACGATCGGGATGGCAATATCGAACGTGGTGCTGGAGGCAACAATACATTTTGTGATCCGGGTGGCACGGACCCGGACCTTGATGATGATGTAACCGAATTGGATTGTGATAAGGCCTACGTATATGTCGGTTTGCGTCGTGGCGGTTCATCCTACTATGCCCTGGACGTGTCGGCCCCCGAGGAACAACCGACTCTGCTTTGGCAAATCACTAACGATGGCAGTGCAGATTTTGCCGAGCTGGGGTTAAGTTTTTCAACACCGAGACAAGCTTGGGTTCGCTTTGAAGATGCCGGTTCGATCAATCAGTACGACGGCGGTTCAGGCGTAGAGAATGTGCCGGTCCCCGTGCTGATTTTTGGTGGTGGTCTTTACGGTGGCTGGAATGATGATGGCACCCGTATAGGACGTGATGATGTTAACTACGATGTGAGTGATACCACTGACGGAAAGTTACCCCGGGATCCTGTCGGTGCTGTATTGTTTATGGTGCATGCTCGCACCGGGCAATTGATCTGGAAGGCGGTCTACGGGAATTCAGAGGGTGGTCAGTCCAGTACTGAATATCACCATGATGGTTTAATACATAGTATTACTGCAGCGGTAACTCCGGTGGATTCTGATGGCAATGGTATTACAGACCGGGTTTATGTTGGCGATACTGGGGGTGTGATCTGGCGCTTTGAGCTTCCGGAGTTTAACCCGTCTTATGCGGGTGATGATGACGACTATGATACGACGTTCAGACAAAATTATTGGCGCGCAACCAAGTTTGCAGAACTGGGTGGTTCGGTAGGCACTACCAGCGACCGACGCTTCTATCACGGTCTGAGTGTCGTGAAGTATCGGGACTCGATTGGTGCCTACGATGGCATTGCTATCGGTTCCGGAGATCGTACTCACCCGCAGTCGGCGCCATCAGATATCGATAATCGGTTTTTCCTTTTGAAAGATCGAATTATCTATGCCGATTCCAGTCCACGTGACGATGCTGGTGTGGATGGTCGAGACCCTTACTATATTGATGATCTACTGAATATCACGGACGATTGTCTCAACGACAGCGATAACGATGAGGATGGGGGCAATGTATGCTCTCCTAATGAGTTAATCAATGGCTGGAGTTTGGAGCTTGAGGCAACCGGTGAGAAGAACCTGTCGATACCCCTGATTTCCGGAGGTAACATCAACTTCACCACTTATTTGCCTGAAGGTGGAGAAGCGGATGGAGAGTGTGCTCCCAATATAGGCATCAGCCGTCTATACCAAGTATCCATTAGAGATGGTTCTCCCGATTACCACCTTTCTGGAAAGGCAGAAGGTACCTCTCTTAATAAAGCTGATCGCTATCAGGATCTTGCTGCAGGGATTGATGGTGGTGTGACGGCTATTTCACCTGAAGTTGGGCTGTCTGGAGCTAAGCAAACTACTCTGGGTGATCAGAGGCCAAATACCTTTTACTGGCGTGAACAGGATATTGATATATTGGATGCTACACCAGCCTCTCCGTAAAGATTTAACTCTGAGATAGAGCTATGCACAGAAAATTAAAGTCTGGTTTTACGATGATAGAACTCTTAATTGTTGTGGCGATCATGGCAATTATTGTGGCGGTTGCGTTACCCAATTACAGGGAGTATGTGATTAAGTCTAACCGCTCGGTGGCAAAAGGTGCGCTATTGGAATTAGCCTCCAGACAGGAGCAATATTTTCTTAATAATCGCTCCTACACGAATTCATTGGAGGATCTGGGCTTTGATGCAACTTATTATGTGGACTCTGAGGGACAACCGTTAGCATCATCTTCAGGCAGTATCTATCAACTTACTATCGATGAGCCTGATTCCAACACAGGGGAAACAACCTATACCCTGCTGGCGACTCCACAAAATGGTCAAACTGAAGATGCAAGGTGTGCGACGTTTAGTATTGATGAGCGTGCAGAGAAAACTGTTGTTGACGCGACAGAGAGTGCTAGCTACTGCTGGTAGCAGGGATTTTACTCGATCTCATACTTTTTAAGTTTGTGGCGAATTTGACGGAAACTGATACCCAGCTCTTCCGCCGTTGCTGTCCTATTCCAGCGATTCCTTTCCAGGGCTTCAACCAGGATCTTTTTCTCGATACTGGCTATGTAGTCATCCAGTGAACCATGGCCGTTGAAAGCGAAGCTTTCAGCGGCCTTTTCAGGAGTTTCCAGGGGGTGTATATGGGCGTTGCTAAGGTCCAGACTTTCAGCAGTAATGCTCCCTTGATCACATAGGGTAAAGGCGCGCTCAAGGGTGTTTTCAAGCTCCCTAATATTGCCCGGGTATGAATGACTTTGTAGCAAGGTGATGGCATTTTCGGTGATTTCTGGAGCGGGCAAACCGGACTCTTTTGCAAATTGTTTTAGAAAGTGTTCCGTCAGTAGTGGAATATCGTCACTGCGCTCTCTCAGACTGGGTACCTTAAGTTCAATAACATTGATCCGGTAAAATAGATCCTGGCGAAAGTGATTGTTTCGAATAGCCTGTGTCAGGTCTTTATGGGTAGCGCTCAGGATTCGTACGTCCACGGCTACTTCCTCCTCGGAACCCACTTGCTTAATGCTTTTTTCCTGGATGGCTCGCAGCAGTTTGACTTGCATGCTCATTGGCAGATCCGCGACCTCATCCAGTAACAGGGTTCCTCCATCAGCAGCCAGGAAAAGACCCTGTTTGTCTTGGTGAGCGCCTGTAAAGCTGCCTTTTTTATGTCCGAAGAATTCACTCTCCATCAGCTCTGTAGGTATCGCGCCACAGTTGACGGGGATAAATGGCCCATTTGCCCGGGGACCAAGATTATGAATGGCTCTTGCAACCAATTCTTTACCAGTGCCTGACTCGCCGTTGATGAAAATAGGAGCCTGGCTTCTGGCAACGCGGCGAATCTGTTGTTTTAACTTTGTCATCGCTGATGATTTGCCAATCAGGGAAGATTCGTCCGAGTCCACTACTTTGTCTGCTTTATCCAGTTTTAAGGCAGATTGCACCACATTGCGTAGACGCATGAGTTCCAGTGGTTTGGAAATAAAGTCAAAAGCACCTTTTTTGAGAGCTTCGATGGCAATTTCCATATTGCCGTAGGCGGTAATCATGGCAATGGGCAGGTGGGGTTTGCGCGACTGCATTTCCTCCAGAAGATCAAGGCCGTTGCCATCGGGCAATTTCATATCCGTGAGGCATAAATCGAACTCTTCACTGAGTAACAATTTTTGCGCTTTTGATAATTTCGCTGCTGTGACAATCTCCAGGCCCATCTCCTCCAGAGTGAGAGAGAGAAGTTCGCGGATATCGGGCTCGTCATCGATGATCAGCACACGTTTTTTCAGCATCAGTTTGGTCTCGGTAATAATTTATCGGGATGTGAAAATCCTATCCTGAAATAACAGTTATCAGCATTATCACCAAAATAATTCAAAGAGGCGTAGTTTGCGTCACATAACTCACGCGACAGGTATAATCCTAAGCCTGTTCCATCATGATTTGTCGTGAAAAAAGGCTCAAAAATAGTGTTAATGTCCTCTTCTGGCACTCCGGGTCCTTTATCATGTACGTCCAGGAAGGGTAAGTCGGCAATTGGATCTCTGGAGATTACCAGCTTTACCCAGCGTTCACCTGCCTCCTTTTCGCTGAAGCGCAGCCCATTATCTATCAGGTTGGTAAGAATTTGAGCCAGGTGCCCCGGATCAAAGAAAATCTGTGTGTCTTTTGTGGTCGATTCAATTTCAATGACGCATGTTTTATTTTGTGTATCCAGGTATTCGTTACGAAATTTTTTCAGCCATTGTAATAGCCAGATTTTCTGGAATTCCGGCATTTTCTGGCGGGAAAGTTGCAAAACATTTTCGACAATCTGGTTGACCCGCTGGCAGTGCCTCAAAATGATATCCAGTAGCTTTTTAGAATTAGGGTCATTGTTCTGTTCTGAGAGTAATTGTGAGGCATGGCTGATGGCGCCGAGCGGATTGCGAATTTCATGGGCAATACTGCCGGTCAAGCGTCCCAGCGAGGATAGTTTGAGCTGCTGTGCCTGTTGAATCAGCGTGCGCGTATCTTCGAGAAAGATCAGTGTTTGTTTTTCCCTCCCCTGTGTCAGGGAGGTAAAGTTGGCCTGTAATTCAGAGGTAGAACGAGAACCTTTAAAGGTCGGTGTGCGCAGCCATGGATAGCCACGCCATTTTTCAAGCTGCTGGTGCAGTGGCAGGGCAAGCCGCAAAGGTCGCCCAATGGCAAGGGGTTTTTCCGGATTCTGACCGCCCAGTAATTGAATGGCGGCACTGTTAATCAGGCGTATTTCATCTTTGCTATCAATCACCAGAATACCCGTACGCATTCGTTTGACGATGGATTCGTTAAGTTTTTGCAGCTGTTCACTTTCTGATACTTTCTGGGCAGCCAGTTCCTGGGCATGACGTATACGTTGCGTGAGAACCTGAAAAATCACAGCCGTTGCAAACAGCAGGATGCCCAGAATACCAGCGGGGAACATTGCATCTTTACCACGACCGAGCAGCATGATTGTTGACAGGGTTTCTGTCATGACACAGATGCTGGCAATGGCGGCCAGCAGCAGGGCCAGTTGGCCGGCAACGAGGATACTGCCCGCAGCTACTGTCGGCAGCATCAAAAAGCCCAGCCCACTTCCCAGGCCGCCACTGGCGTGCATCATCACAGTTAGTGCCACCATGTCCGACAGCAGCATAAAAAACATTAACTGGGTGCCTGGCTGACTTTTGGTGGTTCTTAAGGGAATGAGCGACAGGAAACAAAGCAGTGTGTATGCAGAGGATGTGATAAAAAACAGTTCGTTATCTGAGCTTCCAAGAATGCCTCTTGCCGTTCTGGTGAAGAACATGATCAAAAGGGCTATGGATAACAACGCACGGTAATAACCGTAAACACTGAGTAAACTGTCCGCTTGCTTGGAGTTTTCAAAGGAGCTATAGGTTAAAGCCATGGCACCGGTGTCGTCCTAATTGAAAAGCCCTAAAATCGACAAGAATTCACTACTGTCATGCAGCTCAAGGTGAAAACAATCCACGACGATTCGTGTTAACTACATACCTTCCTAATCATAGAGGGTCGGAATGGGTAGACGCTTGTGCTGTGTTTGCTGATAGATTTCAACGATGCGTTGAGTGACCTCTTTGGTGACAGGTTTGCCCTCCAGAAAGTCATCCAGTTCATCGTAGGTTACCCCTAAAGCATGTTCGTCTGCTTTTTGCGGGGACAGGCATTCAAGGTCTGCAGTAGGTATTTTTTCCACCAGAATTTGGGGAGCACCCAAATGAGCTGCAAGTTGGCGAACTTGGCGTTTGCTAAGGCCAAACAGTGGGGCCAGGTCACAGGCCCCATCCCCCCATTTTGTGAAAAATCCTGTCACATTTTCGGCGGAGTGATCGGTACCTAACACGAGGCCATTTAAGAGCCCTGCGACCTCATATTGAATCGTCATACGGGTGCGGGCTTTGGTATTGCCTTTGGTGAAATCAATTTTATCGTCATCATCGGAAGCAAGATTCGCGGTACCCAACGCGCCTAAAACTTCTTCGTGAATACCATCGGCCCCCAGTTTGACATTGACCGAGAGGCTCTTTGATGGCTGGATGAAACTGACGGCCAGTTGGGCTTCATGCTCATCGGCCTGAACTCCATAGGGAAGCCGGACGGCAATAAACTGGAACTGCTGATCAGGTTTCTCACTGTTGAGTTCATCAACGGCCAATTGCGCGAGACGACCGCAAGTGGTGGAGTCAATGCCTCCACTGATACCTAAAACGAGAGTATTAAGTTTCGATGTCAGTAGTACTGACTTGATGAAATCAATGCGCCTTGCGGCTTCAAAGGCCGGGTCAATCTCAGGGATGACCTTCATTTCTGCGCGAATGCTGTCTATATCCATCGGCTTAACTCTGAATGACTAGTGGTCCGAGGTAATAAGAATAACGCATTCCCATGAGGATAGGGCGTTGAGAGTCGAGACAACCCGCTGCGTACCTGATAAAAGCAATATCGATGGCAGTAATTAGTCCAGAATGCCCAGGGTTAACCAGCTGATCCACTTATTTTTCGGGTTGGCGCCTTCTTCACCTTCTTCCTGGTAGCGCTCATTGTATATATGGCGCGTATCGAAACGGGGTGGCTCGGGCTTGTCGTACAGACCAAGAGTTACCTTGTTGAGCCAGGTTGGCGCCATATAGTTTGGGTCGTCCTGATACTTGAAGCTGCCGTCACTGTCGAGGAGGGGGTAATCGGGATAATTGGCGGCCAACAGGGTAGTAGCATCTTCAGCCAGTTCATACATCTGCATGAGATAGTAGGCTTCTGCCATCACCGCAAGGCCGTCAGGTACGGAGGGTGTTTTCTGGAAATTTTCCACGACAAATCGACCACGGTTGGCCGCTGCCAGGTACGCACCCCTCAGGAAGTAATAATTTGCTACGTGAATCTCATGACGTGCCAGAATGTTTCTCAGGTATATCATGCGTTTCAGGGCATCGGTAGCATAGGGGCTTTCTGGAAAACGATTCAGGAGTTCATTGAAGGTGGCAAAGGAGTTGCGTGCTGTGCCCGGATCCCGCTTGGTGTCATCGGTGGGAATAAACTGGTCGATAAAGCCTTTGCTTTGCACAAATGAGGCCAGACCCTTGAGGTAGAAGGCATAGTCCACATTGGGATGTTGTGGGTGCAGGCGAATAAAACGGTCTGCTGAGGCAATGGCCGCCTCATAATCCCCCATTTTATAGTATGCATAGATCAACTCCAGCTGAGCCTGCTCGGCATACTCCCCAAAGGGATATTGTGCTTCAAGTGCTTCCAGGTTGCTGATGGCTTTTTCCCAGGATCCAAAGCCGAGATCTTTCTGGATGATGTCGTAAAAATCCCTCTCAGTGTAGTCGGCAGTATAGGACTGATCGTCATCCTTCTCTTTGCCCTTGTTCAGCCAGGCACAACTGCAGAGCGTCAGTGAAACAAGAATGACAATGAGAGTAGGGAATCGCATGGGAAGGTAAAATCCTGATGTAGGCTGGCAAAAAGAGTTTTTTGTTCGCTGGTGCAATGGCTGTAAGATGGGCTATTTAACCACAGCCTGACTGGAATCAAAACCTCAATGATCGAACCTATCGTGCTCAATGCCACGGTCCCCGAACACATGGCAGGCGCCCGCCTGGACCAGGTGGCGGCGGAGTTGTTCAGCAGTTATTCCCGCTCGCGTTTGCAAAAGTGGATCAAGGATGGGGAGCTGTTGGTGGATGGCAAATCCTGCCGTCCTAGGGACAAACTGTTTGGTGGTGAACAGCTTTCGGTAAAAGCATTGCTAGAGCCCGAGGGAGAATGGCTTGCCGAGGCAATTGAGCTGGATGTCTGCTATGAAGATGAAGATATTCTGGTCATCAATAAGCCCCCGGGACTGGTGGTACACCCGGCAGCAGGTAATTATCAGGGAACCCTGTTAAACGGTGTGCTTCACTATCTGCCGGCCAATGAAAACATTCCCCGCGCCGGAATTGTGCATCGATTGGATAAGGAGACCTCGGGTCTGATGGTGGTGGCAAAAACACTGGTGGCGCACCAATCCTTGGTCAAGCAGTTGCAGGCGAAAACCGTCAGTCGGGAATATCTGGCCATTGTGCAGGGCGTGATGACCGGGGGTGGCACGGTAGACAAGCCGATTGGCCGCCATCCTCAGGCGCGCACCAAAATGGCGGTGCTGGATTTTGGTGGCAAGGAGGCTGTCAGTCACTATCGGGTCATTGAACGGTTTCCTGCACATACCTTAATCAGGGTGAAGCTGGAAACTGGGCGTACGCACCAGATAAGGGTTCACATGGCAAGCATAGGCTACCCTCTCGTAGGAGATTCAACCTATGGGGGGCGCCTCAAGTTGCCCAAAGGCTCAACACAGGAATTACACGATGCACTGCGTGCCTTTAGGCGTCAGGCATTGCATGCAACTCAACTGGCGCTGTCTCACCCGGTCAGCGGTGAACACATGGAATGGCAGGCCCTGCCTCCTGCGGACTTTAACCGACTTTTTGCGGTGTTAAAGTCTGATGCGCAGCAACGAGATCAACGAGAGTAACGTGTGTTGGTAATTATTCCCGACTGGCCATGCCCGGCATCCATCCGGGCTTATGCCACCAGGCGGCGAGGTGGCGTGTCTAGTCCGCCCTGGAATTCGCTCAACCTGGCGTATCACGTCGGGGATAATCCCATCGCGGTGCAACAGAACTGGCAGATGCTGTCTGCGTTATTGCGGTTCCCTTCTACGCCTCAATTGCTTGAGCAGGTGCATGGCACAGACGTGGTAGATGCCTCCGATAACGGTACCTTTCAGCGAGCGGATGGTTGTTACAGTAATCAGCCGGGTGTGATTTGTACGGTTATGACGGCAGATTGTCTGCCGATCCTTGTGTGCAATCGTCAGGGTACAGAGGTGGCTTCCCTCCACGCGGGATGGCGAGGTCTGGCGGATGGGATAATCGCAAACGGAATCGCCCGTTTTAGTAGCCCACCAGAACAACTGATGGCCTGGCTGGGGCCTGCCATCAGTCAGGCGTTTTTTGAGGTGGGGGAAGACGTCTACGAGGCATTCATGAAGAATGAGGCTCTGTGGGGATCGCGCCTGGAACTGGAAAGCTGCTTCCGTACTACCCGACCTGATCACTGGCAATGTGACCTCTATGCGCTGGCTCGTTTGGCTCTGAAAGCACTGGGTGTCAGGGGAATCTATGGCGGGCAATTTTGCACATTTGCTGATGCTGATCTATTTTATTCTTACCGTCGTGATGGCCAGACAGGCCGTATGGCCAGCTTGATCTGGATCAGTTAAAACCAACCTTATCCTTGAAATGGGTATTGTCGCCCCAACCTTCACTGCTATAGAAACAGTTGAGGTTGACTATGCGATTTGATCGATTTACCAGTCACTTACAGAATGCAATTTCTGATGCCCAGTCTATGGCGGTGGGCAGGGACAACAGTGCCCTGGAGCCGGTCCATGTGATGCTTTCGTTACTTGATCAGCAGGGTAGTTCACTCAAGCCCATGTTCGCTCAGGCGGGCTTCAATGTCGCGGGCTTGAAAGAGGAGCTGACGCAAACGCTTGAGCAGTTACCAAAAATTCAAAACCCAACCGGGGAAATAGCCATTTCTCCGGAATTGGGCAGGTTGTTTAATCTGGCTGATAAAGTCGCCCAGCAGCAGGGCGACCAGTACATCTCCAGCGAGGCCTTGGTGCTTGCTGCTTTTGACGATAAAGGTGGACTGGGCAAGTTATTATCGAAATTTGGCGACAAAGCCAAGTTCAAAGCAGTTGTGGAAAAAATTCGAGGGGGTGAGGCCGTGATGGACCCGGAAGCAGAGGGCAGCCGACAAGCCCTGGAAAAATACACTATTGACCTGACTGAGCGTGCAGAACAGGGCAAGCTGGATCCGGTGATCGGTCGCGATGATGAAATTCGTCGTACTATCCAGGTGCTGCAGCGTCGTACGAAAAACAACCCGGTATTGATCGGTGAGCCCGGTGTAGGTAAGACCGCCATCATCGAAGGAA
>JALRJN010000032.1 GCA_023261185.1 Porticoccus sp.
GGCAGCTCGAAGTCGTAATCACTCAGTCTGGAAAGGGCGTTGGATGCATTTGCGCTCATGGGGCGCAAGTATAAAGGGTACAGAGCCAAACTCACGTGTATAATGCCGTTCGCGTGCCTCGGTGGTGAAATTGGTAGACGCGCCGGACTCAAAATCCGGTTCCGAAAGGAGTGTCGGTTCGATTCCGACCCGAGGCACCATAATTTTAGAAGCCCTTTTGAGGCGGTGCAGTTATGAAACTCTGCGCTAAAGCCACCCGGTGGTTGTTTTTAATATCAGGCTTGCTGGGTTTATCACAAAGTTTTGCTCAAACACTATCGGAACCAACAGGCCCGGTATTGGCCCTTGCCATGAGTAATACGTTAGCCTTCACGCCGAATATGCTTGCGCTGGATTCGGAAACCTATGGCAATTGGTCTGTGCAGGGTGTGGCAAGTGGAATTACTCTGCGCCAGACTAATCCCGTGTCGTCGAATAGTAGCGATTATTCGGGTTTCTCGAATGCACAGATGATTGTGCAGAAAACCAGTGGTCCGGTCCAATTTCTGGCTCAAACGGGCCTATATGCCATGCCTGCGCTCGGAGTACCGTTCATGCGAGCACAACCAACAACGGAGTCCTACTACAACTACTTGCCACAGGCCTATGTGTCGTTGACGCCCAACGAGAATTGGTCGCTATCTGTTGGCAAAATGGCAGCGCTCGGTGGCGGCGAGTCGGCATTCACCTTCCAGAACATGAATATTCAGCGTGGGTTGCTCTGGAGTCAGACCAACGTGATTACTCAGGGAATGCAGTTGAACTTTGCTGAAGGCGTTTTCTCCGCGTCATTGGCCTGGAATAACGGTGCCTATTCTGATGTGTATAACTGGTTAGGTAGCTCATTCGGCCTTAAAACTGGTGATAACAGTAATCTGACAGTCAGTTGGACAGGCTCCATGTCGGGCAATGCCCAAAACACAACGGCAACCCCTCTGTTGCAGAACAACTCTCAGATTGCGAATCTGATCTACCAGTACCAGACGGATCGCTGGAGTGTGATGCCTTACATGCAGTACACCTACGTCCCGATGAATATGGCCATCGGTATTAATGGACAATCGCAGACTTTAGGCTTTGCATTGTTATCTGTCTATCACGTGACCCCGTTACAGAACGGGGGAGAGCCTAAATTCCATGTGTCGATACCTACCCGTTTTGAATATCAGTCGAGCTACGGAAACAGTAACCTTGCGAGTAATTCCGCTGGTTTGATGTATGGGCCAGGCAGTGCCGCATGGTCGGGCACGTTAACCCCGACTGTGCAGTGGGGAAAAGTTTTCGCCCGAGGTGAGCTGAGCTACGTTAAAGCGTTTAATCCGCTCCAGGGTGCAGCATTTGGTTCCAACGGTATGAATAATAATCAGACGCGAGTAATGATAGAGGCAGGTGTGCTGTACTAACCAACAAATATCATGAGTTTGTCGATTGAGATTCGTGAATCCCGCGGTGTGCGCACCCTACATTTCGGCTCTGACTGGGTACAGGGTGCGATGCGGGTCAGCCGTCCATGGGACCTGGAGCTGGCCTATACCCGCGAGATGATGGCCGCATTGATCCTGTCGCCGACCTGGCCTTCGATGCCCTTGAGTATTTTGCAGATCGGGTTGGGCGCAGGTTCGTTGACACGTTTTATTCATCGCTACCTGCCTGAAGCACGCCAGATAGTCGTTGAGTTATCGCCGGCTGTGGTTGGGGCGGCACGACAGATGTTCCAGCTGCCACCACCCTCGGAGCGATTGAATGTGGTGATCGCAGATGGCGCCCAATGGGTTGTTCAGGCAGCGCAGACGTTTGATCTGATCCTGGTCGATGGCTTTGATGCAGATAGTAAAACTGGTGATCTGGAGACGCTTGGTTTCTATCAACACTGCCGGAGTCTGTTGAAGCCCTCTGGTGTACTGGTGGCGAACCTGCTGAGCCGCAGTTCAGGTTTTCTGGAGGCCTGCCTCACACTTACAACGGCATTTGATGGCCGGATCCGATTATTGCCACAAACACCCGGCGGCAATGTGATTGCACTGACGTCCGTGCAAGATACTGTATCTCTGGATGAGAGTGCACTCCGTACCCGTGCGCTACTGTTGGCAGAGTCCTGCAACCTTGATTTGCGGGGCCTGGTTGAGCGCATGATCTCTGAAGCGCCCGGGCTGCCTTTCGGTATTACCAGCTGATCGGCTCGGTTGCGCTGATGCAGCGTTCCATCAGCTGAACCATCGGTGCGGCCCGCTGTGAGAAGCGGATTAGAACGGGCGCATTCTCATCTTCTTCTGTGTTGAGGTCTTCTGGCCAGATGACCGGATTGGAAGCCTTATCTGCTTCAATTGCCGCTTTGAGGCGCGCCATATAAGCAGGCAGTTGCGCCGTAGTCATTTCTCCCTGGATGGGCAGATCGAGTGTTTCCAGCAGTGTCTGGGCGTTCTCGCCAAACATGATGACGCTGCCCTGGGTAGGCGATTGGAATTTGATGAGGCTCATGACTTGGGTGTTTCGGGCTTTTTGATTTCAGCCTTGACTTTGATCGTTTCTTCAATAGACATGAAGTCCGGAATATCGATATGTTCGCGTTGAAGTATGGCTTCAATCTTTGATGCGTGTTTAACCAGCCAGGCTCTCCGGAATAGTGTGGACATATTAATCATCGTCGAGGTCGCAAGCGCAATGGCAAAAAGCCCGGACAGTGCAATGATAATGGCGATGAATTTCCAGCCCGTGGGCATGACTTCTGTGACGATGCCCATGGTGGTATAGCAGCTACCTGCAAACATAATCGCTTCCAAGGGATCTTTGATCAGCGATAAGCCATAGAGAGCGATACCCCAGAAAATGATGACCATGATCTGGACAATCATGAGATAGGTAATTGCCAGAAAATAATAGTGGAAGACGCCATTCGGATTATTTCTATTGAGACAGGCGCGGCCTCTAATTTCGAAATTGATGGCGATCCGGCGCAAAAAGAATACGTTGATCCACAAGGCCAAGAAAAGACCGATGATGGCAAGCGGTAAGTTCTTGAAGAAGGGTAAAAGTTCAAGTGTATGTGCGCTCGTCAATGTTTCCATATTTTCTGGCTCTTTATGAAGTGGTTGCTTCAGGCAGTTTCTGCCGTCATGCCGCAGTGACGCAGCAGTGCGTCGACCTGCGGATCTCGGCCGCGGAAAGCACGGAAAGACTCGATGGCCGGTCGGGAGCCGCCGACAGCGAGGATTTCTTTGAGGAATCGGGCGCCGGTGTCCGGGTCGACCGGATCACCGCTTTCTTCAAAAGCTGCGAATGCATCGGCGGATAGAACCTCGGCCCACTTAT
Source organism: Porticoccus sp. (assembly GCA_023261185.1). Classification (GTDB taxonomy): domain Bacteria; phylum Pseudomonadota; class Gammaproteobacteria; order Pseudomonadales; family Porticoccaceae; genus Porticoccus; species Porticoccus litoralis. The sequence continues at coordinate 3,349 of JALRJN010000032.1, forward strand.
AACTGTAGTAGCCCGCTGCATAGCCGCCAGCAAAGATGTGCGAGAAGCTATTCGGGAAGCGGTGCCAGGCGGGTGGAAGAATGACAGCGACCTCCTCGCGTACCTTGGCTAGGGTCTCGAGCACGGGTGTGCTGCAGGTGGGATCGCTATGGATGAGAAGGTCGAACAGCGCAAATTCCAGCTGGCGTAATGTGAAGAGTCCACTCTGGAAGTTCTTGGCGGCAAGCATCTTGTCATAAAGGGCACGTGGCAGCGGCGCTCCGGTATCGACGTGGGCGGTCATATCCTGCAGTACCGACCATTCCCAGCAGAAGTTCTCCATAAACTGTGATGGCAGCTCGACGGCATCCCATTCCACGCCATGAATACCGGAGACAGCTATGTCTTCAATCTGCGTGAGCAGGTGGTGCAGGCCGTGGCCAGTTTCGTGGAACAGTGTGATGACGTCATCGTGCGAGAATGTAGCGGGCTTGTCACCGAC
>JALRJN010000103.1 GCA_023261185.1 Porticoccus sp.
GTCAGCTCTGACAACCAAAGCTCAACCGCGTCATTCATATCCTGATCTTCGACCAGCTCTTCAGGATCACTGGGGTGCTCGTCTGCCAGGGTTTCAACCAGCATGCGATCACCATCTTTGCCCATGGGCACATCAACGGAAGTTACGCGTTCGTTGAGACGCAACATCCGTGAAACATCATCAACGGTTTTGTCCAGAGACTGTGCGATTTCTTCTGCGGTCGGGTCGTGATCCAGCTCTTGCGCAAGACGACGGGATGCCTTGAGGTAGACATTGAGTTCCTTTACCACATGAATGGGCAGACGAATGGTTCGCGTCTGATTCATCAGGGCTCGCTCAACTGATTGGCGAATCCACCAGGTGGCGTAAGTGGAAAAACGGTATCCAAGCTCTGGGTCAAATTTTTCTACCGCCCTCATCAGACCGAGGTTGCCCTCTTCGATCAGGTCCAAAAGAGACAGGCCACGATTGACATAACGCCTCGCAATTTTAACTACCAGACGTAGATTGCTCTCAATCATGCGCTTGCGAGCGGCCTCGTCGCCCTTGGCAATCTTGCGAGCGAAAAAAACCTCTTCTTCGGCAGAAAGCAACGGAGCATAACCAATCTCTTTCAGATAAAGACTGGCCGCATCCAACACCTTTTCCTCTTTCGATGACTCGAAGGACTGCTGAGCATCCTCTTCGCTAGCGTCATCGCTCAGCTCAAAGCCACCCTCTTTTTCGTTATCATCGTCGGACACAAAAACTATTTCCTAGCAATCATCAAAACATCTAAAGTCAAAGGCCCAAAAACAGAGCACAAGACAGGTCAGCACCCAAACTCTGTCAGGAATGTATCACCAAACTCCGTCGTATGACAGCTTCATCGTTTCGGTAAGTAAGCTAGCGGATTCACGGGCTTGCCATCTTTTCGTATCTCGAAATAGAGTCGTTTATTGTTGGCGGGATCACCCCCCACTTCCGCAATTTTCTGTCCCGTTTTCAGAACCTGTCCCTCCTGCACCAGAAGAGTCCGGCAATGAGCATAGGCACTCAGGTAAACCTCACTGTGTTTGACAATCACCAGTCGGCCATAGCCCCGCAGCCCTTCCCCGGAGTAAACCACGATACCGGGCGCTGCTGCCATAACGGCCTGCCCTGGAAGGCTTTGAATATCAATCCCTTTGAACAACGGGTCGCTGTTGTAGGTTTTAGTTACTCGCCCCTCTGTGGGCCATTGCCAGTTCCAGTTTGAAGGTAACGAGGCCGTGGATTTTGGTGGTGGCCGGGTGACTTTTACGGGGGTTTTCGGAGGGACTTCCACCACCTTTGTTTTGGTGGATGTTTTGCTGGAACTAACTGGTGCAGGTTTAGGTGCCACAGAAGTATATCTAGGTGGCGGTATGCGTGTCGTGTCCAGGGTCAACCGCTGTCCACGGTAAATGGTATACGGAGGTCTCAACCCGTTGGCACGGGCCAGTTTGTCCACATCTTTTTCATAACGCCAGGCAATAGCAAACAGGGTTTCACCCTGCGAGACCAGGTGGTAGTCAATTTTTTCACTGGGCGGTGGGGGTCTTTGGCTAATAGGTGCCGGGGGCGGGCTATGGCAAGCAGAGAGCAGAAAAAAACCGGCACACAGGGCAAGCGCTCGCAAGACGAATTTCCGGCACTTCTGCACTGACAAAAATAATTCCCCCTAGCGCGTTACCCCTATTTTCAGAGTTTGCTGCGTCGCCCACCAAGATATTCCAGTCCCAGCACCAGAATCAAGCCAAAGACCATGCACCCTGTCGCAAGAATTGTCTTTGGATCCAGGCCAGTAAGGCGCGCAAACTCAGCTGGCGTTAACAGCCGCGAGGAAAGTACTACTTCCCGACCATGGTTATCCATCATGACTTCCAGGGTTTCACGCCAGGGCCAGACAATCATCAGCGAACCCACCAGGAAGCCGGTGAGAATGGCGATCGTGACGGAGTGATAGCGGTGCAACAACCATGACAGCACCCGGGCAAAGGCCATCAGTCCACACACACAGCCCAGCAGGAATGTAAGGAGTATCTGCCCGTTGAACTCACTCACGGCACCAATCACTACCGGATACATACCTAGCAACAGGAGAATGAAACTACCGGAGACCCCCGGCAATATCATGGCACAGATGGCAAGAGCACCCGAGAAGAACACCACCAGCAAGCCATCGTTACCCTGCACGGGTGGCGCGAATGAGATGGCTGTGGCAATCAGTGACCCGATAATCAGTGCCACCCACTCCTGAAGCCTCAGGTGGGGCAACTGCCGGAAAATATAGATAATGGACGCCACAATCAAACCGAAAAAGAAAGACCAAATCAAAATGGGCTGTGTCAGTAGCAGGTGACTCACGAGTTTCGCCAGCGATGCAATACTTAACAGGACACCGGAAAAAAGCACCAACAGGAAGTTACCATTGATGCTGAGCCAGAAAGCTTTTGGTCCGTCCTTGATAAGTGTTCTAAGCGCGCTTAAGTTGACGCTGCGAATGGAATCCAGAAGCTCTTCGTAAATGCCGCTGATAAAGGCAATGGTCCCGCCTGAAACACCGGGCACCACATCTGCGGCCCCCATGGCCATGCCTTTCAGGAATAGCAATATCCAACGCTTCGCAAACTGCACAGCAATATCAGCCTGATTACCGGGTGGTGCCGCCGAGCAAGGGCACAAAACGCACCTTCTCTACGACACGTTCTTCGAAATTGTTGCTATCCCCTAACCGGGTGATAACGAGAAGTTCCTGCACATCGCCTGGGCCCACGGGGATAACCAGAATCCCGTCTGGCCCTAGCTGATGCAATAATTCTTCTGGCACTACATTGGGCGCAGCAGCACTGAGAATAGCATCATAGGGGGCATATTCCGGCAGTCCGAAACCACCATCACTGTGGGAAAAACGCACATTGCGAAGACCCAAAAGCCTCAACCGCTCCCGGGCTTTATCAATCAACGGTTTGATACGCTCAACACTGTAGACCTGATCCACCAGTTGAGCCAGAACCACAGACTGGTAACCTGACCCCGAACCAATTTCCAGGACTTTCTTCCGCGGCCCCAGGGATAAAAGAATTTCGGTCATGAGGGCCACGATATATGGCTGCGACAGAGTCTGCCCGTAACCAATGGGCAACGCAGTATCTTCGTAGGCACGGTGAGAAAGGGCTTCATCCAGAAACAGGTGACGGGGTGTCATACGCATGACATCCAGTACTCGCTGATTGGTTATACCCTGTTCTTTTAGGCGTTGGATGAGACGTTCACGGGTTCGCTGGGAGGTCATGCCAATACCACCAAGCTCAATCGAATTCACTCCTGCAAACCCCTAATGTCAATCGAAAAACGAACTATACCACAGCGCCCTTATTCCGCCACAGACCAAGACTGCTGCAGGTTTGCCACTTCTCGCAACACGGAAGTGGCAAAACAACCCGGGGGCAGAAAGAAGGCCAGTTCAAGATCAACATCATCACCCTGTACACTACTTTGCCAACACCATTCAAAGCCCTCGGCATGTAAAACCAATGGACGCCGTTCCTGGGATAACCCACTGAATTCCAGCCCGTGACACCAGTCCTGCCACTCCTCGAGGACCTGGGACTCCAGCTGACGCACATCGCCTGGAACCTGGGTTCTTCCCCGCCCCCACAAGGGGCCACTGGGGATCGTTTCATCCGGCATGGGGATATTCCAGTTGTGTCGAGCAACACGCTCCGCAAGAACCAGGTTAAACAGGTAGGACCTTGCCGCAGACAGGTAAAGCCCCCCCATCCCCGCCCCTTTTCTGGTTTTCTTCCTTCGCTGTGACCGCTCGGCAGAGCGCTGCTGCAGGAGCTTGTCGGCCTCGTGCAGGTTTCCGGCTTCCCGGCCAAAGCGCTGCTCGCCGAAATAGTTCGGTACGCCTTCGCGCGCAATGGTTTCCAGGCGGGATGCCAGCACCTGTCTGTCACCCATCAGCTGACGCAAACGAATACGGAAGTGATTACCTGCGTGCATACCACGGCGCAACTTTTTATGGTGACGCGCCATTTTCAGAATCTGACATCCATCCAGCTGGGGAAGCCGTGACAATTGCTGATCCTGCCCTGCCGGTAAATGCACACTGAACCATTGGCGGGTAACAGCCCTACGGTCCTTCAGTCCACAATAACCTACCGCAACATCCTCTACCTCAAAGGCCTCGGCCAGCAAATGGGCAACCCAACGGGTATTCTGCCCCTCCTTTTCTATATAAAGACACAGGTGCTCGCCATCTCCTGAAAGGTCAAAATCCAAAGCCTCCACCACTTGAAAGTCTTCGGGGCTTTCCCGAAAGCGGGCAGTGATATCCGGGCTACCAAAGGCATAGGGAAACGTGAGTGAAAATTGCCTAGTGTTCATAAAATCCTTAGCATTAGCATGCTGTGCAAGTGTACGAGCAGCTACGCCGCTCTCAAAGCCTTAGCTTGGGCATTTCTTTCCGACAGGACTTCCAAATGCGAATTCACTACCTGCAACATGTTGCCTTTGAAGGACTGGGCAGCATGCAGCAATGGTTTATAGACCATGACTTTCAGATCAGTGCCTCACAGCTCTATGCAGGGGAGCCGTTGCCTGAGCTGAGCGATATCGACTGGCTGATCGTCATGGGCGGGCCCATGGGGGTTAATGATGAGCACCTTTACCCTTGGCTGGCAGATGAAAAAACATTCATAAAAAAAGCCATCACATCTGGAAAAATCGTCCTTGGCATCTGCCTCGGCGCTCAATTAATTGCTCAGGTTCTTGGTGCAAAAATAGCGAAAAACCCATACCGCGAAATTGGCTGGTTTCCCCTACAGATTCACGAGGAAGCTGGGCGAACAGTGATCGGCAGAATTCTTCAGACTCATCCCCTGGCATTTCACTGGCACGGCGACAGATTTGATATCCCCAGCGGGGCCATACCCTTAGCGGGAAGCAACGCCTGTGACAATCAGGGGTTTATCTATCAAGAACGAGTCATCGGCCTGCAATTTCACCTGGAGACAACCGCAAAGTCAGCCAGCGACCTCATCGAGCACTGTGGTGACGAACTGGATGGTAGTCATTACGTTCAGGGGGCAGATGACATGCTTTCGCAACCGGAACGGTTTCACACCATTAACCAGTTGATGACTGAAATTCTGGAGGCGTTAAGCCGGGCCTGACCGCTTTGGACTAGGCAACCTTATCCAGCAGCACCACTACCTGTGCAGCAATGCCTTCACCACGACCTTCAAATCCCAGTTTTTCCGTGGTGGTCGCTTTGATATTCAGCTGCTCCGTCCCGCAATTCAGGTCAGCACTGAGATTTTCGCGCATGGCCAATATGTGGGGAGACATTTTCGGGGCCTGGGCGATCAGCGTCATGTCAGCATTGACCAGCGTGAACCCTTGGTCGGCAATCAGGGCTTGGACATGCCGCAGCAGCTCACGGCTATCTATGCCACGATAGGCCGAATCTGTATCAGGAAAATGCTGACCAATATCACCTAGGGCAGCGGCACCCAGCAAGGCATCACACAGCGCATGAATCAGCACGTCTCCATCGGAATGAGCCACCAGTCCGCGGGAAAAAGGTATGGTCACGCCACCAATAACAATGGCGTCGCCTTCGCCGAAGGCGTGAACATCATAACCCTGGCCTATTCTCATTGTTCGGTCCTCTGCTCAGCAGTCAGCTCAGTTGCCTATTAGTCGCACTGCACCACTTCGGTCTTCTGCTGATATTTCAGAATAGCCTCAGCAATTTCAAGATCTTCCTGCCGGGTAATTTTGATATTGTCACGGCTACCTTCGACCACCATGGGGGTGTGACCCAGGCGCTCAACAGCAGCAGACTCATCCGTCGGTTGCCACCCTTGGCGAACCGCTGTATTCAAGCTCCAGCTTAGCATCCCGTATCGAAACATCTGCGGCGTCTGCGCCAACCAAAGTTTGTTACGATCTTCGGTACCCGCAATATCATCACCCTGCTCGACCCGCTTGACAGTGTCGCTCACAGGTACGGCCAGAACACCGCCTACCCGATGATCCTCCAGAGACTGCATCAGGTGCTGGACTTCCGCGACACGAACACAAGGTCTTGCCACATCGTGAACCAGTATCCAGTCATCAGTGTGTGCTTCCCGGGTCAGGCACTCCAGTGCAAGACGCACAGAATCTGCTCGCTCTTTACCACCGTGGACAGTACGAATACGAGGGTGATCGAATACAGCCAGTTGTTGCCAATAGGTATCATTGGGATGAACCGCCACCACGACAATCGCGTCGTTTACTGCCAACAAACGCTCCAGAGTGTGTTCAACGACGGTCTTTCCCGCCAGAGACTGGTACTGCTTTGGAACTGGAGCTCCAAAACGACTGCCGACACCCGCAGCGGGCACGATGATCCATCTGGCGGTCATATCATAAGCTCCAGCAAGTTACGGTAGGCATTCTGTAGAGGGGCATAACACGGCCAGTTGGTTCATTGATCCTCAGGCTCCACCACCATAAAAAATGTTTCTCCTTCCTTGATCATGCCCAAATCGGTCCTTGCACGCTCTTCGATACTTTCAACGCCTTCTTTGAGATCGACCACCTCACTGACCAGCGTCTGGTTGCGTTGCCGCAGTGTTTCGTTCTGCGCTTCCTGCTCGGCCACTTCTCGCTCCAAGGTCAACTTTTTGGCAAGCCCACCCTCTCCCAGCCACAGTTGGTACTGAAAGAAAAGCAACAGCAGCAAAAGACCAATCATCAACCAGCGCATGGGGCGATTTTACCGAAGTCACCTACTAACGTCAGCGGACAAAACAATGCTCTAGCCAAAACCATCGGGGGCGGCCAATGGCCGCCCCCGCTGAAAATTTGTCTGATCAGGACTTGAACTCCGCCCTGCCCCGGTAGGGTGCCAGCCCCCCCAGTTCAGCTTCAATGCGCAGCAGGCGGTTGTACTTGGCAACCCGGTCTGAACGGCACAGCGACCCGGTTTTGATCTGGCCTGCTGCAGTCGCCACGGCCAGGTCTGCAATGGTGGTATCTTCGGTTTCTCCGGATCGGTGTGAAATCACCGCGGTGTAACCGGCGTCCTTGGCCATTTTAATCGCATCAAGGGTCTCAGAGAGCGAGCCAATCTGATTGAACTTGATCAAAATGGAGTTGGCCACGCCCATCTCAATACCCTTCTTGAGAATCTTTGTGTTGGTGACAAACAGGTCGTCACCCACCAATTGAACTCTGTGACCTAATTTTTCTGTCTGGTATTTCCAACCATCCCAATCAGATTCGTCCTGGCCATCCTCAATGGAAATAATCGGATACTGGTCGCAAAGCTCCGCCAGAAAATCACTGAAGCCCTCGGACGAGTAGACCTTGCCTTCGCCTGCCAGATCGTACTGGCCATCCTTGTAAAACTCGGAAGATGCACAATCCAGAGCCAGGGTAATATCCTCTCCCAGCTTATAACCTGCAGCTTCAACTGCTTTCTGAATCACTGCCAGCGCCTCGGCATTAGAAGAAAGATTAGGAGCAAAACCACCTTCATCACCCACTGCTGTATTCAGGCCTTGACTACTCAGCACCTTTTTCAGTGAGTGGAAGATTTCCGCCCCCATACGCAGAGCCTCGGCGAAAGATTTAGCCGATACCGGCTGCACCATGAACTCCTGGATATCGACGTTGTTATCAGCGTGCTCACCACCATTGAGAATATTCATCATGGGAACGGGCATGCTGTAATTTCCCGAAGTGCCATTGATATCGGCAATATGGGCATAGAGGGGAACGCCCCGGGATTTTGCTGCAGCTTTAGCGGTCGCCAGAGAAACCGCCAGAATCGCGTTGGCCCCATATTTTGATTTGTTTTCAGTCGCATCCGCAGCAATCATGGAGTTATCGATATCACGCTGTTCAAGGGCATTTTTTCCCAACAACAATGAACGTATTTCGGTATTGATATTCTCAACGGCTTTTAGCACGCCTTTACCCAGATACCGTGACTTATCGCCATCACGCAACTCCAGAGCTTCCCGGGACCCGGTAGATGCGCCGGATGGGGCACAGGCAGTACCCACACTGCCATCTTCCAGTATCACGTCTGCTTCTACGGTCGGGTTACCCCTGGAATCCAGCACTTCATAAGCGCGGATGTCGATAATGTTGGACATTTAGTTCTCCCTCAAATACCGGCAGCGGCCGAGAGTAAAGGCCACTGCCATTCTAAAATTTCGACCACTACTCAGCAGATAGACAACTCTGGCTGAGACTTAATCAGTTCATCAATCGCCTTCATTTGTGACAGGAACGGTTCCAGCACATCCAAAGGCAAGGCACTGGGACCATCACATCTTGCCTGATCCGGTTGCGGGTGGGCCTCAAGGAAAAGACCGGCCAAACCTACGGCCATTCCGGCCCGGGCCAGCTCCGCCACCTGGTGACGACGCCCTCCGGACGCAGCGCCCATCGGGTCACGACACTGTAGCGCATGTGTCACATCGAAAATCAGGGGCAAGCCGCCACTGATCTCTTTCATGGTTCTGAAACCCAGCATATCCACGATCAGATTGTCGTAACCGAAATTCGCACCACGCTCGCACAGCATGACCTGGTCATTTCCACACTCACGGAACTTGTCGACAATATTCCCCATCTGGGACGGGCTGAGAAACTGGGGTTTTTTGACATTGATCACCGCGCCGGTTTCCGCCATCGCCTTGACCAGGTCTGTCTGGCGGGCCAGAAAAGCCGGCAACTGAAGCACGTCACAGATTTCAGCAACCGGTTGAGCCTGTTCGATCTCATGCACATCCGTGATCACTGGAATGGCAAATGTCTTTTTGATTTCTTCGAAGATTTTTAATCCGGCTTCCATCCCGGGGCCACGGTAGGAATGAATTGAGGAGCGATTGGCCTTGTCAAAGGAAGCCTTGAAAACATAGGGAATACCCAGACGCGAGGTAACTTCAACATAATGCTCTGCCACACGCATCGCCATATCGCGGGATTCAAGGACATTCATCCCACCAAAAAGGACAAAAGGCCGGTCATTGGCGACAGCAATGCCGCTGACATCAATAGCAACGCTGGGGGTGGTCACGGATCAGTCCTCCGCTGTATGTTTCAGGGCTGCCTTGACGAAACTGCTGAACAGCGGGTGTCCATTACGCGGAGTCGACGTGAATTCCGGGTGGAACTGACAGGCAAAAAACCAGGGGTGCCCAGGTATTTCAATGGTCTCGACCAGCGTCTTGCTTTCGGACCAGCCACCGACTCTCATACCACCCTGTTCCAGTTGGGGAACATATTTATTATTGACTTCATAACGATGACGGTGACGCTCCAGGATGACATCAGAACCATAGATGTCATGGGCCATGGTGCCTTCCACAAGATAGCTGTTCTGTGCACCCAGACGCATGGTGCCCCCGAGGTCAGATTCCTCTGTGCGGGTTTCAACGCTGCCATCGATATCAACCCACTCGGTAATCAGTCCGATCACCGGGTACGGGGTCTTCTGGTCAAACTCGGTGCTGTTGGCAGCTTCCATACCGCAGACATTGCGGGCAAATTCAATCATCGCCACCTGCATACCCAAACAGATACCCAGGTAAGGGATGTTGTTAACACGAGCATGCTTGACTGCTTTGATTTTCCCCTCAACGCCGCGTACACCGAAGCCTCCGGGTACCAGAATGCCATCAACACCCGAAAGCAGTGACATATCCGCTTCGAGATCCTCGGAATCAATGTAGCGCACATTAACTTTAGTCTGATGGCGAATACCGGCATGCATCAGCGCTTCATTGAGCGATTTGTAGGCGTCCAGCAGCTCCATGTACTTGCCAACCATAGCAATGGTGACCTGGTGTTGCGGGTTCAGCTGGTTCTCCACTACCCAGTCCCAGGCACTGAGATCAGCCTCTCTGTACTCCAGGTGCAGCTTTTCCATCACGATCCGGTCGAGGCCACGTTTCTGCAGGTCACGGGGGATAGCGTAGATGGTTCGAGCATCGAGCAAGGGCACGACGGCGCGCTCCTCGACATTGGTAAAGAGGGCAATTTTCTTGCGCTGACCTTCATCCAGCTCCACTTCAGAGCGGCAAAGCAGAATGTCAGGCAACAGACCGATGGATCTTAATTCTTTGACCGAGTGTTGAGTCGGTTTTGTCTTGGTTTCCCCGGCAGTGGCAATGTAGGGAATAAGCGTCAGGTGAATCAGCAAAGACCGTGATGACCCAAGTTCCAGCTTTAACTGCCGGATAGCCTCAAGAAAAGGCTGGGACTCAATATCACCCACTGTACCGCCAACTTCGACAATGGCCACATCGTAACCTTTTCCGCCAGCCAGTACCCGACGCTTAATTTCGTCGGTCACATGGGGGATCACCTGTACGGTACCGCCCAGATAATCACCGCGGCGCTCACGACGCAGAATGGTTTCGTAAACTTTGCCACTGGTGAAGTTGTTGAGCTTTCTCATCTTGGAAGAGAGGAAGCGCTCATAGTGACCCAGATCCAGATCTGTTTCAGCACCGTCTTCGGTGACAAAAACCTCACCGTGCTGGAAAGGACTCATGGTCCCCGGATCAACGTTCAGATATGGATCGAGCTTGAGAATGGTGACACTCAAACCGTGGGCTTCAAGAATGGAGCCAAGTGACGCCGAGGCGATGCCTTTACCCAGTGAAGATACAACACCGCCCGTAACGAAAATATAACGTGTCATCTAGACCCTTCCGAACACTTTGAATACTACTTTTTAAAATGCCGAACCCACGCCTTAAATCAAGGCATGTTACTGATAAATCATGAAAAATTGGCTACGGGTAAGGAATACTTAAGACCGGCGCCCATCCGCTTCAAGATGGGATGCCAGACTACCAGAAAGGGGCTCCCCGCTCAATGCGAATTACTCGGGATAAGACCAATTTATCGTCACACCTTCCTGCCCGGGCGTTGCCGAAAACCCCTCACAAACCCAAAGATCTGCCACCGCCACCAGTTCACCATGGAGATAAATCAGTGGCACACGATCCCGCAGCCACGGCTCAAGACCATACTCCTGAAACAGAATTTTTAAGTTGTTCGAGCCCTGGCGACCTTGTGGCCGGCATCGTTCCCCGCCCCGACGAAAGCGTACTTCCAGCAAAGCATCGTCCGGGTGAGATAACCCCTCCCCCGTCGCTACTCTACTGAAAAGAGCGCTCTTATCTGGCAGAACCAGCGGCTCACTCACATCCCAGAAGAATGGCTCATCAGTTTCCGGTAACCCAGGCTGAATAGGTAACAGATAGAGCCTGTGTTGATAGCGACGCAGTTGCGCACCTCCCCAGGTGATCTGAGGAGAGCCATCATTTCTGGCAGGTAACAATTCTTCTCGTAGCGCCGTCATCACCTGGTGACCTGGCCGCGGAATATCGTGTTGTGCCAACCAGTACCGCAACAGGTTTCCCTGTCGCAGGCTATCAAACCCCTGAAACGAGTCGATACAAATGCTCCAACCTAACCGCTCGGACCGCTCACCCACAGTCATCAGATCCTGAGAGGCCAATTCATCCACTAGCTGCTCATTGTCTCGACACAGAGCTGCACTTGTCGCAATACGGGACGTATAGTCAGGCCAGCGGTCAGCCAGGTTTGGAATCACCTGGTGACGAATGTAATTGCGGTCATATTCAAGCTGCTCATTGCTCTCATCCTCAATCCAAGAAAGGCCTGTTGAGAGCGCATAATCCTGTAATTCCTGACGGGTAAACCTCAATAACGGGCGCAGTAATTCCCCATGGCCCAGTGGCCGACTAATCGGAATACCGCTCAGCCCCAAAGGCCCACTCCCACGCAGCAAACGATAGAGGACAGTTTCCGCCTGATCATCGGCATGGTGGGCCAACAGGATCAACCCACCATCATCCAGGTAGCGTTCAAACACCTGGTAGCGGGCATCACGGGCGGCGGCTTCCAGCCCCTGACCCGCCGTTTCAACCTGCACCGTTTCAGATATCAGTGTGACACCCTGCTCACGACAGACCTGTTGGCAATGTTGCTGCCAGGCGTCAGCGTTTGGCGATAGCTGATGGTTAACATGGATCGCGATGACGTTCTCTTCACCCAGTATTTCCACCACACTGTGAAGCAATACATGGGAGTCGAGGCCCCCGCTGTAGCCAACATAGCAATGACTTGCCTGTTGCAGTCGAGGCAGAAAGGTAATGATCTGATCCGGGGTATAGGCCATGGGCTCAAAAACCAATAAGAGGCCGTAAAGTATAACTTGCACACATCAAGAACAAACAATGTTTGCGAAGCTACATCACCTCAAACAGAGCACTAAAATCATCAGTACAAGCCACTTAGAATATGAGTGGTCCTAAGGCACGACAAACTGGCTATTTTTGTGACGTTATTGACATTTAGGTGTCTATACTTTTAGGTAACGGACGTAGCGGGAGAATGATCGGTCAATTAATACTAACAAGTAGTTGCCGATAGATTACATCATGGTAGTCATACCGGGAGGTATCGATGCCTATCAACAAATCCGGTGGAGCCGACAACAAAGTCCCGAAAAAAGGGGCTTTAACTCTGGAGGCACTCCAGGAGGAAAATGACTTCTACCGGGGTAGAGGCGGGATCAGTGAAGAAAACCGTTCCTATGGTTACAAACCCGCTTTTTACGATATGGAAAGTGGCGTGGTTTACCCGTCAAAATTTGCCAATGGCCACGAAGCCCCCATGCATGTACTGGACGGACTTCCGGACGATGTGGTCGCGACCCGCCTCAACGATGGCAAGGTGACAGCGGTCCGCCCGGGAGTTATTTCCGGCTTCATGCAACGAGGACATTTCTATACTCGCGAACAGGCCGCTCTGGCCACCAGCCAATTGCGCGACCGTACCCAGATGCTCAGTGATCCCCAGCAACATAACCAACTGCTGGATGCCTGGGAAAAATTTCTTGTTGATGAGGACTATCCCGGGGATTTGATCCGCCCGGTGGTGGGTGACTCCTGGCGGCGCTGTTACCAGTCCCAGACAGACCCTGAGTTACAGTATGCGCCGATCATCTCTGACACAGAACAGTTAAACCAGCGTCGCACGCTTCAGGCAGACCTGATGAAGGCTGCCAATCCCATCTTGCAGCGGGCATCGCAGGTACTGTTCCGCACAGACAGTCTAATTCTACTGGCAGATGCCGACGGACTGATTCTTGACGCAAAAGCGGATGATGCCGTACTGAGCCAAGCCAGAGATATCAACCTGATCCAAGGTGGTGTCTGGAACGAAACAACTGCGGGCACCAACGCCATTGGCACAGCACTGGCTGCTGCGGAACCGGTTCAGCTTTATGGAGCTGAGCACTTCTGTGCAGGGATCAAACACTGGACCTGCTCTGCCGATGTCATCCGCGACCCCCACGATGGAAAGGTTCTGGGTGCAGTGGATTTATCAGGTCTCACGGACACCTACCAGAGCAATGCCCTGGATTTTGCCATCATGGCAGCACGGTTGATTGAATCTAATCTGGCAAAGGATTACTTCTATTCCAGACAACAGGTGATTGAAGCAACGCGTTCCATGTTCGTGGGATGGAAAACCGAGGGGCTCCTGGCATTTGACCGCCGAGGCCGACTGGTTAGAGCCAATCAACATGCCCATCAAACGCTGAAGCAATTGGGAGCCGATCTAGTGGTGAGCCCCCAGTGTCGCCTGCCGGCACTGGACGTCGACTTACCCTTGGCGTCAGCCAACGCCCCCGCATGGCTTCAGCAACAGCTTACTCTGCCAATTGAGTTAAAAAACCAGCGCGTAGGAACATTGGTCGTGTTATCCGCCCAGCATTAGCGGGCGGCATGGGGAAATTAATCTAGGCGTTGCCGTAAGTTATCAAGCGCTGATATCGCTTTTCCAGCAGCTCATCAATCGGTCCAGCCTGCAACTGCTCCAATTGGGCTGAGAGCCGCTCCCTCAAAGTGGCAGACATTGCTTCAATATCGCGATGGGCACCGCCCAAAGGTTCAGGAATAGTTTCGTCAACAATACCCAGATCCTGCAGCACGGAAGACGTCACACCCATTGCTTCGGCAGCATCTGGTGCCTTTTCAGTGGTTTTCCAGATAATGTTTGCGCAACCTTCCGGGGATATCACGAAATACGTCGCATATTGGAGCATGTTCAGATAGTCGCCGACGCCGATAGCCAGCGCGCCACCAGAACTGCCTTCGCCGATAACGGTGCATATAATGGGCGTTTTCAACCGCGACATGACCGCCAGGTTTTGTGCGATGGCTTCGCTGATACCTCGCTCTTCGGAGTCGATGCCGGGGTAGGCTCCGGGGGTGTCGATTAGTGTCAACACCGGCATTTTGAAGCGTTCCGCCATTTCCATCAGGCGCATGGCTTTACGGTAGCCTTCCGGCTTGGGCATGCCAAAGTTGCGGTAGACCTTATCGGTGACACCGCGGCCTTTTTCCTCGCAGATAACCATCACGGGTTTGCCATTGAGGCGAGCCACACCGCCGACAATGGCCTTGTCATCACCAAAATGGCGATCACCGTGCAGCTCCTCAAAATCGGTAAATACCCGCTCGATGTAATCCATCGAGTAGGGGCGCTGAGGATGACGGGCTACCTGTACGATTTGCCAGGATGACAGGTCAGCATAAATCTTTTGTGTCAGCTTCTGGCTTTTATCCCGCAGCTTGGCCACCTCATCGGTAATGTTGACTTCATTGTCGTTACCGACCAGTTGCAGCTCTTCAATTTTCGCTTCAAGTTCTGCAATGGGTTGCTCAAAATCGAGATAATTCAGATTCATAGGGCCACATATCCACAGTGTTATAGAAACATCTCACCTCCACTTGGAGGGAAGGCCAATTGTACTGACAGCGCTGACGAATTCCTACCCGCAATCGGGCCTGTTAACAGGCACTAAAACCTTAACTGGACACCTGAGCTGCCAAACAACTCGCGCAGTTTGTGCAGCAAATCATCATCCGGGGCTACGGACCACTGCTCTCCCAGTGCGATTTCACCTTTGGCACTGTCGGTATGATAGAGAATCCGCACCGGGCAACTGCCCTGCTGATAGGGCAACATAATATCTGCCATCTGCTCGAGCCAACTGCCACTGAGCTTATCCCGATGAATTTTGATAGCAATACTCTTCAGGTAATTAGCTCTGGCTTCGAAGAGGCTGCGCACAGAATCTGCGCGCATTTTCAGGCCGCCGGTATAGTCATCCTCTGATATCTGACCCTCCACCACCAGCAAGGCATCCTTCTCTATCTTGTCCCGGTGTTCGCGGAAAATATCTGCAAACACGGCAACTTCAATACGTGCACTGCGATCGTCGAGAGTCATCACCGCCATGTTATCGCCGCGTTTGGTTTTAATGACGCGCATTCCAACCACGAGACCTGCCACCAACTGCGCTTTTTTATCCGGTTTCAAGTCGACGATGCGAGCGCCGACAAAATGTTTTAACTCTTCCAGGTACTCATCGACTGGGTGTCCTGTGAGGTACAGGCCCAATGTATCCTTCTCACCCCTGAGACGTTCCTTGGCGGTCAGGCTGCGCTGCCGTTGAAAAGACTGATAACCGATTTCGGGGGCGCTTTCCTGAGGCGTCGATCCAAACAGATCCGACATGCCGCAATCAGTATTTCGCGTGTGCTGCTCTGCCATTTTGACCGCCTCCTCCATGGCCGCCAGCATCACCGCCCGTCGATATCCAATTTCTCCGTCCGGGCCGATGGTATCCAGCGCTCCAGAGCGAATCAGCGCCTCAAGGGCGCGCTTGTTGACCCGATGGGCATCAACCCTGGCGCAAAAATCAAACAGATCTGAGAATCCCCCCCCCGTTTCCCGGGCAGCAATAATACTGTTCACCGGACCCTCGCCGAGGCCCTTGATGGCACCCAGGCCATAAATCACCTCGCCCTCTGGGGACACAGTAAACATAAACTGACCGCGATTGACGTCAGGTGGTAACAGCGCCAGGTTCATGGAGCGGCATTCTTCAGTCAGGGTGACCACCTTGTCGGTATTCTGCATATCCGCCGACAACACTGCGGCCATAAATTCTGCAGGATAATGTTGCTTTAACCAGGCCGTCTGGTAGGCCAGCAATGCATAGGCCGCCGAATGCGATTTGTTAAAACCGTAGCCGGCAAATTTTTCTACCAGATCAAAAATTTTAATAGCCAGATCTGGATCTACACCCTGTTCTTTTGCACCATCTTCAAAGATTTCACGCTGCTTCGCCATTTCCTCGGGTTTTTTCTTACCCATCGCCCGGCGCAACATATCTGCACCACCGAGGGTATACCCCGCCAGCACCTGAGCGATCTGCATGACCTGTTCCTGATAGACGATGACACCGTAGGTGGGCTCCAGGACTGGCTTGAGACTCCCATGTTGAAATTTGGAGTCCGGGTACGCCACTTCAGCACGCCCGTGTTTGCGGTTGATAAAGTCATCCACCATGCCGGATTGCAGGGGACCCGGTCGAAACAACGCCACCAGCGCCACAATATCCTCAAAGCAGCTTGGCTCAACGCGCTTGATCAAATCCTTCATGCCACGGGATTCCAACTGGAACACCGCGGTGGTTTCAGCTCGCTGCATCAGACCATAGGTGGCAGGATCATCGAGCGGAATAGCCTCTAGCTCGATTTTTTCCTCTGCATCCTCACCCACACGATCATTCACCATCTTTACTGCCCAGTCGATGATGGTCAGCGTGCGCAAGCCGAGAAAATCGAACTTCACCAGGCCCGCCTGTTCAACATCATCCTTGTCAAACTGAGTGACGAGGCCCTCACCCGTCTCATCACAATACAGCGGCGCGAAATCCGTCAGCGTGGTCGGAGCGATGACCACACCACCCGCATGTTTGCCGACGTTTCGGGTAATGCCCTCAAGTTGCAGGGCCATTTCCCAAATCTCCTGAGCTTCTTCATCCGTGTCCAGGAATTCTTTCAGCACTTCTTCCTGGGCAACGGCTTTCTCGAGAGTCATGCCAATATCCGGCGGAATCATTTTCGAAAGCTTGTCCGCCAGACCATAGGATTTACCCTGTACCCTGGCAACATCACGCACCACCGCTTTGGCCGCCATGGTGCCGAAGGTAATAATCTGGGAAACAGCATCACGGCCGTAACGATCAGCCACGTAAGCAATTACCCGATCCCGGTTGTCCATGCAGAAATCAATATCGAAATCGGGCATTGATACCCGCTCCGGGTTGAGAAAGCGCTCAAACAGCAGGTCATATTCCAAAGGGTCCAGATCCGTAATACCCAACGCATAGGCCACCAGAGAGCCAGCCCCCGAACCCCGGCCTGGCCCAACGGGAATATCGTTATTTTTGGCCCAGCGGATAAAGTCCATCACAATCAGGAAGTAACCGGGGAATCCCATCTGGATAATGATATCCAGCTCAAAACGCAATCGATCCAGGTAAACCTGACGTTGCTGCTCGTAGTCTTCGGCAGCGTCATCTAGCAGCGTCAACAATCGCTCTTCCAGTCCTTCCCAGGAGACCTTCTCGAAATAACTGTCAGTTGTCATGCCCTCCGGGATCGGATATTCCGGCAGAAAATATTCACCCAGTTTGAGTTCCAGATTGCAGCGCCGGGCAATTTCGACAGAATTTTCCAGCGCCTCGGGGATATCACTGAACAATTCCAGCATCTCTTCCGGTGAACGCAGATACTGCTGATCGCTATATCTCCGCTCCCGACGGGGATCGTCCAAGACCCGCCCTTCCCCAATGCAAACCCTGGCCTCGTGGGCCTCAAATTGATCAACACTGAGAAAGCGCACATCGTTGGTGGCTACAACGGGGCAATCGGTATCAGCCGCCAGGGAAACTGCCCGGTGGATGTAGCTTTCTTCCCCCATTCTCCCCGTACGTGTTAATTCAAGATAAAAGCGACCGGGAAACTCATCTTGCCATTGCGACAAAAGCTGTTTTGCCTGTGACGTTTTATCACCCAGAAGGGCCTGACCAACATCACTGAATCGCCCGGCAAGCACAATCAGCCCCTTGGCAGCTTCAGTGATCCAGTCACGGCGAATATACGGTTTACCCTGAATCTGCCCTTCCTGGTAGGCCCGGGAGATAAGGTTGGTCAGGTTGCGGTAACCCTGCTGATCCATCACCAGAAAAGTGAGATTAAACGTAGCGTCATCCGGCAGATCACCAGCCACTTCAAGGTCGGCACCGCAGATCGGTTTGATGCCCGCACCCTGTGCCGCCTTGTAAAACTTCACCAGGCCATAAAAGTTACACACATCCGTTAATGCCACCGCTGGCATGGATAACTCGGAGATAGTTTTTACCAGGGGTTTAAGACGCACAATGCCGTCGACCAGTGAATATTCACTGTGCACACGTAAGTGAACAAAAGATGGTTTCATAGAACTCTACAATGCTTGAATGGGAAAGTTGGTCAGTGTCGACTGACCACTCATTGAGGCCATATACACCTTTTCCCCTACGGGTTATCCGGCCTTACGTGGTCTTCCCCGGCTACCGCCCGGAGTTCGCTTTGCCGTTTTTGGGATGCGAACTTTATGGATTACTTCCCCTTCCGCACCTTCACACTGGTTGGCGGCAGCACATTTCAGCTCGGCAAATGAGCGTTCCCAGCAGGCTTCCATGAACTCCGGATCAGGGAGTGCGTCGCGATCAGACTGAAACGAGACGCTGATGCGGCCATTGTAGCTGACTGCGTTAAACATCAGGGTCAAACCCTCGACCAGCGGAGCCAACGCAGAAACATACAGCAACTTGGCACCCCGCATGTACAGGGGCATTTGCGGGCCGGGCACATTGGTGAGCACGCAATTACCTATAGCAGCCAGGGTCTTTCGTGACAGGTGACTATGGGTGGCAACACCAATGCCCAGCGCCAGAGTAAAAGACGGCATATGCTTGGTAATATCCGTCATGTCCTTGGCCCCATGGGCATTTTCCAGTGCCGCACTGGTAGAGGTATCCCATTGAATGGCTTCGAGACGCTCCAGAGGATCTGCAACCTGGCTGTGAATGGGTGGCGTCATCACCGCCATGGTCTCAGCATTCGGCTTGCCTTTTGTGTCCTGGCGAACAGGCACAATTGCCCGCAGGGAATGAAAGGGCAGCTCGTCTTTATCCTGAAGATAGTAATGAAGCGCGCCGCCACACAAAGCCAGCAACACATCATTGATGGTTGCCCCTCTCACCGCGTTTTTAATCAGCTTGAGCTCTTCAAAGTCCCACTCGACACCGCCAAATACCCGGTGGGGTGAGACATGATCGTTATTGAAGCGGGTCTCCGGCCTGACGATAGTCGCTTCTGGCTCCATATCTCTGTTGCGTGCTTTTGCCAGTAATCGTTTGCCAATGGAGGGGATGGCATTAATCATGTCAAACCCGGTTTCAAAGCTGTGTTTGTAATTATTCAGCAACGTATTGACGATCAGGTCCTTAACCGGTGGTTTTGGTTCTGGTGTCCAAGCCTGCTCACCAATACCCACATCCGGTTCCGGCGTTTTATCATGAAAGCGACTAGCCAGATCAATAACTGCAGCACCATCCATTGCACAGTGATGCACCTTGGTAAACACGGCAAAGGAACCCTTAGGTAGCCAGGAGATATTATCCAGCCCCTCAATAACATAGGTTTCCCATAAGGGTTTTGACATATCCAGAGGGCGGGAGTGAAGCCTCGACACCAGGATGGAAAACTGTCGCCAGTCTCCAGGTTTCGGCAAAGCCAGGTGGCGGACGTGGTATTCGAGATCAAAGTTTTCATCATCGACCCAGTAGGGATGGTCAATATCGAAAGGCATGCGCATCAGCTTGGAGCGAAAGACGTGGGAAATATGCAGTCTTTCCCGAATATGGCCGAGAATACTTTTAAAGCGGACTTGCTTACCGGGTGCAGTCGATTGATCGTAGATATAGAGCAGCCCTAAGTGGCCAGGTGTAGAAGGGGTTTCGGCATAAAGGTAGACAGCGTCTTGGCCATTAAGCTGTTTCATAAGCATTCCTACAGTGAGCGTAGAGACCTTGCGCCACCAGACACTACTGAAATGGCCACACAGGTTCCTGATGATGTTTATGATCCCTTCTGTTTGGCCCTGAAAAGTCTCTGGCCAACCATCTCGAACAAGGGGAATTTAATAGTCCCTAGCATAGCAAACTCTATCCTAGATGATAGTCGTCGGCTGTCACGAAAAAATATTCTTAAAAATAACTGCTAACGGGAAGTATCAGCCAACATACTTTTGACAGGCTCGAAGGAACGGCGGTGGATAGCACAGGGGCCATGGCGCTCTAATGCTGCCCGATGCTGCTTGGTGCCATAGCCTTTGTGTGCCGAAAACCCATATTCGGGATATAACTCGTCAAACTGGCACATTTCACTGTCACGGCACACCTTGGCCAGAATGGATGCGGCACTGATTGCCGGGACCAAAGCATCGCCCTTGATCACGGTTTCGCCCGTGTATTGCCATTTCGGCATGCGATTGCCGTCAACGGCCACGTATTCCGGAGCCACAGCCAACCCCTCGACAGCTCTAGCCATCGCAATCATGGTGGCTTGCAGGATATTGTGTGTATCGATCTCCTCAACGCTAGCTCTGGCAATATGCCAATAGAGAGCTTTTTCCTTAATCTCTTCGCTCAGTGCCTGCCGACGTATTTCGGAGAGTTTTTTTGAGTCAGCCAAACCAGAAATCGGACGTGATGGGTCGAGAATGACGGCTGCTGTTACCACATCGCCGGCGAGCGGGCCGCGACCTACCTCGTCGACACCCGCCAGAAGTACACCTTCATAAGACAGAGCGTAAGATTTCATGCCAGCGGTGACTCCAGCAGGTCACTAAGCGCTTTCGCAGCAGCCTCGCTTCCTCCATGGCATAGGGACTCATGGAGCTCAGTAAAGCGTTGCTTCAGAAAGTGCGCGCGTTTTTGATTCTGGAACAGAGCTGTGACTTCATCGCTCAAATGCTCCACAGTGGCCTGGTCCTGCAACAGCTCCGGCACGAGAGATTCTTTTGCGAGCAAGTTGGGCAATGATACCCAGTCGACTTTCAGCATGCGTGATATCAGCGCGTACGTCCATTTACCAATGCGATAACTGACCACCATGGGCTTTTTGAACAGCATGGCTTCCAGCGCCGAGGTGCCAGAGGAAAGTAAAACCACGTCGGCAGCACACATGGCCACGTGGGACTGACCATTCAACAGATGACAGGGTAGCTCGGGGTAAAGCATCAGAATGTCTTTCAGCTGCGCCAGCCGTTCATCGCTGGCTGCCGGGATCAGCACCTGCAAGTCAGGTATCTGCTGCTTGCAAACAACGGCTGTATCCAGAAACAACCTGGCCAGAAACTCCACTTCCGAGGCTCGACTACCAGGCATCAAAGTCAGCACCTGGGCCCCTTCATCAATGCCCAACTGCTTTCTGGCTGCTTTGGTATCCGGTTGCAGAGGGATGTCGTCGGCCAAGGGGTGTCCCACACAGGCAACGGGCACACCGTGTTGGCGGTAGAAATCCGCCTCAAATGGAAACAGCGTAATCATCAGGTCAACGGCCTGGGCAATTTTTTTAATTCGCCCCTGACGCCAGGCCCAGACCGAGGGACTCACGTAGTGGGCTGTCCTGACCCCCTGCCTGCGAAGTTTAAGCTCCAGCCCCAAATTAAAGTCGGGAGAATCAATACCGATCACCAAGGAAAACTTCTGCTTGAGGAAGTGTTGGTAGAGGGCTCTGCGTATACCCAGCAGCTCAGGCAAGCGCTTTAACGGTTCCACCAGCCCCATCACTGACAGGCGATCCATAGGAAACAGGCTGTGGAAGCCCTCTGACTGCATTTTTGGGCCGCCAATGCCTTCAAACAGCGCATCGGTATACCGAGTACGCAGAGCCTTAACCAATCCGGCACCAAGCTGATCGCCCGAGGACTCCCCAGCGATAATGCCTATTCGAATGGGTGTAGACATTTAAAGCACTTAACGCTGCAAACCACGTTTTGATGCACGCACAGAGTCCACCAGCACTTGAACGACTGGCTGCTCTGCAGCAAGAGCCTGGATTTGCTCGAGAGCTTCCTCCAGAGGCAAACCCTGGCGGTAAATTATTTTGTAGGCTTTTTTGATGGCGGCAATCTGGTCTTTGTCAAAGCCCCGACGACGAAGCCCTTCGCTGTTTATTGTCTTGGGAACCGTAGGTGTTCCAGCCGCCATAACATACGCGGGGATATCCTGGGTCAGGTATGCACCAGCCCCGATAAAACTGTGGGCGCCAACAGACACAAACTGGTGAATAAGCGCGTAGCCGGAAATAATTGCCCAGTCGCCCACATGAACATGCCCGGCCAGAGAGGCATTGTTGACCAGGATGCAGTTGTTGCCGACAACACTGTCATGACCAATGTGGACATACGCCATCAGCAGGTTGTCACTGCCAATGGATGTCAGCCCTTGATCTTGAACGGTACCGCGGTGAATGGTGACACCCTCACGAATGGTATTGCTGTCACCAATAATCAGGCGAGTCGGTTCGCCTTTGTACTTGAGGTCTGGGGTATCTTCACCGATCGTGGAAAACTGGAAGATCCGGTTATTCTTGCCAATATCGGTAAGCGCCCTGACCACAACGTGTGAGTGAATGACGGTTCCATCACCGATTTTCACATCCGGTCCGATCAGGGTCCACGGACCGATGACGACGTCATCGCCAATGACAGCGCTGGGGTCAATAATTGCTCTGGGATCGATCTGAGACATGCAATCAGGAAGTTTTCAAAGCACAGAGAATGGTCGCTTCGCAGGCCAGCTCACCCTCAACCGTTGCGCGGCATTTGAAGCGCCAGATAGTTCGTTTCACAGAGTCGATCTCCGCCTCAAGCATCAGGCGATCACCGGGAATGACCTGCTTTTTGAAGCGCACACCATCTACGCCTGCAAACAAATACAGTGCATTTTCATCAGCAAATTTGTTTTCCGTGACAAAGCCGAGAATGCCCGCGGCCTGTGCCATCGCCTCGATAATCATGACACCCGGAAATATCGGGGTATTGGGAAAATGGCCATTAAAAACATCTTCGTTGGAGGTGATGTTTTTGTAAGCGAGAATCCGTTTACCCTCTTCCAGCTCAACCACCCGGTCGACCAATAAAAAGGGGTAACGATGCGGCAAGCGCTGTTTTATCTCATTAATATCCATCAGCTTTTCTCAAATCTCAGCAAAGTTAGAAAACCCGTCAAGGCAGTTTTTTTTCTAATTCCCTGATGCGGTTAGCCAACTGATCCAGTTGGTTAAAACGAACAGCACTTTTTTTCCAATCCCTGAACTTGCTAAACATGGTGCCGGAAGAATAGGCGCCCGGCTCCTTCAGTGATTTTGTGATGACGGCAGCCGCTGTCAAATGGACTCCGTCGCAGAGTGTCACATGTCCGACTGAGCCGGACCTGGCAGCAAAAATACAATTCTTGCCAACCACCGTACTACCCGCCACACCTGCGTAACAGGCCATGGCGGTATTTTCTCCAATCTGGACGTTATGCGCGACTTGCACATGATTATCCAGAATCACCCCATCTTCGATAATGGTGTTTCCAAGTGCACCCCGATCAATGGTGGTACAAGCTCCGATTTCCACATGATTCCCGATGACAACTGACCCAAGTTGGTGAATCTTGACCCAACGACCCTGGTTTGGCGCAAAGCCGAAACCATCCGCACCGATAACCGCACCACTATGAATGGTCACGTGGCTGCCAATCTGCACAGCATGGTAAATACTGACATTGGCAGCTATCCGGCAGTCGCTACCGATGACCGAATCATCACCCACATGGGTTCCAGAGCCTATGCGGGTATTCGCACCAACTCTAACTCCTTCACCAATCACGGCAAAGGGACCAACCGAAGCGCTGGGATCAACGTTGGCGGATTCAGCAATCACTGCCTGTGGGTGGATGCCGACTTCAGGCAATGGAGCATCATCGAACAGAGCCGTGGCCAGTGCATACCCAAGATACGGGTTGGCCATAATGAGCGCATTTCCGCTGTAATCTTCTGCCGCGTCAGAATCCAGAATGACTGCCGCTGCGGCTGTGCTGTCCAGGTAGTGCCGGTAAGCAGGGTTAGCGAGAAAGCTTAACTCCTGCGAACAAGCTTCACGCAATGTGTTGAGCCCCTCCACACGCGCAGTGGTGTCACCACGTACCTCCGCGCCGATCTTATCAGCGATTTCTGCCAGTGAAAAACCGGACACGGCTATCTACCTGAATATAGCTTATTGTGTTTTCTTGTTGAGACGATCAGTCAACTTTGCAGTGACGTCAAGGCTTGGCGCTGCAGTGACGACAGCTTCCGAGCTCAACAACAGAACGATACCTTCTTCTTCAATCAGCTCCTGCAGAGCTTCTCCCGCTTTGGGGCGAAGCTCCTGAACAATACTGTTTTGCAGGGCTTGCTGATCACCTTGAATTTTACGAGTGATCAGCTCCAGATCTGCACGGAGATATTCCATCTTCTTCTGAGCATCGGCCACCTGCTCTTGAGACCAAGTCATTCCCTGGGTATCGATTTCCTTTTTTAGTGCCTTCATTTCTGACACGGTAGACTCATACTTGCCCTGCAGAGTCGCAAACTCAGACTCGCCTTTCTTCTGTTTCATTCTGGCCTTGGCCACCTCAGTGCCAAAAATGGCCTTACCGAAATCCACCACTGCAATATTGCCGCCCGCTGACTGGCCCTCTGCAGCAAACAAGGAAGAGGTGAAACCCACAACCACGGCCATTACCAAAATCTTTGCTATACGCACACTAGCTCTCCGTTGAAATTAACTGATGTTCTTAAAATGTTTGTCCCAAGGAAAACTGGAACACTTCCTTCTCATCTTCCCCACCCGGATTTAACGGGAACGCCAGACTGGCAGTAATGGGACCAAAACCGCTGATCCAGGTTCCGCCAATACCCAGGGAGTAGCGTAAATCACCGAGATCGGGCTCCTGACAGAAATCGTCATCCTTGTCACCACAATCAGTGTCAAAAACATTACCCGCATCAAGGAAAGCCGCGGCCTGGATACTACGCTGGTCTTTAATAAATGGCACCGGGAATAGAACTTCCACACTACCTACGACAAGCATGTTACCCCCAAATGGGTCATCATCATTGTCGAAGGGGTTATCGGGATCCGGCGTTTCACGGGGCCCAAGAGTATTCTTCTTATAGCCGCGGACAGATCCCCAGCCTCCACCAAAGTAGTTTTTGAAAAACGGCAGGCGATCCCCTGAACCATAACTGTCACCGTAGCCCAAGTCCGTGCGCATACGTAGCGTCAGACTCTCTGACAGGGGACGAAAGTACTGGCCGGCATAGGAGGTTTTGTAATATTCAAGGTCGCTGCCAGGAACTGAAAATTCGACCGCTACCCGGTGCGAAATACCCGCAGTGCTCAAGTTGGCACGGTTGAGTGTGGAATAGCCCCAGTTGAAACTGGTGGTAAAGGTGGTGAAGTCTTCGCCATTCTCATCGATAAATTCCAGAATTTCCTCTGAGGGGAAAGACCCAGGCTTCAGCTCCAGAACCTCCAGCCCCAGGCCAAAACCGATACTGGAGACATCCGAGATCGGGTATGAGAATGTTAGTGACCC
This sequence comes from Porticoccus sp., assembly GCA_023261185.1. Lineage (GTDB taxonomy): Bacteria > Pseudomonadota > Gammaproteobacteria > Pseudomonadales > Porticoccaceae > Porticoccus > Porticoccus litoralis. The sequence continues at coordinate 25,658 of JALRJN010000103.1, forward strand.
ACCCATACTGTCCGTGCTGTAGTTGGAAACGTTTACCTCTTCGTAGTCTGTCTCACGCATAAACACGGAAAACCCCGCGCCAATACCGTCACGGGTGAAATAGGGGTTGCTGGCACTGAAACCATAGTTGGTGGTGTAGGCACTCTGATTAAGGTTGATTGACACATTGTTACCAGTACCCAAGAAGTTTCTCTCGGAAATATTGGCACCCAGTACCAGACCATAGGTCTGGGCAAAACCGACACTCGCACCAATACTTCCTGAGGGCTGCTCTTCAACCGTGTAGATCACATCCACCTGGTCATTGGTACCGGGAACTTGTTGAGTATCCACCTGCACCTCTTTGAAATACCCCAGGCGGTTAAGGCGTACTTTTGAGTGCTCGATCTTAGCAGTCGAGGCCGACGCCCCTTCCATCTGGCGCATTTCCCGTCTTAACACTTCATCCATGGTTTTGGTATTACCGCGAAACTCAATGCGGCGAACATAAGCGCGCTTACCTGGGTTGACGAAGAAGGTCACTTTGGCCGTTTTGTTGTCTTCATTGACCTCCGGGATTCCTTTGACTTCAGCAAAGGTATACCCCTCATTGCCCAGGCGATCCTTGATTATTTCTGAAGTGTTGGTCATCTCCAGTTGGGAAAAGGTCTGTTCCTTTTTCAGGCGTACCAGGCTTCTGATTTCCCCTTCAGAAATCACCAGATCACCCGCCAGAGCGATTTCGTCTACGGTATAAACGTCCCCCTCATTCAGGTTGACCGTCACAAATACCGACTGCCTATCAGGGCTGATGGCCACCTGCGTGGTTTCAATGGAAAACTTCAGGTACCCACGATTCAGATAAAAAGACTCAATACGCTCCAGGTCGCCTGACAGCTTCTCCTTGGAATATTTATCATCGTTGAAAACCCAGGACAGGATATTGCTAGTCTTCAGTTCAAAGAGGGAAAGTATTTCATCGGCATCGAAGGCCCGGGCACCCACCACATTGATGTGCTTGATGGACGCCACTTCACCTTCATCCACCTTAATATGAACCCCAACGCGATTACGTGGCAGCTCTTCAATATCGGCAGTCACTGTGGCCCCATAGCGTCCCTGGCCAACATACTGGCGCTCCAGCTCTCTGGACATACCCTCCAGCACCGCCTGACGGAAAATCTGCCCTTCCGCCAAACCATTGTCCCGGAGCGCTTTCAGCAAATCTTCTTCTGGAATCGCTTTGTTACCCGACAGCTTGATCTCTGCCATTGCCGGCCGCTCCTTCACGGTGACAATCAGAATGCCACCATCGCGGGAGATGCGAATATCATCAAAATAGCCAGTTCGAAACAGTGACCGGGTGGCCCGTCGTACGGTATTTTCATCAATCAGATCGCCAACGCCCAGGGGCATGGAGGCAAATACAGTGCCTGATGAGACCCGTTGAAGGCCATCGATACGAATATCCTCGACCTGAAACACTTCCGCGCGAACAGCTAAAGCGAACAAACAAAGGGAGAGCAACAGATAAAAGCGTTTCATGAAGACCGGAATTCTCTTGATTCTTGTTCGTTTTAACAGCTACAGCCGCATTAGGTCATTGTATAGGGCAAGCAACATCAGCCCAATCACCAAAAACATGCCCACCCGAAAGCCCATCATCTGGATTTTCTCGGGAACCGGTGAGCCTTTTACTGCTTCGATGATGTAATACATCAGATGACCCCCATCCAGAACCGGGATGGGCAGCAAATTCAATACACCCAAGCTGACACTCAAAAAAGCCAAAAAGCCGAGATAAGCGGTCAGACCATATTGGGCAGAAGCGCCCGCCACTTTAGCAATGGTGATGGGTCCACTCAAGTGTTTTGCGGAAATCAGTCCCATCAACATCTTTTTGAGTGAGTCGAGGATTAATACCGAGGTATTCCAGGTTTGCTCCACCCCTCTGCCGAAGGCTTCTAACAGGCTGTAATTCGTTTTCCGAACCAAGTGATCTGGCCATTCGGGGATACGCACGCTCATGCCGACTTGACCAATTTCCGTACCGTCTTCAGCCGCCGTCGCTTTGGGAACAACCGTTGTTTCAAAGCGCTGCTCTCCCCTCTGTACCTGCAACAGAATTTCCTCCCCGGGGCGGGCTCGCACGTAAGCAACCCAGGCTGACCAGTCTGGCATGGCTTCGCCACCGGCGCTGATCACCTGATCACCTGACTGTAAACCAGCAAGATCCGCAGGATCACCCGGCACCACTTCATCTGCCACAGGTAATATCTGTGGCGTGTAGAGCACGATACCAAGACTAGAAACGGGGTCGGGTTCATCCGCCCTGGACAGCCACTCCTGAAGCTCCCCTTCATAATCAGAGGGGAGAGAATCGCCGGGCTGTTTCACGGTGAAAGTGATCTTGCCGGTCTCGCCTATGCGCCCCACCAGTTTTTCATTCAATGCCTGCCAGGTAGGTGTCGACCGGCCATCGACAGCGATGATTTCCTGACCGGCTTGTAATCCCGCCGATTCAGCAACAGAGCCAGGTGAAACGCCACTGATAACAGGAGCAATCCCAGTCACGCCCACGGCGTAAACGATCCAGTATATAAGTACGGCAAGAATAAAATTGGCTATTGGGCCCGCAGCCACCACCGCCATCCGCTGCCAGACGGGTTTACGGGTAAACGCATATGGCAGGTCGCTCTCAGCTACATCCCCCTCGCGCTCATCCACCATGCGCACATAGCCGCCCAGCGGTAGGGCTGCCACGACAAATTCTGTGCCCAGCTTGTCCTTCCAACGCAAAAGCGGACTTCCAAATCCGACGGAAAAGCGCAGAACTTTAATACCACAGCGCCGAGCAACCCAAAAATGGCCGAATTCATGGAAAGTTACCAAAACACCTAGTGCTAGCAGGGTAAAAAAAATCGTCTGAATCAGTTCCATCAATGTTTTCCGGATCGCTCTCTAATGATGTCTCTCGCGGCCTGCCTGGCCGCCAGATCGCATGCTTGGACCACATCCAGAGACGCGGGTTCAGGCAGCTCAGCGTGCTGAAGCACTTCTTCAACAACTTGAGCAATCCCAGTAAATTCAAGCTCACCTGCCAGAAAGGCCTCAACAGCCACTTCGTTGGCCGCATTGAGTACTGCAGGCCCGCTGGCACCGATCCTGGCAGCGTCCATAGCCAACCTCAAACAGGGAAATCGCTCCAGATCGGGAGCTTCAAAATCCAGCCGCGCGGTTTGAATCATGTCCAGACTTGCGACCCCGGAAAAAATTCTCTCCGGCCACGCAAGGGCGTGAGCAATTGGTGTTCTCATGTCCGGATTACCCAGCTGGGCCAAAATGGAGCCGTCGATATACTCCACCATGGAATGAATCACACTCTGAGGATGGATAACCACTTCAATATCGTCCGGAGTCAGGCCAAACAACCAGCAGGCCTCAATCAACTCAAGCCCCTTGTTCATCATGGTTGCCGAATCAACAGAAATTTTTGTGCCCATCTGCCAGTTTGGGTGTGCACAGGCCTGCTCAGGTGTCATCGCCGACAGTTCTGCGAGGGGAGTTTGCCGGAATGGACCACCAGATGCTGTCAACAGAACTTTCTTCACACCCATGCGAGTGTGCGTCTGATAACCCTCGGGCAGGCACTGAAAGATCGCGTTGTGTTCACTGTCGATAGGCAACAGGGTAGCACCGGCCTGGTGAACGGCATCCATGAACAAGTCGCCAGCCATGACCAACGCTTCTTTATTCGCCAGCAATACTTTTTTTCCCGCTTCTGCAGCAGCAATCGTCGGTCGCAATCCAACGGCACCGACAATGGCAGCCATCACCATATCCACCTCGGGATGACTGGCCACCTGACAAAGTCCCTCTTCACCAAAAAGCACTTCTGTATCAGGACTGACTGTTTGCAGCTGCTCTGCCAGCACAAGGGATGACGGCTTATCCGCCACGACCGCATATCGAGGTTTAAAAGTCTCACAAAGAGATGCCAGCTTTGCTATCTGGGTGTGGGCTGTCAGTGCAAAAACGGAGAATCGCTCGGGATGCCGTGACACCACATCGAGGGTACTGTCACCAATGGAGCCTGTCGCACCTAATACCGTCAGATACTGCATGATTAAAACTGTATACCACTGGAGAGAAAAATCAGGGTAAACAGCGGCAGCGCCGCTGTGATGCTATCCACGCGATCCAGCACGCCACCGTGACCCGGAAGAATCTTGCCACTATCTTTAACACCCCTGTGACGCTTGACCATACTCTCCAGTAAATCCCCCAGTACAGATGCAAGGGTTGTCACCATAACGATGGCAAACAGAATCAGCCAATCCTGAGAGGACAATTCGAACCAAAGCCCAAGAACCACCACCAATAGCACATTCGCCAAAACGCCCCCCAAAAGCCCCTCGAGGGTTTTTTTCGGGCTAACGTTGAATGCCAGACTATGACGACCAAATTTGCGGCCAGAGAAAAAGGCGCCAATATCTGCAAGAGCAACAATCATCACCACCAGCAGAATCAACCAGGGACCGTGTTCACTGTAGCTCAAGAGCACAACAGCGACCCATGTTGGCACCAGCACAAAAGCACCCATGATAGCCCGCACGGGTTTATGTCCCCATAACAGCGCACTTGATGGGTAACCCTGCACCCACAGCAGCGCCAACGCCCACCAGGGGGTCATCGCCACCAGCAGACTATGGCCCACTGACAATCCGGGAGGCGCATCCACTCTCAGCCCCATCTGATAGGCTGCAGCAGCCAGCAAGACTGCCATTAACATTACGTATACGATCCGCCATGCCGGCGATTCCAGCCCGGCCAAATCCGACCATTCCCAGGCGGCATAAACCACCACAACGGCCACCATCAAGGAGAAACCCAAGGGGCTGAGCAGAAACAGCGCTGCCAGAAACAGTGCCGCCAACACTAATGCCGTTATTACCCGCTGCTTAAGCATGCTTGCTTGCCTCGGCACCGGTATCCCTCATACCGAATCGACGTTGACGCTGTTTGTAGTTATCAATCGCCAGATCAAAAGCCGCCCCATCGAAGTCCGGCCAATAGCAATCGGCAAAATACAGCTCTGAATACGCTAAATGCCACAGCAGGAAGTTACTGATACGCTGCTCACCTGCCGTACGAATACAAAGATCTGGAGGAGGCAGATCAACCAGGGACATTTGCTGCTCCAGTCGTTGTTCGGTGATGCCCTCCGGACGCAGACGCCCCAGCTGTACCTGACGAGCCAGTTTGCGGGCAGCTTCGGTAATTTCCCATCGGCCACCATAATCCACTGCCAGAACCAGTGTTCGCGAGCCGCCTGCAGTGGCCCGCTCGCTGTCATGCAGGAGCTTCCTGAGCTTGTCACTGAAATTGTCGCGACGACCGATAAATTTGAGACGGACACCCCGTTCGAGCAACTGTGGGACTTCTTTGCGCAAATAGCTGCCTAAAAGGGACATTAAGGCTTTGACTTCCAGCTCAGGGCGCTGCCAGTTTTCGCTGCTGAACGCAAACAGGGTCACAACATCAATATTGTGGCGCTGGCAACCATCGAGCACATCACGTACCCGCTCGACTCCGACCTCGTGACCCACGGTGCCTGATAGACCCCGTTCAGCGGCCCAACGGTTATTGCCATCCATAATGATCGCCACATGGCGCAATGGATGAGCAGACGGTTCACCGGCTTTTTGACTCATGCTGTTCAGTTCCGGCCAGCGGAATCAGATTTCCATCAAGTCTACTTCTTTCACCGACAGCAACTGGTCGACCTGTTGAATGTACTTGTCAGTAATTTTCTGAATGTTGTCCTGAGCCTTGCGCTCATCATCTTCACTGATTTCCTTTTCCTTCAGCAGTTCTTTGACATCCGACAGTACATCGCGGCGAATATTGCGAATGGCGATGCGGGCATTTTCCGCCTCGGTCTTGGCCTGCTTGATAAATCCCTTTCTGGTTTCCTCGGTGAGCGGGGGCATCGGCACCCGAATTAACTCCCCAGTGGTTACCGGGTTAAGGCCCAGGTCCGATTTCATGATCGCCTTTTCCACCTCCGGTACGAGATTCTTCTCCCACACAGAAATAGACAGGGTACGGGCGTCCAGCACATTGACATTACCCACCTGGTTCAGGGGAGTGTCGACGCCATAATAAGAGACGGTTACACCGTCCAGCAGGCTAGGGTGGGCTCGGCCAGTACGAATTTTGTTAAAAGCACCACCCAAAGACTCGACACTCTTGGTCATGCGCACTTCAGCATCTTTTTTCAGGTCTTCAATCATCAAAACTTTCCTCAATCAACGTCCCTTCATCGCCACCAACCACAATGCTAAGCAAGGCACCGGGTTTAGACATGCGGAATACCCGCAGCGGCATATCGTGCTCGCGACACAGACAAATGGCCGTGAGATCCATAACCCCGAGTTTTTGTTGTAGCGCATCATCGTAGGTGAGGCGTGTATACATGGTTGCGGAGGGGTCTTTCATCGGATCGGCAGAGTATACACCGTCCACCTTGGTCGCCTTCAAAACGATCTCGGCACCGATCTCAATACCCCGCAGGCAGGCAGCAGAGTCGGTAGTAAAGAATGGGTTGCCGGTTCCGGCAGAGAAAATAACAACATCACCACTGGCGAGATACCGAACGGCTGTTCTGCGATCATAATGCTCAACCACACCGCTCATGGGTATTGCCGACATGACTCTCGCAGAAATATTGTTGCGGTCCAGAGCATCACGCATGGCAAGGCCATTCATCATGGTTGCCAACATGCCCATGTGGTCACCGGTCACACGCTCCATACCAGCTTCATGCAACGCAGCACCGCGAAACAGATTGCCCCCACCTATGACAAGTCCCACCTGAACACCTATACCAACCAGCTGGCCGATCTCAAGCGCCATGCGGTCTAGGACCTTAGGGTCAATACCAAACCCCTCCTCGCCCATCAGTTCTTCACCGCTCAACTTGAGCAGAATACGCTTGTACTTCTTGTCTTTTGTACCAGGCATGCAGTGTGTTCTCCGCAAGGGGATTTAATCGGGCGTATATAATAACGGGGGCCGCAGCCCCCGTCTTCAGATCATTTGGCTGCGCCGACCTGAGCCGCCACCTCAGCGGCAAAATCCACTTCCTCTTTCTCGATACCCTCGCCCACTTCAAAGCGAACAAAGGCGGTAACAGAAGCACCAGCTGCCTTAACAAGCTTACCGACCGTTGTCTCTGGGTCTTTAACAAAGGCCT
>JALRJN010000085.1 GCA_023261185.1 Porticoccus sp.
CGGTGTCGGCGCACTGGTGGCCGCACTGGTGATTGGCAACCGCCGCGGCTTCCAGCACCAACCGATGATGCCACACAACCTGACCATGACCGTTGCCGGTGCCGGCATGCTCTGGGTGGGCTGGTTTGGCTTTAACGCCGGATCGGCACTGGCCGCCAACGGCGACGCCGGTATGGCCATGCTGGTGACACACATTTCCGCTGCCACCGGTTCGCTGGCGTGGATGCTGATGGAATGGGTGAAACACGGTAAACCATCGGTACTGGGTATTGTTACCGGTATGGTGGCAGGCCTCGGAACAATCACACCCGCGTCAGGATTCGTGGGTCCCGGCGGTGCACTTATCATCGGTTTTACCGCGGGCATCGTCTGTTATTTCGCCACCCAGCTAGTCAAACTGAAGTTTAAAATTGATGACTCGCTGGATGTTTTCCCCGTGCACGGCATGGGCGGTATTCTCGGCACCCTGTTGGCGGGCATTTTCGCCTCCGCAGAGCTGGGTATTTTCAGCGGCCAGGGCTACGCCGAGGGTATGACCATGACCTCACAGTTCAAAGTTCAGGTAATCGGTGTGCTGAGTACATTCGTCTACACCGCCATTGTGACCTTTATCATTCTGAAGCTGGTGGACATCATGGTCGGTCTGCGTGTCGACGACGAGCAGGAAGTTCAGGGCCTGGATCTGTCGCAACACGACGAGCGCGGTTACGATCTGTAATCCCCTGTTCGGGTAGCAATCTGAAAAAAGCCGCCTTATGGCGGCTTTTTTTATGGTGTTTTACGGGAGAGGAGGCGACCCTGATCGATAGCTTCACACAACTGCTTGGCACCCTGAACAATACGCGGGGTATGGCGGTGCAGCAGATACGGGTCCACGTTGTAGATACGTCCATGTTTCACGGCACTTAACTCCGGCCACTGTCGCCAATATGCATAAGCGGTCTCCAAAGCCGTGTACTGACCGATGATAATGACATCCGGGTCCACAGCCAGCACCGATTCCACACCCAATTTGGGCACCAACCCCGCGGTTTGAGTAAACACGTTGTTGCCGCCACAGAGTGTGAGCACATCTGACACCAGATGGCTGCCGCCAAAGGTCATCAGTGGCGCCTGCCAGATCTGGTAATAAACATCCACCTCGGTGGACTGGCCGTACTGGCGGGAAAGCTCACTGAGTGCCGCCTGAAACTCGCCAGTGGCTCGCTTGGCCTCTGCTTCGCGCCCCAGCAGTACTCCCAACTTTTCCAGCGTGTCAGGAATATCCTGCAAGTGTCGCGGTTTATTCACATAGACATTCAGTCCCAGTGATTTCAGACGGCCGATAATGCCTTCGCCGTTGCCGCTCAGCCAGGCGAGCACCAGGTCAGGCTGGTATGCCATCAGAAGTTCATAATTGATTTTGTTATTGGAGGCCACCACTGGCAGCGCCTTTGCCTCTTCAGGAAAATCACTCCAGGCTACGGTTGCCGTCATCTGCTCACCCCCGCCCAAGGCGTAAACAATTTCCGTGAGATGAGGCGCCAGGCTGATAATGCGCTTTGCAGGCTGTTGCAGGCTGACCTTATTGCCGAGGTCGTCCACCACTGTCGGACCAGCCTGCGTCTGGCTGACCACCATCAGGGCCACCAGTATTGCCCATAATCGCCCCATCTCAGGCAAGTACCATGGGCGTGCCGGTGAGAGGATTAACGGCGATGGTTGCCTCGACATGGAACACATCGCGAATCAATTCCGGGGTCAGCACTTCCCCCGGTTCGCCACTGGCGGCAATTTCTCCACAGCTCAACACCAGCAACTGGTCGGCACAGCGAGCCGCCAGATTGAGGTCATGAATCACCACCAGCACCCCCACCCCCTGTTCAGCCAAGCTGCGCATGATGGTCAGGGTCAGTTGCTGGTGAGCAAGATCAAAAGCCGATGTAGGTTCGTCCAGCATCAAAACTCGCTGGCCATCGTCGACCGGCTCCCAGATCTGGGCCAGCACCCGCGCCAGCTGCACGCGCTGTTTTTCACCGCCGGACATCTGTGTGTAATAGCGTTTGTCCAGATACCCGCCATCCACCGCCTGCAGCGCATCGTTAACAATCTGCGCATCGCGCACTAATCCTGTGGCGTGGGGTATACGCCCCAGAGTCACCACTTCCCTGGCGGTAAAGGGAAAGTCCAGCCGGGAATGCTGGGGCAACACCGCCATCATCCGGGCCAGGTGCTGCGGCTGCCAATCTCCGATCCCACGCCCGTTAAACACCACTTCGCCATCGCTGGCCTTCTGCTCTCCAGTCAACAAGCGCAACAGACTGGTTTTACCGGCACCATTGGCACCAATAACGGCCGTCACTTTACCCGGCTCAACGTCCAGGTTGATATTTCGGAGCAGAGAAAATCCAGCAACGTTAAGTGACAGATTGCGGGCCAGCAGCATCGTGTTACTCCAGCACCTTGCGGCGTTGCTGTAACAGCAGGGCCACAAAAAAAGGCGCACCCAACAGGGCCGTCACTACCCCGGTGGGCAATTCTGCGGGGGCCATCAACGAGCGGGCTCCGGTATCCGCCAGCAACAGCAGCACGGCCCCGAGAATGGCCGAGCCGGGAATCAGGTAACGGTGATCCGGCCCGATCATCAATCTCACCAAGTGCGGCACGATCAGCCCCACAAAGGCGACCACTCCGGACACCGCCACGGCCACCCCCACACCCAATGCTGTTAGCAGGATCAGACGGCCCTTCAGGGATTCCACCGCAATACCCAGATGACGTGCTTCGGACTCCCCCAACAAAATGGCATTCAACGCCCTGCCCTCCCTGGGCAGTAACACCATCAACGGCAACACCGCCACGGCAATAATTCCCACACGACTCCAGTTGGCGCTGTCCAGGTTGCCCATCTGCCACAGACTGATGCGCCGCAGCATTTCATTGTCGGCAAAAAAACCGAACAGGCTGGTGGCCGCACCGGACAGTGCAGTAATGGCGATACCCGCAAGCAACATGGTGGATACCGAGGTACCCGTAATGGTGGACGCCAGCCGATACACCAGCGCCGTGGCGACGAGGCCACCGATAAATGCTCCGGCAGCAATCGCCGTGAGCTCAAAGACACCACTCAGGAAACCGACGCCGCCAAAGAAAATCACTGCGCTGGCACCCAGTGATGCGCCGCTGGACACACCAATCAATGACGGGTCTGCCAGTGGGTTGCGAAACAGCCCCTGCATCACGGCACCACAACTGGCCAGACAGGCACCGGCGAGCATCGCCAGCAGCACCCTGGGCAGGCGGAGATCCTGCAGAATGCGCACATCCATATCCGATTGCCGGGAAAACAATTCCAGCAATTTGCCAGGGGCGATGCTCACCGGGCCACTCAGTAATCCCAGCACGACTGCTGCCACCAGCAACAGCCACGCGCCAATCAGAAACGTTCGGGGAGGCAGCCTATGCATGAATCGTTGGCAACCTGAACAATCAGAAATCCACACCGCGGCGGGCTTGGATACCAGCCCGGTAGGCATGTTTGACTTCACGTATTTCTGAAACGGTGTCGGCAATCTCCTGTAGCGCCGAACCGCCACCGCGACCTGTCACCACTACGCTCTGGTTGGCCGGGCGATTCTTCAGGGTGGTCAGCACCTCACTTTCATCGAGATAGTTGAAGCTCAGCATATAGGTGAGCTCATCCAGCACCACCAGATGATAACGGTCATCTGTCAGCATTTTTTTGGCCACCGCCCACGTGGCTTGAGCGGCTTCAATATCACCCTCACGGTCCTGGGTATTCCACGTAAAACCGGTACCCATCTGGTAAAAGTCCACCTCAGGGCACTGATCACGCAGGTACAGCTCCTCACCGGAAAGCTGTTCCCCCTTGATAAACTGCACCACTCCCACTTTGTAGTGGTAACCCAGGGCGCGGATCACCATACCAAAGGCCGAGCTGGATTTACCTTTGCCGTCACCGGTCAGCACGATCATGACTCCACGCTCCTGATCCGCCGCAGCAATGCCTGCATCCACCTTTTCTTTCAGCTTCTGCATCTTGTTCTTGTGTTTGTCGGTCATGACCATTCCTCGTTGGAGATACACATTGCCGGGGCCAGACCACCTGGCAAGGGATGAGTATTCGGGTGTAACAGATTGGCCAGTATTTCCAGACTGTCCACCAGGCCTGGGCCGGGACGGCTGAAATACCGGTTGCCATCCACGGCGTAGACCTGCCCCGTTTGTGCAGCTGGCAGCATGACGTAGTCAGGCTGGTTTGTCAGCAGAGGGAGATCCTGTACGGTGCGGTGCAGATTAAACCCGCAGAGAGCGACCAGCAGGACTTCCGGTGCAGCGGCCAGCAGGTCTGACCAGTTACGTCGTCGTGAAGGGCCGTGACGATCTCCGAAACAGGGCGTGCCGCCCGCCAATTCGATCAGTTCCGGGTACCAGTGCCCACCGTCAAACAGCGGATCAACCCACTCCAAAATGGCCACCCGGGGGCGGTTCTCTTTGGCAATGGTTGCGGAACGCGCTGCCACCGCCTCCACCCGCCGCTTTAACCCGGCGTGATACTGGTGGGCCACTTCAGTGCAACCGGCGGCGTTTCCGACCAGCAACACTGTATCCAACACATCGTTGAGACAGGTAGGCTCCAAATTCACCACCTCGACCTCTCCGGGCAGTTGGCAGGCAATGGCATTGACTTCATCGGCGGACACAGCGCAGACATCGCAAAGGGCCTGGGTGACGATCAGATCCGGAGCCAGTGCCTCCAACACATCGGTTTTCAAACTATAGAGCGCACTGTCGGTTTCCAGTTGGCTGTTAACCATGGCGTCGATTTCAGCACTGCTGAGCCCCTTGGGAATACGGGACATGGTGACCACCGGCAGCCCCAGCACATCGGCGGGATAATCGCACTCGTGGGTCACCCCCACCAGGCTGTCCCGCAACCCGAGGCCACAGATTATTTCCGTGGCACTGGGCAGCAGGGAGACGATTCTCACTGCGAGGCTCCAGAAGCCACGACAGGAATCAGGTCGGTATACACAAAGCCATCCCGGGTCACGGTCTCGCCCACGGTGACAGGCACTGGTTTCTTAAACATGGGGCCATCAAAGGCAAAGCTGTGGAACTCGCCATTCTCACCACAGGGGTCAACATCGGGAGGCAGGCGCTCAAGAAAAGCATTGCTGAACAGCGATCCTGCCAGCTCCTCCGGCATTTTTTTTGGGTCCAGACAGGTGAGATAGGCCTGCAGGCCCGCCTCAACCATTTGTTGTGCCAGTTGATCGGTGGGGATACCCCACACAGGAAACAGCAAGTCCAGCCCCGTATCCGCCATACGGCTTTCCCGATAGGCACGAATGTCCTCCAGGAACAGATCACCGAAGGCCACCGCATCCGGGGACAGCTCCCGTTGAGCCTGGGCAAGCGCCTCCGTCATAGCCTGCTCATACTGTTCATTGCTGCAAGGCCAGGGTAGCGGAATTTCAATCAGCGGCAACCCCGCCGCTTCTGCCTGCGCGCGCACCAGTTCCAGGCGAACACCGTGAATAGCAGAGCGCTCAAATGCCTGGTTATAGGTATTCATCAGGCCAACCACTTCCACAGAGGGATCCTGCTGCAATAGATAAAGCGCCCAAGCAGAGTCTTTGCCACTGCTCCAGGAGAGCAGTACGCGGGTTTTGCCATTCACACTCAGATCAGTCACGGTGCTGCTCCCTAAACTACTGGACCCTAAACACTACTGGGCGAAACTATATCGAATACCCACCATGGCACCAAAACCGAGCGACTGGTAGCCGAAGATCTCCTCATAATCATCATCGAGAATATTTTCGAAACGACCATAAATGGTTAGCTGATTCGTTGCGTGAAAAGATGCACTCAAATTCAACAGGGTGTAGCTATCTAACCTAACAACTGGAGCCGGATATAACGAGAAATCACTATCATCCTGATGACCGTTGTACTGGGCATTCAATTCGAGCGACCATTTTGAACCAGGGTCCCACTGCAAAGTGGCGCTGCCCAGTTTGTGTGGGCGACGATGCTCATCTACATCACGGCCAGAGCCATCCGGCTCTGTGGCATCGGTATAAGTGAAACTGCCCTTAAGCGTCACGGTAGATGACAGGGCAGCCTTTGCACTTATTTCCACTCCTTCCCGATCGCTGGTACCGGAAACGTTTTCGGCCGTGTAGCCACCAGACGGAGGTATCGTTGGATCAAAGACAAACCCATTGATTTCATCTTCAAGGCGCGCCTTGAAATAGGTGAGGCCAAGCTGGAGTCGTTCATTGAACAGAGATTGGTCGATTCCCACATCCCAGCTGGTCGATTTCTCAGGCTTCAGATCAAGATTTCCCACGAAGGAGGTGAAATATCCATAACGCTCTGAGAAGGTAGGATTTTTCACGGCCGTACCCCAGGTTGCACGCAGGCGGGTACCGGTGTCGGAAATCAGGTAACTGGCATCAAAACGCCGGGTATAGGCATCATCAAATTCGGTGTTGTCATCGTGGCGCAGGCTGGCACCCAGGGTCAGGTCTTCCCACAGCACGACCCGGTATTCCAGAGCCACGGCATTGGTTTCGCGGACACGATCCTGATTCGGATCACCCCAGGGTAAGACAGGGCCACGCTGGGAGAACTGCTCGGTTTCCCTTTCAACCAGTAGTGACAGGCGCTGGTTCTGATCATTCCAGCTATAGCTAGTCAGATAGCTATACTGTTTTTTGCGACTGCTGCTGGAACCTACTAACAGACCATCGGTGAAATTCTCGTTACCGTGGCGACTGACCGCCACTGCAACCCGGTGCTGCCAGCGGTCATCCAGTAGTGACAAATCTGCCTGGGCGCGAACAAATCGTTGGCGAATTTCTGACTCATTGTTTGCATCAGAGGGCGGATCACCAGCATCGAACTCGTTCTCTCCCTCTGTCTGGCGACCATGCAGGGAAAAAGACAGGCTTCCCAGGGGACTCCAACCGGCGTTCAGATTTAGCGTCGTATTGCGGTAACCATCTTCTTCACCACCATGGCGGGATATGTTTTCGCCCTCAGATGCCAGGTGGGATGCCCGCAAATTGAAGTGTGCTGTCTCGGAGCGTCCACCGAGGCTGAAACCACTATTGGTGGTTCCATGATTACCAAATTCTGCAAATACATCACCCTGACTTCCACTGGTAGCCTGGCGGGTGATGATGTTGATCACACCACCCACAGCATTACTCCCCCACATTACGCTCTGAGCGCCGCTGACCACCTCAATGCGCTCAATTCCCATCGCAGGCATATGCGCCCAGTTGAATTCATCGCCCTGGGAGCCGTCGCTGACCTCCATGCCGTCTAACAGCACCAGCACATGGTTTCCCTCTGAACCGCGCATTCTCAGCTGGGTGGTAGAACCCAGAACACCGCTACGGTTGATGGCGACGCCGGGCACATTGCGCAGCAGATCACTGACCACAGCAATGTGGCTCTTTTCGATTTCGGACGAGGAAATGACAGTGACAGAGCTACCTGTCTGGAGGAGTTGCACCGGTGTCAATGAAGCCGTCACGACGATTTCCGGCAATTCCAGCAACTGGGAGGATGATTCGCTTGCCTGGACAGCGGCAGTAAAGGAAATTGCCAGCAAACCGACAAGTACAGCTTTGTTCATAATGTTTTCCGAAGTTCAATCCCGAACACATTGAATGGGTTAGATCACGGAGAAACGATTGGTGCAGAGGCGGAAATCGCCAATACCAACGCAACCACCCCCCGTGGTACGTCTGCATAGCGACAGGCCGGTCTCCGGACTTATGAGCAGTTTCCCTGCCAGATCGCCTTCCCATGCAGTTGCACAGTGGCGTTGTGATCTGGCGCTTGAATCCCTGAGAGGATTCACTCAATTACCGTTGCGGGGGCAGCATCGGAATAGCTAACTCATTGAAAAATGAGCAATAAAAACGCACCGATTTCCCGTTTCACCCGGCGCACTGAATGGCGCGCCGAGAACCTGTTGCCGGAGCAAGGGTGGGGAATTTACGCTGCAAAAAAGGCAAAGTCAATTGACGAAAGTTTTAGCCCAGGGCATCCAGGGCATCGCTGAGCATGCGCACCGGCACCACATCCATGCCCTTGATGGGCTGCCGCGGCGCGTTACCGGCGGGCACGATAGCGCGTTTGAAGCCGTGTTTGGCGGCCTCCCTGAGGCGCTCCTGACCGTTCTGTACCGGACGAATTTCACCGGACAAGCCGACTTCGCCAAACACCACCAGATCGCGGGGCAAAGGGTGGTCGCGGAAGCTGGAGATAACTGCCAGGATCAACGCCAGGTCCGCACTGGTTTCCAGCACTTTGACGCCACCCACCACATTCACGAACACATCCTGGTCGCCGACCATGATGCCGCCATGGCGATGCAGTACGGCCAACAACATGGCCAGACGGTTGTGTTCCAAACCCACGGTAACCCGGCGCGGGTTGCCCAGATGACTGTCATCCACCAGCGCCTGCAATTCCACCAGCAAGGGACGGGTACCCTCCCAAACCACCATCACCAGACTGCCGGAGGCCACTTCTTCGCCGCGCTGGAGAAAAATGGCGGAGGGGTTTGCCACTTCACGCAAGCCTTTGTCCGTCATGGCAAACACTCCCAGCTCATTGACCGCGCCAAAGCGGTTCTTGTGGCTGCGCAGGATACGGAAATGGCTGTCGCTGGTTCCTTCCAGCATCAGTGAACAGTCAATCATATGCTCCAGCACTTTGGGGCCAGCGAGGCTGCCATCCTTGGTCACATGGCCTACCAGCAGCAACACCGTGCCACTCTGCTTGGCAAAGCGCACCAGCATAGCGGCGCTTTCGCGTACCTGCGACACACTGCCGGGTGCGGATGCAATGTCTTCCACCTGCATCACCTGAATGGAGTCCACCACAAGGATTTTCGGAGCCAGGCGGGCAGCGGTGCCACAGACGGTTTCCACGGAGGTTTCTGCCATGATCTGTAGTTTATCGGTCGGCAATCCCAGGCGATGGGCTCGCATGGCCACCTGTTGGGGAGATTCTTCACCAGTGACGTACAGGGCGGAAAGGGATTCCGCGAGTTTGCAGAGGGTCTGTAACAGAAGGGTACTTTTGCCTGCACCCGGCTCGCCACCCACAAGGATGCAGGAACCCGGCACCAATCCACCACCAAGCACCAGATCCAACTCACCGACATTGGTGGTGATGCGGGGAATATCCTCCAGCTCGATCTCGGCAAGGGTGCTGACAACCCCATCGGCAGCACCGGCAAAACCGCTGCCTGTTCGCGATGACCCAGATGCAACAGCACTCAGTCGAATTTCGGCCAGGGTGTTCCAGGCGCCACATTCACCGCACTGTCCCTGCCATTTACTGTAATCCGCGCCACAGTCGTTGCACACGTAAGCGGAGGTTTTCTTTTTCGCCACACTGCACTCCTCAAAACCGGGCTCAGTCTAGCACGACTGTGGTATTTTTCTGCTCAGTGAAACTGCAGGGTGGCGCGCATAAAAGTGCGAGTCTCAAATTTATTTAGGGCATTGAACTCGTAATAATCACCACCCAGGTTCTGGCCGATCAATTCAAGCTTCAGGTCTGAGCCATTTAAGCGAATATGCTTTGCCAGGCGCAGATCAACACGCTCATAGGAGTCAGTATCAGCACCCCAGAGAATCCAGGCCATTTCATCCAGATAGTAATAACCCGCACTCACCTGCCAGCCCTGACCAAAATCTCTTGCCAGTAATAGGCTTGCCGTATGCTCGGGGGTGGCACTGTTTTCTGAGAATAAATTGTGAAAGGCCATGGGATCACAGGAATGGTCAGCATCCGCATAGGCGTAGCTCAACCACACATGGGTTTTCTCATCAGGATGCCATTGAACACCGGTTTCAAACCCTTCGATAACGGTGCCACCACCATTGACATCAAGAATGGCTCCGGGATTAGCCAAAGAAACCAATTCCGGATAGGTGGGATCCAAGATGTATTCCACCTCATGCTCATATTCCTCCCGGTAAAACTTCACCTCAGCGCTCAAGCGCCCCCCGAACCAGCGACCAATATAGCCCAGCTCGTAACTGGTCAGTTGCTCAGCATCCAGTCCATTGGGCGCCGTCTGCAGGGTGTCAAGTGGGGTTCCGTCCTCAAGCCTAAGCGCAATATTGTGGCGGTTCTCCAAAAGGAATGGTTGCCGCCACCCCTGTGCTACAGAACTGCGTAGCACATGGCCTGGCAGCAGGGTGTAATTCAGGCCGAGTCGCCAGGAGGTTTCACCTTCATTGATATCATTGTCTTCGCGGATAACGCCCATGTTGAGCAACAGACTGTCGGTAAGGCGGTATTCGATATTTCCCTGAAACCGGAAGGTTTCCATATCGGTCCACTCCTTGATACCCGTAATTTCACGGATATTCAACTGATCCCGGCGGTAACCGCCACCCCAAGCGAGTCGGTAGCGATCACCACTGATCAGTTGCTGAAACTCTAAATCCTGGCGGTAAACCTGGTAATCGAAGGTATGACCAAGGACCGGCTGATCCAGCTGACCAGGCAAGACCAAAGGCACATCCGCTGGAGCCACCCCAAGAATGGCAGATAACGGAGCAATAAAAAAATCATCGGCTTCTTCCGAGTCACTAAAACCAAACTGCAAGTACCACTCATTACCCGGTGTGCTGACATGGGTAAAACGGAAGTTGCCATTCTGTTCCTCTGCATTTTTATGGCCGACAGGGTCAATTAGGTTACCTTCTCCCCCCCGCCCCCAAGAGCCTTGCGAGCGAGCTAGCTGAAAATCCAGATGTGTGGAGGCATCCATCTGATAACGCCCCTGAAACCGCGCCGAACGAGCAATGGATTGGTCATTTACACCCTTGAAGCCGTCCGTATGGTAATAGCTCACTGAACCGCGATAATCAAAACGGTCACCGGTCTCTGCATATTGAGCCGTGACCAGACTGGTATCACGGCTGCCACTAGCGGCTGTGAAACGCCAACCGGGGTTCAGGGAAATTTCACGGGTAACGATGTTGATCACTCCGGTGAAAGCATTGGAACCGTAAGCCACACCCGCAGGACCACGGATAACTTCGATGCGTTCGATGTCGTCGATGGTGATGCCAAGGCGGTCCCAATCCACCAGACCAAAGAGGGAACCAACTGCCACCCGTCCGTCGATTAATACCTGCATGCGCCGCGACAGGCCATCGGACTGACCGTGGTAGGTCACAGCCGTGTGGTGGTCACGCCAGCTCAATCCCACCTGAAAACCGGGCACCAACCGCAACAGGTCGGGGATTTCAATAAATCCAGAGGCCTCGATCATGGCACGATCAAGCACTGTGATCGCCATAGGGGTATCCGTGGTGGACTGGGGTAAGCGGGTAACGCAAAGCACGACCGGAATATCCCCCATCAAATCATCTTCGGTCAGACTGTCCTCTGCCCGGCTCTGGGGTACCATCAGTATGGCAAGTATTGGCAACAGGATCCTTCCCGTCACGAGAGTAGCCCATCTCCCTGGGACAGTGTTTCTCCATTGCTTCATCTATTGCCCATTCAAAGAGTTATCGTTTTTTTGCGCCCGATTCTACCGGGAGTGTTCACCAATACAAAACAACATCTCACAGAACAGCGCTTAAATTTTTCGGGGGGTTTCTGATAGAGTGTCACCATGTCCCTGATTCCTGAAAAACCCCTGGTCATTTCTCCCTCCCTGGCGGCAACCATCGGCCTGGAAGAAACCGTGCTTTTACAGGCACTGAATGAGTTTTTGAGCCATCACAAACCTGAGAAACAGGGTGACTATCAATGGGCGACCGCCCACATCAAGCAATTAACGGAATTGTTGCCTTTCTGGCAACCCCAGGACCTGCAACGCATTGCCACCAGCCTCAGAGATAAGGGAATTCTGCTGATCGCCTCGGCACCACTGCTGGAAAGCAACGAGCTGCGTTTTGCTTTCAACGAGAAAAGCTCCGAACCCATTGAACAACCCGTCACTCGGGCACACAGCTCGAGCAAAACCATTGCGCCCGGCTGGCAACCCGAGGCCGATGTCATACAGCAACTGGCTCAATACAGCATCCCGCCTGAATTCTGCCGGGAACAGATTCCGGAATTTGTCACTTACTGGACAGAGCGGGGCGAACCTCGCTACAGCTGGGGCTCAAGATTTATTAAACATGTGCTGCGCTTGTGGCGTTCACAACAAACGGAGGATGCTCGTCGCAGCCAGGAAACACCCATGAGTAGGGACTGGCAACCCTCCCGAGATGGCCTGGAAATTCTCACCCGTCAGGCCGGTATCAACAGTAACTTTGTGGAGGATGCCATCCCCGAGTTTGTGCTCTACTGGATGGAACGGGGTGACTCTTCAAGTACCTGGAACTCGCGTTTCATCATGCACGTCAAACGCCAGTGGGCGCGCTTTACCAGCGCCATGGAACACGACACACTGCCGAAACCCTTGGCGGCCAACTGGCGACCCAGCGAAGAACTCTACGACGTGCTGACGCTGGCCAATATTCCGCGACCTTTTGCCGAGAGCCTGGTGGCCGAATTTGTGCTTTACTGGCGCGAAAGCGGACAACTCTATGGCTCTTGGAACACCAAGTTTCTGCAGCAGGTAAAACGGGCGTGGTCCCGTCAATCAATGGCCAATCATCAGGACCCACTCCATGGAAAACAGCAACGACCTCATCGACCAGACAGTACGCGATCTCGCACCCTCGTCGACGAGCTCCAGGACCGCAGCTGGGCCAACACCTGAGCGTTCGCCACATCTGATCGACACCATCAACCAGGTGTTCGCGCTCTTCCGGCTCAATTACCACAACCAGTTCTACAGCGCCTACGGGGATACTGAACTCCTGAATCAGGCAAAACGCCTGTGGCTTGAAGCCCTGGGGCATTTCAGCAGCGATCAGATCCTACTTGGCGCAAAACGGGTGATTGAAACATCGGACTATCTGCCCACCCTGAACCGCATGTTGCAGTGTTGTGAAGAAGGCCATGGCCCGGAAGGATTGCCAGGCCCGAGAGAGGCCTACCTTGAAGCCTGCAATGCCCCCTCACCGAAAGTTGCATTCCACTGGTCACATCCGCTGGTCTATCATGCGGGACTTGCAACGGGCTGGCACCGACTCAGCAATGAATCGGAAAGCAGCAGTTACCCCGCTTTTTTGGAACATTATCGCCGCCTGAGCCGGGAACTTGCTCGTGGGGAAAAACTGGCGTTACCGGAGCCGGTAACTGATGGCGAGGATAAACCGGCACTGAGCCGTGAAGCCTCACGACAGCACCTGGCCGAGCTCAAAGCCTCACTCAACCTTGATGAATAAACCCGGATTGCCATGACCTGTCCCGACGCAATTTTCTTCCGCAACAGCACCGCCCGACGGATGTCAAAAACCATCCTTAACGGCTTTCGCAGCTATTTTGCGGATTACCTGAACATGACACTTGGCGCCAAGGCACGCTTCGAGAAAGCAGATTGGCAGGCGGTGCAGCGGGCTAATGTGGAACGCCTGGAATTGTACAAAGCCAAGGTGCGCCAGGTGTCAGAGCTGCTGGCGACTGTCACCAACAAGGACATCACCGACCTGGAACTGTGGCGCCAGGCCAAAGCCGTCTACACGCAATTGGTGTTCAACTTTCCCAACTACGAAATTGCCGAAACTTTTTTCAACTCGGTGTTCGGTTACATCAACGATCACGACAAGATCGACGACGACCTGATTTACGTCCTGTCGTCACAGATGGCCTCTATTCCGGAAGCGGAGTACAGCATTTACGTCCGTTACGAAAACAATTCCGATATCGCCGCGCTGATCGAACAAATATTGCTTGATACCGAGTTTTCCACCCCCTGGGAGAATCTGTCCAGAGACGTGCAGGCCATTGCCCAGGAATTCAATGAACAGGTTGCACCCCATATCAGTTCACCCCTCGGTGAACTGAAATTCGATATTCTCGAGTCGGTGTTTTACCGAAGCAAAGCCGCCTACATCATCGGCCGCATTGTCGACGGCGACCGCTTCTTTCCGATCGTGCTGCCCGTTCTCAACAACGAAAAGGGCGGGCTGTTTGTAGACACCGCTATCCTTAACCGTGAAGAGATGAGCGTGGTGTTCAGTTTTACCCGCACCTACTTCATGGTGGATGCGCCACTGCCCTACCTGTACCTGCACTTTTTGAAGCAACTGATGCCCCACAAGGGCGACAACGAGATCTACGCCTCCATCGGCTTTCCGAAACACGCCAAGACCGAGTTTTACCGGGAATTTGTCAGCCACATGCGCAATTCCCAGGACCAGTTTGTGATCGCTCCGGGTATCAAAGGCATGGTGATGTCGGTATTTACCCTGCCGTCCTACGACATCGTGTTCAAGATCATCAAGGACAAGTTCGATCCACCCAAAGAAGTCACCCACGAAATCGTGCGTAGCAAATACACGCTGGTATCCCGTCACGACCGCATTGGCCGGATGGCCGATACACAGGAGTTCGCCAACTTTTCCTTCCCCCTCAGCCGCTTCTCCAGCGAGCTGATGGAAGAATTACAGAAAGTTGCACCCTCGCTGCTGCATATCGAAGGCGACCGGCTGATCATTAAGCACCTCTATACCGAACGACGCATGACACCCCTCAACCTGTTCCTGCATAAAGCCTCAGAAGAGGACACCCGCGGCGTCATGGAGGAATATGGCAACGCCATCAAGCAGCTGGCCGCCGCCAATATTTTCCCCGGTGACATGCTGTTAAAAAACTTCGGCGTCACCCGTCACAAGCGGGTGGTGTTCTACGATTACGACGAAATCTGCCCGCTAACCGACTGCAACTTCCGCCGCATCCCGGAACCACAGAACGAAGAACAGGAAATGTCCTTGCGGCCCTGGTACACCGTGGCCGCCAACGACGTCTTCCCCGAAGAATTCCGCCTGTTCTTTTCCGGCAACCCGGGGGCCAGGAAAGCGTTTGAGGAAATGCACGGCGATATCTACGATGTGGAATTCTGGTGGGGACTACAGGAACAGATCCGCAACGGCAAAATCGTCGACGTGTTCCCCTACCGCCGCCGCCGGCGCTTCGACCGCAATCGCTGAGCACCGGCAACATGACAGTTCATAAGCACACCCAATAAATTGTGCTTGTATACAGTTTATACATGCATTGTTAAATATGGGACTCGGTTTATACTCAGCCTATACTCGTTATCACACCAGCGAAAAAATAATCCACGCAAAAACATGGCGTTGCGATTCGCTAAGGAAAAATAAAGAGGTCCTATTATTTTAGATAATAGGAAAAACTCCCTTTAATCTGAAAGGAATCGGGCATGTCAGAAATTTCTTTTTTGAATCAATTCATTATCAAAGGACGCCAAATATCAGTTTTGGCAAAGCGCGCATGCGCCATATACAAATGTTAGCGTTTAAATATGAAGGAAATCGAGTGGTACCACACAAAAGATGGCTTTACGGTAAAAGGCCAATTCTTTTCACCTATATCCATGGTGGCGCACATTGAAAGGCTAAATGGTGTAAAAGTGCTAGCAAAAAAATCTTGGGGTATGACCGATGATTTCGAAGCATTTTTCGAGTACAAAGGTTATCGCTTCATCGTCGAAACACCCTTCGTTGAAGTTGAGGTGGCAGCATTCGACAAACGAGTGCCAAAAGAAATAACAAAGGAAGTATTAGATCATGCAGCAAATTATAAATGGGTTAACCCAGTCACTTTTATCTGGGCAATGCTGCGTTACTTCATACTTCCGTTTAACCCACGCTAACAAGGTGCCCAAGTACACTCCAGCAGCAAAAAGCGCTGCTTCCGCGGGACACGCTCTGCTTTGCGCCGCGTGCCCCTTGGCTTGGCGTTATATGCAATAGGAAATGTAAAAGGTAGTCGTTGGGTTGCTGAGGGTAAGACATTAAAAAACGCAGCCATTGGCTGCGTTTTTTAATCATTGAGGCCGGCTCACTCCCAGAAGCGCCACCACTTGCGGCTATGCTCTTCGCGCATTTCCTGACCTTGCTCAGATCCCTGGCCCAGTTCCTTGCGCTCCTGTTCGGACTTCATCTCGCGCTGTTTTTCCATATCCTTTTTCATTTCCCGCTCTTCTTTCATCTCCCTGTCTTGCTTCATTTCCTTCTCGCGGTCGCGAATGGGGTCATGATCTTCCATGCCCTTGTCCATCTTGCGCTGGTGTTCCTCACGCATTTCCCGGTCCATCTTCATGTCGCGGCTGTGATCACGGTCTTTCATCATGGGTGCATTCTCTTTCATGGCACCCTTGCCACCGCCTCCATCCTGCTTGGCAAAACCCGGCGATGAGACCCCGAACACAAGCAGGCTCAGAACCAGTATTGATTTGATAACCTTCATCTTTCCACCTCCTGATGTTAAGACAATTCGCTATTTAGAGTATCACTCTGCTGAACCCGATCCCTTGATCTGACGGTATACCAACAGGATCAGAATCGCACCGACGGTAGCCGTGGCAATACTACCCAGGCTGAAGCCACCCATGGTTCCAAACCCCAGGATTGAGCCCACCCAGCCACCAACAAAAGCCCCCGCAATGCCAAGTAGCGCTGTCATGATGAACCCGCCACCATCTTTGCCAGGCATAATCCATTTCGCCAGCATGCCTGCGATGAGGCCAAGAATAATCCAGGAAATAACACCCATAAAAAGTCCCCTTTGCTTTAGTTATATTAGTCCAATAAAAAGGCCCCTAACGGGGCCTTTTTCATGATAACAACTAGGTATTGTCGGCAACCTTGTGCAGATGAACATCGGTCTGCGGGAAGGGGATGGAAATACCTTCCTGATCGAAACGCTTTTTAACCGCTTCGGTGAGTCCGAAATACACACCCCAGTAGTCTGCCTTGTTCACCCAAGGACGAACGACAAAGTTCACACTGCTATCTGCCAGTTCGACCACGGCGATGGTCGGGGCTGGATCTTGAAGCACGCGTTCATCGGCGCTGACCACTTCCTGAAGGACGGCTTTGGCTTTATCGATGTCATCGCCGTAGCTGATACCCATGATGAGATCCACCCGACGGGTATCGTTGGCAGAAAAGTTGGTGATTGTTCCTCCCATTACCTGACCATTGGGGATGATCACACGTTTGTTGTCACCGGTGTTCAGCTCGGTGGTAAACACCAGAATTTTTGATACAGCGCCAGCTACACCGGCCACTTCAACAAAATCACCCACGCGGAAGGGCTTGAACATCAGTATCAACACGCCGGCGGCAAAGTTGGCCAGTGAACCCTGCAGAGCCAGGCCAACGGCCAGACCCGCGGCACCGATAACTGCGATAAAGGAGGCCGTTTGAATCCCCACCTGACCCAGTGCGGCAATTACCACAAACACCAGCAGTGCGTAATAAACGAGGGCGGAAACAAAATGTTGAATAGCAACATCCACTTCCTTTTTACGCATCATGGTTTCAACGGTTTTGCTCAACCATTTGGCCACGTATTTACCGACAACAAGGATGACAATTGCCATCAACACCTTGAAGCCGTAATACAAAATCATGTTTCCTAGTGTTTCCATTATTTCCTCCTTAGATAACGACTGTATAAACACCTGTCTCATCAGTGAGCCAGGTGAAAAGATGATGAATTTATTTCATTAGTTCAGGGTAACCCAAAGCGCGTGAATGATACCTGGCACATAGAAGAACAGGCACAGGATGATATTGATGACAAGGTCCTTACCAGCACCCTTCTTCAGAAAAACAGCCAGTGGTGGCAACAGCAGCGAAGCAATAATCAAAAGTACTTTGTTATCGATCCGTTTATCCTCACGGTCATTGTGTATGGTCTGCATGTTAGGGCAGAGTGCGTTTCAATATAGTGAAAAGCCTTTTTTAGGTACACAAATTTAATCTGTTTACTCTAAACGAGAAGTGACTGGATTAATCCATGCCGACCACTTCTACGCGATCTACTTTCTGAAAACCTCTCGGCAATTTGTTGCCCCGACGGCCCCGTTCACCCCGGTAGTGTTCAAGGTCCGCCGACTTCAGGTTGAGGTAACGCTTGCCCGAATGCACTAGCAGTTGTTGCTGAGCCGTCACCACGGCAATACCTATCATAAACTCCTCGCGGCTTTGCACCCGTGAGGAGGGAATATTGATAATTTTGTTGCCTTTACCCCGTGCAAGCCGTGGCAATTCATCCAGAGGGAAGACCAACATACGCCCTTCGTTGCTCACGGCAACCACCAGACTGCCTTCTGCTTCGGCAATTCTCACCGGTGGTAGAACACGCGCACCCTTGGGAATGGACAGCGCATTTTTGCCTGCCCGGCTTTTACTTTGCAGGTCTGCCAGCGTGGCCACAAAACCGTAACCGGCATCCGTTGCCATCAGCACTGGCTGAGTGTCATCTCCCATCAACACGCCAACAAAGTTTGCCCCGGACGGCGCATTGAGGCGCCCGGTCACAGGTTCTCCCTGTCCTCGGGCGGAGGGCAGACTATGGGCGGAAAGCGCATAGGTTCGTCCTGTGGAGTCCAGCAGGATGGCATTCTGGTTACTTCGACCCTTGGCCGAGCAAAGGTAATGGTCACCGGATTTATAACTCAACGAGCCCGGGTCAATATCATGGCCTTTTGCCGCCCGAATCCAGCCTTTCTCGGAAAGGACAACGGTCACCGCTTCGGACACCATCAGCTCTGTTTCAGAGAACGCCCTGGCTTCTTCACGGCTGGCGAGGGGCGACAGGCGCGCGTCACCGAAATCCTCAGCCACCGCCATCAGCTCCTTCCGTATCAGGGTTTTCAAACGGTTTGCCGAACCGAGAATTTTTTCCAGTTCGGCTTTTTCTGCAGCCAACTCTTCCTGCTCAGCACGAATACGTACTTCTTCCAGGCGCGCCAGTTGCCGCAACTTGGTATCGAGAATGTATTCTGCCTGCACGTCGCTGAGGGCAAAACGTTTGATCAGTACGGGCTTTGGTTCGTCTTCATTGCGGATGATGCGGATCACTTCATCAATATTCAGGAAAGCGATCAGCAAGCCCTCCAGAAGGTGCAGGCGGTGATCCACTTTATCCAGCCGATACTGTAGCCGCCGCCGCACGGTAGCCGTGCGGAAACTGAGCCACTCGCTGAGAATGGTGTTGAGCGGCTTGACCTCTGGACGACCGTCAATGCCGATCATGTTCAGATTGATCCGGTAATTCTTCTCCAGGTCAGTGGTGGCAAACAGGTGGTTCATCAGGCCATCGACATCAATGCGATTGGAGCGCGGTACGATGACCAACCGGGTCGGGTTCTCGTGGTCGGACTCATCCCGCAGGTCCGCCACCATCGGCAGTTTTTTGGCCTGCATCTGGGCCGCAATCTGCTCCAGCACCCGGGCCCCGGAAACCTGATACGGCAACCCGGTAACGATGATATCCCCATCCTCCCGCTGCCACACCGCCCTCATTTTGAGGCTGCCCCGACCCGTTTCATAGGTTTTCAGAATTTCATCACGGGGCGTAATAATTTCTGCTTCTGTAGGATAGTCCGGCCCCTGGATATGCTCGCAGAGCTGAGCCACGGTGGCTTTCGGCTCATCCAGCAGACGCACACAGGCACTGATCACTTCCCGCAGATTGTGCGGTGGTATATCTGTAGCCATCCCCACCGCAATACCGGTGGTGCCATTCAGCAAAACATGGGGCGCCCTGGCTGGCAAAATTTCCGGCTCATCCATGGTGCCATCGAAGTTCGGCTTCCAGTCGACTGTCCCCTGTCCCAGCTCAGATAAAAGGACTTCAGCAAAGCGCGCCAGCTTCGATTCGGTATAACGCATGGCGGCAAAGGATTTCGGATCATCCGCCGACCCCCAGTTACCCTGCCCGTCAATTAATGGGTAGCGATAGGAAAATGGCTGTGCCATCAATACCATGGCTTCATAGGCTGCGCTGTCACCGTGGGGGTGGAACTTGCCGATCACATCCCCCACCGTGCGCGCTGACTTTTTGTATTTGGCGGTGGATTTCAAACCCAGCTCGCTCATGGCATAGACAATCCGTCGCTGCACTGGCTTCAAACCATCGCCAATATGCGGCAGTGCACGGTCAAGGATCACGTACATGGAATAGTCCAGGTAGGCCTTTTCCGCATAGTTGCGCAACGCAACTTGCTCTATTGCGGGGTTTATGGGCGTGGTGTCTGTCATAAATGTACTTGTCCGTCTGTTTACTGATTATTGCCCGATGGAAATGGTCATCGCCGGGGGCTTGTCGAGCGCTTTTTCAAATGCACCTGTGCACAGAATCATCTGTCCTGGCTTCACCCCCGCATCCACCAGATAGGCCTTGGCAACCTCGGTACGCTGATCTGCCAACTGTTTCATGGCCGTTACCTGTTCGGGAGTGATGGCTGGCTCGGACGCTGCTACCTCTTCTTGTGTATTTTTGTTTGTATCCTTCTGCTCCGCTTTATCGGCATTTTTGGCGCCGTCCGGAGCATAGACACTCATCCAGTCCTGGCGTGTGGAAGGTGCGCAAAACAGAAGATGCAGCTGCTGTCGGGCCTTGAGCATTTGCGCAATTTTGTTGAGGTTTTCATGGGCGGGATCATCCAGAGCCGCCATGCCTGGAGCAAAGGGCACCGGCTGAAATGCCAGGTTGGCGAGGCTGTCCCCGATTAACGATTTTGCCAACAACCCGAATGGCAGGTAGTAGTTGACCACGCTTTCGGCGATAACTTTGAACAACACCTTGTTGATAATCTTGCTGAGAGAAAACTCTGGTGCGTTGATGTTGCCGCCTATGGGCAGCTTCAACTCAATCGTACCGTCATTGTCTCGCAACAGTGAAAGCGCAAACTCCAGAGGCACGCCCAGCTCCTCTGCTCCCTCCGGCAGTTCGTTCTTTTTTAAGGGCGAGACTTTCAGTTCATGAAACCGGGTTGTAATCTCGGCGTCAATTTCATCTTCCCTCACGGCCAAGTCGATGTCCGCATCCACCGAGCCATTGTCCAGGTGATAACCGATGAACTTCCCGGCGTAACCGGACAGATTACGGACATCAACCCCGTGGAGTTCGCCATCAATGCTTGTATTAAGGTGGTCGCCAAAGGGGGCGAGATCACCCGCCAGCTTCAAATAACCAAAACGGTTAACCCCGAGGTTAAAGTTGAGGATTGCCCCCTTATCGGGACGGGTGGCATCCAGATGCTGGATGGACAGGCCCAGCTTCGAAAACTGTTGAGACAATGCTGGCGAAACACTTTCATCCAGCACCCGAACCTGCCCCTGTTGGCCAATCAGGACTTCACCGATTTGCAGTTGCATGGGGGGATCACCACCGTCTGACGGAGAGCTCTCACCGGGTTCATCAGGAGCTTCTCCGGCCGCCTTACCGATAAAACGATTTAATTCTTCTAGCATCACCAATTGACCATCGCTATCACGATGCAGAAAGATGTCCGGATCAATAATTTCCAGTTGTGCCAGAGCCAGTACAGACGGCGATTTTGACAGACCTTTGAGGGATACAGCCGGTATTCGCACATAGTGCTCGACACCCTCCACCTCAGAAGCGGGCGCCATAATTGCCAGCTTGTCGACACGGAAACTTTCCAGACCAACAACATCGGCACCAGCAGTCAGGCTCTGCATGGTCAGAGCATCCAAAGACAGCAGCTCCTGCTCCGCCATAATCTGCAGTTGTGATGTTTTCAGACTACCCAGAGAAAATGTTTTTTGGGGTGTCGGCGAGACCTCTACTTCGGCATCGCCAGTCGAAGCTTCTGACGAGCTCTCGGGAATCAGTTGTGCCATGAGTGTCGGAGCGAATGCCAGTTGTCCGTTGTCCAGCGTCTGCAAATGAAGCTGTGTATCGCCTAACGCAATACTGTCCAGCTCAATCTTTTCACCAACCGTCAGCCCCGCTACATCCAGCTGTGACAGAGACAGGGCACTTTTATCAGCCCCGGGCAATACCACCATTTTGGCCAGTTGCAAGCCCTCCAGTGACACCTCGGCACCATCCAGGCCAAGTCCCTGCAAGTTCAACCCTGACATCGCCAGCAATGAAGGGTCTGTAGCAACAGCAACATGCCCCAGGGAAAACTGCCTTAAAACGACAGGGGTAGACTTGACGGGCTCTGCTTCTGACTGATCTTTGGCCGGAGTGTCAGACAAAGCAGTCACTCTTTCCATGATCGCTGGCGCAAACGTTAACTGCCCTTCCTGGCTCAACTGTAACTGCGCCGATAACTCTCCCAGCAACAGCTTCTCCACCGAGATATTGTCAGAAGCTGACAGCACCTGCAGTTCTGCCCTGTCCAGCTGTAACGCCCGGTCTGTTTCCGGTAACAGCGAAATACTTTCAACGGCCAGGTTATCCAGGTGCCACAAATGCATATCGGGGCTGACCAAACTGACCAGACTGACAGAGTCGATGGCAAGCAGTGAAAGCGGCTGCAGACGGTCATACCAGCGCAGCTCCTGCAAATGGATTCCCGGTACCAACAGTGCGCCGTCCTCCCCCAACTTGAGGTCCAGTTCACCGGTGTGTGTTAGCTCCCCGAGATGGGCACATTGATTCGCCAGCGTTAGATTTGCCGCATCGACACGGGAATAACAAATATCCAGATTATTCAGACTGAGCTGCTCGAGGGATATCCTGTCAATGCCGCCCCCCGA
This sequence comes from Porticoccus sp., assembly GCA_023261185.1. Lineage (GTDB taxonomy): Bacteria > Pseudomonadota > Gammaproteobacteria > Pseudomonadales > Porticoccaceae > Porticoccus > Porticoccus litoralis. The sequence continues at coordinate 22,671 of JALRJN010000085.1, forward strand.
ACTACTCGTTTCTTCTTCTGCCACGGCATCGGGACCATCACCTGTCGGAATAGAGATTCCACCGATACGCAGTATGCCTGGGCCCTGAACCAGATCGATCGCCAGGGTGTCCAGTTTCAGCTCCTCAATCAGGAGCCACTGATCACTCAATGGCCGCCAGGCAATATTGACATGCAGCTCATTCACCGCCAATTGCTCACCATTGGCAGCACGCACCTGCACATCGTTAATTTGTATGGAACCCAGAACGGGCCGGATACTGATATAGCCAATGGACGCTTCGAGGCCCTGCTTGTTCAGCCAGGTTTCCGCCTGCCAGCGCACCACAAATGGCAGTAGCGTAATGACCACTACGAGCAGAACAAGCAGGCTGATGACCAGATACTTGGCGACTCTTGAAACAACTTTCATGAATTCACTCCGTGCACTGTTGGCCATTCAGCCTGGTCTTTACCCTGATAGTACCGGTCTATCAGCGTGCCCACTGGACGTCCCTAAACATCCGCAAGATTGCCCCGTTGCTGCAGCCATTCCTTGCGGTCCCCTGCGCGCTTTTTCGCCAGCAACATATCGAGCAGGCTATTGGTGTCATCACCCGCCTCGATGGTGAGCTGAACAAGGCGACGGGTGTCCGGGT
>JALRJN010000106.1 GCA_023261185.1 Porticoccus sp.
CAGGTGCTTCTTCGGCAGGTGCTTCTTCGGCAGGTGCTTCTTCGGCAGGTGCTTCTTCGGCAGGTGCTTCTTCGGCAGGTGCTTCTTCGGCAGGTGCTTCTTCGGCAGGTGCTTCTTCTACCTTCGGCGCAGCCTGTGTAACGAAGCCTTCGGCAATCAGTATGGCAACCTTTTCATCGCCATTGACAGTGTTTTTATCAGCGTCCACTACGGCATAACGGCCTGAACGCTTTTGATATACGGTGTACTCCGCAGTTTTCTTCAGCACTTTCATCGTTTTTCTCCTCTGATTACTCGCTCTGTGAACAATCAGGTGGCATTGAAACCACCCACATTTCCCGGCCGTTCAGCCGAGTTCTGCCATCACCTCATCGGGAATATCCGCATTGGTATAGACATTCTGTACATCATCCAAGTCTTCCAGGTGGTCCACCAACGCTAGCAGCTTTTCTGCCGCTTCTTTATCCAGCGCAACGGTGGTTGTCGCCAACATGGTGACCTCGGCCTGCTCCGGCTCCAGACCGGCAGCCGTCAATGATTCTTTGACCGTGGAAAAGTCTTCCCAGGCGGTCAACACATCCACTGAGCCGTCTTCATTGGTGACCACATCTTCGGCACCGGCTTCCAGTGCCGCCTCCATAATCTGATCTTCGTCAGACCCCGGGGGATAGCTGATCTGGCCTGTGCGATTAAACAGGTAGGCGACCGAACCATCGGTGCCCAGATTGCCCCCGCGTTTTGAAAACGCATGACGCACATCAGACACGGTCCGGTTGCGATTGTCAGTCATGCATTCGACCAACACGGCAATACCACCCACGCCATATCCTTCGTAGGTGACCTCTTCATAATTATCGGCGTCGTCAGCACCGGCACCTCTGGCAATGGCCTTATCGATAGTGTCGCGCTTCATATTGTTGCCAAGCGCCTTATCAATGGCCGCTCGCAGGCGCGGATTATCTTCCGGGCTGCCGCCACCACTTTTGGCGGCCACCACAAGCTCGCGGATCAGCTTGGTGAAAATCTTGCCCCGCTTGGCATCCTGGGCTGCCTTGCGGTGTTTTATGTTGGCCCATTTACTGTGACCGGCCATAAAAATACCTCCACTTCATACTGCATCGGGTGTCCTGTCACCCGTTGTCATTATTTTTTAAGATGAGGGCCGGTGTTAGCCCTCTTCCTGAGGTTTTTTCTCACGCAGTCGTATGTTCAGTTCCCGCAATTGCTTGGTATCAACACTGCCGGGAGCATCGGTCAGCAGACAGGCCGCGGTTTGGGTTTTCGGGAAAGCGATCACGTCGCGAATCGACTGACTACCGGTCATCAACATGATCAGGCGATCCAGGCCGAAGGCCAAGCCACCGTGGGGCGGACAACCAAATCGCAATGCATCGATCAGGAACCCGAACTTCTCATCCGCTTCCTCATCGCTGATTCCCAGCACCTCAAACACGGCACGCTGCATATCGGGATTGTGAATACGAATGGAACCGCCACCCAACTCAGTGCCGTTCAACACCATATCGTAGGCAATCGACAGGGCTCCTTCAGGATTGGATTTCAACTCGTCCGGTGTACAGGCGGGACGGGTAAACGGGTGGTGCAGAGAAGTCCAGCCACCTTCGCCATCCTCTTCGAACATGGGAAAATCCACTACCCAGAGGGGCGCCCAGTCACAGGTGTACAGGTTGAGGTCGGCACCCAGCTTGCAACGCAATGCGCCCAGGGCCTCACTGACCACCCGGCGGTTATCGGCACCAAAGAAGATCAGGTCACCATTTTCTGCGCCGGTGCGTTCCAGAATCGCCGCACGAACCTCATTGGGCAGGAATTTCACAATCGGAGACTGCAGACCTTCTTCAAGGTCGTCTTTGTCATTGACCTTGATGTAAGCCAGGCCACGGGCTCCGTAAATGCTTACATACTTGGTGTAATCATCAATCTGCTTGCGACTGATCTCACTACCACCCGGTACTCTCAACGCCGTTACGCGGCCCTTCGGATCATTGGCGGGACCGGAGAACACCTTGAACTCCACCGCAGCCATCAGATCTTTGATTTCCACCAGTTCCAAGGGGATACGCAGGTCGGGTTTGTCACTGCCGTAACGCAGCATCGCCTCACTGTGGGTCATGCGCGGAAATTGGCCCAGATCCACATCCAGCACCTGTTTAAACAGGGTGTGAACCATCTCTTCATTGATGGCCATGATCTCTTCTTCTGTGGTGAAGGAGAGCTCCACATCCACCTGGGTAAATTCCGGTTGGCGATCGGCACGCAAATCTTCATCGCGAAAACATTTGGCAATCTGGTAGTAACGGTCGATTCCGGACACCATCAACAGCTGCTTGAACAACTGTGGCGATTGCGGCAGCGCAAAAAACTTGCCGTCATGGGTGCGGCTGGGCACCAGGTAATCGCGGGCGCCCTCGGGTGTAGCACGGGTCAGAATCGGGGTTTCAATATCCAGAAAACCGCGCTCATCGAGGAAATTGCGAATCACGTTGGTAACCCGCGAACGGAAGCGCATATTGTTGAGCATTTCCGGACGACGCAGGTCGAGATAGCGGTAGCGCAGGCGAACGTCTTCACCGACCTTGTTGTGTTCATCGAGGGGAAACGGCGGTGTGTCGGAACTGTTGAGAATCTCCAGCTCCAGTCCGTAGACTTCAATCTGGCCGGTGGCCATTTCCGGATTGACTGTTTCGGGCGTACGCGCGCGAACCTTGCCGCGCACCTTCAAGACATATTCGCTGCGCACCCGGTCGGCTTGTGCAAAGTGTTCACCGCAGTCGGGATCAAATACCACCTGCACAATGCCTTCGCGATCGCGCATGTCGACAAATATCACACCCCCGTGATCCCGTCGGCGGTCAACCCAACCACAGAGTGTCACTTCCTGATCGATGTGCTCTGAACCAAGCACACCGCAATAACTTGTACGCATTCTCTTATCCCGTATTCAACAATGAGACCGGGGATGGACACCCGGCATGACCGCCATTGACGTCAAAATTAATTCGCGGAGCAGGTACCCGAACTTTTGGCAGGCTTCTCAGTCTTGCCCTCACCGGATTTTTCGCCGGCGATATTTTTTCGGTTGCCCTTTTTAAAGTCGGTTTCGTACCAGCCGCTCCCACTGAGCCGAAAGCCGGCAGCGGAAAGCTGTTTTTTCAGAGCCTGCTCATGACAGGCCGGACATTCCGTTAAGGGACTGTCACTGATTTTCTGCAGAACTTCCAGTTCATGACCACAGGAGTGACACAAATAACCGTAAATCGGCATAACAAACACCTACCAATCTATAACAGGCAAAACGCCCCTGATAAAAGCGGCGCATTATACCCCAGTAAAACCGGGGCTAGAAGATTGAATCCGATCAGAATTGGGGTGGTCGACTATTTATGGAAGCCGGTTGCTAGCACTCTGCACTAGCCGTCGAGCGCAACAAATCCTTCGCCTTCCAGCACATTGGAAATAGACTCAAGTCGCTGACACCGCTGCGCATCCGTATAGGTTGCTGGCGCCTGTGCACCCCAGATGGGATTTGGCCAGGCACCGTCGGTTTTGTAACGTACCACATGGTGCATGTGAAGCTGCGGAACCATATTCCCCAGAGTGGCAATGTTGATTTTATCTGGGGAGAACACGTCCACCAGCGCCTCTGCCAACTGGCAGGACTCGCGCATCAACTGCTGTCGATCCTCCTCTGAGAGGTGATAGATTTCCGTTACCGCCTCAAGGCGCGGCACCAGAATAAACCACGGATAGTTGGCATCACGGTGCATCAACAGACGACACAACGGAAAGTCACCCACAACCACAGTGTCTGAGACCAACCGGGAATCAAGTTCAAACATTTGACATCCTCTAATCCTGTACCCGAAGCGGGCTGCACCGTAAAATAGCGCCTTTTCCAGCAACCTCCAAGATAAAGAATAGAACATGCGAGCCAGCCAGTATCTAATTGCCACACAGAAAGAAACGCCCTCCGACGCCGAGGTCATCAGCCACCAGTTGATGATTCGAGCAGGGATGATCCGAAAACTGGCTGCTGGCCTCTACAGCTGGCTGCCGCTAGGCCTAAAAGTCCTGCGCAAGGTAGAAGCCATTGTCCGGGAGGAAATGAACCGTGCCGGCGCTCAGGAAGTACTGATGCCGGTCACCCAACCGGCGGAACTCTGGCAGGAGTCCGGACGCTGGGAGCAATACGGCCCGGAACTGCTAAGAATGCAGGACCGTCACAGCCGCCCTTTCTGCCTGGGTCCCACCCATGAGGACGTGATCACCGATCTGGTGCGCAACCAGATCCGCAGCTACAAGCAGCTGCCAGCCAACTTCTACCAGATTCAAACGAAATTTCGGGATGAAATCCGCCCCCGCTTCGGCATTATGCGCGCCCGCGAGTTTCTGATGAAAGATGCCTATTCTTTCCACACCGACCAGGCCAGCCTTCAGGAAACTTATGACATTATGCACAAGGCCTACAGTGCGATCTTTACCCGCCTGGGCCTGGACTTCCGCCCCGTGCTTGCGGATACGGGGAGCATCGGTGGCAGTCACTCCCACGAGTTCCACGTGCTGGCCGCTTCTGGGGAAGATGACATCGCCTTCTCCACCGAAAGCGACTACGCCGCCAACGTGGAAATGGCTGAAGCCATTGCGCCAGAGGGCAGCCGTCCCTCCCCGTCAGAAACCATGCAGGAAGTGGCCACACCCGGCCAACACAGCATTGAGCAGGTCAGTACATTCCTCGATGTACCCGCTGCCAGCGTGGTTAAAACTCTGATTGTGCAGGGCGATGACGAAGAAGCACCACTGGTTGCCCTGGTGGTGCGCGGCGATCACGAGCTCAACGACATCAAAGCGGAAAAGTTACACGGTATTGCTGCACCGCTGACCTTTGCCTGCGAGGAACAGATTCGCGCAAACCTGGGTTGCTCAGTCGGATCTATCGGTCCTGTCGGCCTGAAAATTCCAGTCATTGTTGATCATAGTGCCGCTCACCTGGCTGACTTTGTCTGTGGCGCCAACCGGGACGGCGTTCACCTGACAGGAGTCAACTGGGAGAGGGACTGCCGGATTGACGATGTTGCCGACATTCGCAACGTGGTACCCGGAGACCCCAGCCCCGATGGCAAGGGTGTGCTGGAAATCAAACGCGGTATCGAAGTGGGCCACATTTTCCAGCTGGGCACTAAATACAGCGAGGCGATGAACGCCAAGGTACTGAACGAGGAAGGCCGGGAACAGGTCATGATCATGGGCTGTTACGGCATCGGTGTGAGCCGCGTTGTTGCCTCAGCAATTGAACAGAATCACGATGAAAATGGCATCATCTGGCCGGATGCCCTGGCTCCGTTCCAGGTGGCACTAATCCCCATCAACATCCAGAAATCTGAACAGGTTCGCGAAACTTGCGAAAAACTCTACACCCAACTGCAGGAACGCGGTCTGGATGTGCTATTTATGGATGAAGAAAAAGCCCGCTTGGGTGCCATGTTGGCGGACGTTGAACTGGTGGGCATCCCTCACCGGGTAGTGATTGGTGATCGCGGTCTCGAAAATGGTGAAGTCGAGTACCGTCACCGCCGCGAAACCGAAAACCGCACGATTGGCCTGAACGATATTATCGAGTTTCTGACAAAGACCATCGAATGAGAAAAAAATTGTGCAAAGGGTTGATCATCGGGTGGCTGACAGCCATCTTGCTCACCCCTTTTGCCACGCTGGCCGAGCAGGAAGTCGACCAGCAACTGGTGGCCTTGCTCAAGGCAACAATTGCTCAAGCTGACAGCTTTGAAGACCGCTTTGATGCCGAGGTCTGGCTGATGGCAAAATCGAGTCAGCTGGAAAAATTTATTCCCGACAGCCGCGAGCGGCTTGAACTGCTGCGAAAAATCCACCTGGCAGCAACCCGAGCCGGGCTTTCACCGGAAATTGTTCTTGCCGTCATCCAAATAGAAAGCCGTTTTGATCCCTACGCCGTATCGCGCGCAGGGGCTCAAGGCCTGATGCAAGTAATGCCGTTCTGGAAACGGGAAATAGGCCGCGAAGAAGACAACCTCATCCACGTAGACACCAATCTGCGCTACGGCTGCACGATTCTGAAATATTATCTGGATATGGAAGATGGCGACCTCACCCCGGCGCTCGCCCGCTACAACGGCAGCTATGGCAAAACCTGGTACTCTGAACTGGTACTGGTAGCTTGGGATAACTGGCGCTAGGCCAAAAGATAACCTCACCTTTCGCCGCAATGCCTTCTCAGCACGTCAGCAGAAAAGTGAACGTCATGTCGACCAATAGGTCAGGCGTTATTTCACGCAATAGAAAACAAAAAATGCCAGCATTTGCTGGCATTTTTTGGGTGTAACACGACTGTTAAAGCCTTACGCAATAACGGTTACGTTCTGAGCCTGAGGGCCTTTCTGGCCTTGGGTCACTTCAAAAGAAACCTGTTGGCCTTCAAACAGTGTGCGACGGCCAGTACCGTTGATAGCACTGAAATGCACGAATACATCCTTTCCACCTTCCTGGGCCAGGAAGCCATATCCTTTTTCTTCATTGAACCACTTAACGGTACCGGTAACTAAATCTGACATATGATCCTCGTAAACACTTGATTGCCAACTTGTTGTATTGGCAGTAATAAATACGGACGTGTTAGACGCCCGCAATAGCCACTTTAACAGCGGCTGTCCGAAACAAGCAAGAAAAAATTTAGCTGCCAGAATCAAGCAACTGCGGCCCGGACAGCCCTAAAGTCGCCTTTCTCAGGGCAATTCGTCGAATTCCGCACCCTCTCTTTCCGGGGGTAGCAGATCCTCACGTTTCATACCCAGAAGCAACAACATGTTGGCTGCCACATAAATAGACGAGTAAGTACCAATTACAACACCCACAATCAGGGCGATTGAAAAGTTGTGGATCAACTCACCACCGAAGACAAACAGTGCCACCAGTACAAAGATGGTGGTCAACGAGGTAATCAAGGTACGCCCCAAAGTCTGGGTTAGAGATTCATTGATCACACTAATCAGATCCTCTTCCCTCAACAGGCGGATGTTCTCCCGGATTCTGTCGGCAACCACAATGGTGTCATTCAGGGAATAACCGATCACCGCCAGCACCGCTGCAAGCACGGTCAGATCCACTTCCAAACCGGTGATAGAGAAGAATCCCAGGGTGATAATCACATCATGAATCAACGCAGCCACTGCACCCAGCGCAAACTTGTATTGGAAGCGAATCGCGACATACAGCATGACCACTGCCAGCGCAGCCAGCATTCCTAGGCCACCGTCTTCCCGCAACTCTTCACCAACCTGCGGACCAACGTAATCCACACGACGCAGCTCAAGCTCGCCGGAATTATTCGGATCAAGCGACTTCATTACCGATTCCGCAAGGCCCTCGTCGGGCTTTCCCTGCATGCGAATCAGCACATCGCTTTCCGAACCAAAAAACACAACCACCGGGTTTTCAAACCCGCTATCAGTGAGCTGTTGACGAACCAGACTCAGGTCTGCTGCTCGGGGGAAACCAACTTCTACCTGAGAGCCCCCTGTAAAATCCAGTCCCAGCACCAACCCTTTGACTGACAGGGAGACTATGGCGCAGAGCAACAGGGCAATGGAAAAAGCGGCAGCCAACTTGCGGCCACCCATAAAATTGAAAATGCGTTGGGTTGTCATGGCCAGCTCCTAAATCCAGACTCGTTTGATGGTGCGATCACCATAGAACAGGTTCACCAGCGCGCGGGTACCCAGAATAGCCGTAAACATGGAAGACAGAATACCGATGGACAGCGTCACCGCGAAACCCTGAACCGGACCTGAGCCGATGGCATATAGAATCACCGCCACGATCAGCGTGGTCAGGTTAGCATCAAGGATCGAAACAAAGGCCCGGTCATAACCGGCATTAATGGCCGACTGCGGCGGCATCCCGTTGGCCAGCTCCTCCTTGATTCGCGAAAAGATCAGCACGTTGGCATCCACCGCCATACCGACGGTCAGCACAATACCGGCAATACCCGGCAGTGTTAAGGTCGCCCCCAGAATAGACATGGCAGCCACCAGAATGATCAGGTTGAATCCCAGTGCCAGGTTGGCAAAGAGACCAAACATCTTGTAGTAGACCAGCATAAACCCGAGAACCACCAGCATACCGATGGTGACCGACTTGATACCCAGGGCAATATTTTCGGCACCCAGCGACGGACCGATGGTGCGCTCCTCCACAAAGTACATGGGCGCAGCCAGTGCACCCGC
>JALRJN010000108.1 GCA_023261185.1 Porticoccus sp.
TCATCACAGTCTAGAAGATCTGTTCGCTCAACTTGGTCTGAACAGCGATACAGCCTCCGTTGAAACCTTTATTGCCCAGCATCGGCCGCTACCCAATGAGGTTGCCTTGTATCGAGCCGCGATCTGGAGCCCGACGCAACGTGCGTTTCTCAAAGAAGAGATTATCGGTGATGGGGACTGGGCCCTGGCCATTGACGAACTGAACAGACGCCTCCATTGAAATGCAATTTCCCGGCAAAAGATTACCCGCCCCGAGACCAGAACCACCGGGCTTCGAGACACGCATACTCAAGTCTCTGGTCCGCTGGTTCTGCTGGGGCACCTTGTTCATTGTTGAACCATCGATCATTGCCCGATTGTTCGACTGGAATACTCGAGTCATCAATGAAGAATGGATGCTGATCAGCATTGATATCGGCGTTATCGCATTCCTTATCCTGTATTGGACGATACTGTTTACCCTCGGTATCGGGGCTGCCATCGTCAAGGTCATGAAGGGCTACGCCTATCAGGCTGACTCCTATCCATTACAGGATGCGGAAAGACCTCAAAGATAAAGCTCATTAGGTGACTGATATAATCACGAAACTAGGCATTGATGGGGTTGCCGTGCCGGCAGGTCGTTGGCACCGGTTATCACGGCTTGGGTTGATGGCCTCCTCGGTGGCTGGCGGCATGCTGGCAGAGGGTGCGCGGCATCTGGCAAAAGGGCAGGTGCCGACCGTCTCTGGGATGTTGCTGACACCGTCCAATGTCAAACGCGTGACCAATGAATTGGCAAAACTTCGTGGCGCAGCCATGAAAGTAGGTCAACTCATGTCCATGGACGCAGGTGATCTCATTCCTCCGGTACTTTCAGACATGATGTCCCGCTTGCGCAGTGAGGCCGCCTCCATGCCAATGAGTCAGTTGGTCACCGTGCTGGACAAAGCCTGGGGCAAAGACTGGAGTCATCGGTTTGAACGCTTTAGCTTTACCCCATCGGCAGCGGCTTCGATTGGACAGGTGCATCATGCCATCACCCGGCAAGGGCAAGCGCTGGCCATTAAGGTGCAGTATCCCGGCGTTCGCGAAAGTATTGATAGTGATGTTGATAACGTGGCGGCACTGTTGAGACTGACGGGGCTGCTTCCTTCGACCATCGAAATTAATCGCATTCTTGATGAAGCCAAAAAACAGCTTCATGCCGAGGCGAACTATCAACTTGAGCAAGACTGGATGCGCCGCTATGCAGAACGCCTCGGTGCAACCTCGGCCTTTCTGTTACCTGAACCCCATATCGAACTCACAACCCCCCAGGTTTTAGCGATGACCTGGGTTGAGGGTAGCCCGATCGAGTCTTTGGCCAGTGCACCCCAAGCCTTGCGAGATCATGTGGCCACCCTGCTGTTTGATCTGGCACTCAAGGAAATTTTCGAATTCAGGGTGTTGCAGTCTGACCCGAATTTTGCCAATTACCGATTCAACCAGGATGAACAGAAAATCGTGCTGTTGGATTTCGGTGCCACTAGAGCACTGCCGGAGGCCATGGTCGAAGGTTATCGTCTGCTGATGCAGCAGGGTATAGCTAAGAATCGCACCAAGATGCAGGAGGCGGCAACACAGATTGGTTACTTCAGCCGCGAGATGACGGCGCAGCAAATCACTGCTGTCATGGATCTGTTCGAGATGGCTTGTGAACCGCTGTGCCATCGGGGCCGCTATGATTTTGCCGCCTCAAATTTGCCAAGGCGTATGCATGATATCGGGATGACGCTGGCGATGGATCGAGATTACTGGCATACACCACCGATTGATGCCCTTTTTCTGCACCGCAAGCTTGCTGGTACCTACCTTTTGGCCGCCAGATTGCAGGCTCAAGTGGATATTGGGGCGATGGCGAAACACTACCTAGTCTAAAACAGTACCAGTGTTTAATCGGCAAAACGAAGCGGCAAGGGGTCTCACCGTGCCAGCTTGGCGGTCACCACCCGCAATAGCTGATCAACCCGGCTCATGATCACCGTCGGTTCATCAATCAGTAAGCGTACCGCGCGGT
>JALRJN010000111.1 GCA_023261185.1 Porticoccus sp.
TGATCCCCTTCGGAAATGGCCTCACCGAGCTTATGGATTACCAAGCCATCACCGCGGCAGACGCTGGACAGCACCCCACTGCTCTGGCTGCCTGCCAGCTCCGCCCGTTGGCGGCCCTGACCATCTGGTACCAGCCTGGCCCTCAGATATTCCTGCCGTTTAGCGGAATTGGGACGGCTGAACCCGGCGACAACGGGGATAGTTAATGGCGAACAATCACTGGCACCCTGGGTTTTCAGTAGATAGGGGCGCGCGGCAATAGCAAAGGTAACAAACACGGAAACCGGGTTTCCCGGCAAACCAATAAAGGGAACGCCACTGACGTGTCCATAGGCCAGTGGCTTGCCCGGCTTGATGGCCACACGCCATAAATCGAGGCTACCCAGTTTATCGACACAGGCTTTGACGTGGTCTTCTTCACCCACAGAAACCCCGCCGCTGCTAAGAATACAGTCTGCCTCTGCGGCAGCTTTCAGCAAGGCCTGTTCGGTGGCCTCGGGATCATCCGCCACAATGCCGATATCCACGCAATCGAATCCCAACGCCTGCAACAGGCCCAGCAACATGTAACGGTTTGAGTTATAGATATGGCCGGGGATAAGGGTTTCACCGGGCTCAACCAGCTCGTCGCCGGTGCAAAGCACGGCTACCCTGAGGCGGCGATACACCGGCAGTTTGGCAATACCAACGGAGGCCAGCAGCCCCAGGTCCTGGGGAGTTAAACGACGACCCTGTTGCAGAACGATGGCGCCTTTCTCAATGTCCTGCCCTCGGGGACGGATATTGGCTTTGGGTTTTGCCCCGGAAAAACGGACGGCTGATTCATCCCATTGACACTGTTCCTGAATTACCACGGTATCCGCACCCGGCGGAACCTCTGCGCCGGTAAAAATGCGTGCGGCCGAAGCTGGCTGCAGGGGTTCGGGCACGGTACCCGCCGGAATCCGCTGACTGACAGGCAACGTAGCTTCCCCATCAGGGGTGCAATCGGAAAAGCGCAGGGCAAAACCATCCATGGCGCTGTTATCCGCAGGTGGTACATCTACCGGGGAATGCTGGTTCTCTGCCAACACACGACCCAGTGCCGCTGTCAGGGGAATGGTTTCAATGTCCGCAGTGGGCCGGGCGGCCTCGAGCAGGCGCTGGAGCGCCTCTTCTACAGTCAATAAACCGGACTGTTCGTCACAGCTGTTCATCGTCTGTCTAACCGCGGCTTTCGCAACGGTCTTTTGGGGTGACGTGGGGGACGAAATTACAGGGACGGGTGCGGGCATCCAGCTGCTCACCGACAATATTGTCCCAGGCCGTACGACAGGCATTGGTGGAACCGGGCATGCAGAACACCAGCGTATGGTTAGCTATGCCGGCTACCGCCCGTGACTGTACTGTCGAGGTGCCAATTTCGTTAAAGGAAATCTGCCGAAACAGTTCACCGAACCCTTCCACCTGCTTGTCGAATAAGGGCAACAGTGCTTCCGGGGTCGAGTCGCGGTCGGTAAAACCAGTGCCACCGGTGACCAGCACCACCTGAACCTGGGGGTCGGCAATCCAGCGGGACACTTCGGCACGCAGCCGATAAATATCGTCAGGAATCAGAACCCGTTCCGCGAGCTGGTGTCCGGCCTCGGTGAGGCGGTCCTGCAACAGCTGGCCGGAACTGTCCTCCTCCAGACTGCGGGTATCGGACACCGTCAGGACAGCAATAGTTAACGGGACAAATTCTTTTGTGGCGTGGGACATGGGTTTCTCAATAATCAATGGCTGTAGCAGTGTTTCAGGAGCCTGATTATACCGGCTCCATCCTCACCATAAATCAAATTCTCAATATTGATCATTCATATTGGCCACCCATATGAATATCTGTTCCTGACAGAATTGCCCCGGGTTTTGTATCACCCGGCCCAGGTGTAGTCAGAAAACACATCATCCAGCTCGGTATGAAATAAGTGGTTGTTGTAGTTGCTCAATGTCTTCACAGCGATGGCCACGATCACTTCCAGGACCTGTTGTTCGCTGTACCCGGCATTCAAAAATATTGCCACATCACTTTTGGATGGTGCACCCCGAGTATTGATCATGGTGACAACAAAGTCGTGCAGCACCTGTAGTTTCTGGTCAGGGATCGGGGCATTGTTTCGAATAGCCTCTGTGACCGCTTCAGGCACGCCCGACATCTTATCGGCAATCATACTGTGTGCACCGACACAGTAATCACAGCCATTTTCCCGGCTGATGGTTATAAAAATAACTTCCTGTTCAACGGAAGAAAAAGTTGCTTCCTCACGAAACAGCCGGTAACCGTTTAAATACATTTTCAGCAATGAAGGGGCTGTGGCCATTGCCGAGTACATATTCGGCAGAAACCCGAAATTGTTTTTCTGTTCCTCCAGAATGCCTTTTACCGTTTCTGGTGCGCCACTGATTTCTACGGGAGGCATGGCTATTTTGTATTCTGATTTCATGGTCAGGTTCTCCTGTTTACATGGTTTACTAGTGAACATTTATTTAAGGACCGAACGGTCCTTAAATAGACAAAAAAATAGGCAAAAAAAATTTAATTAAACTTTTCCATAATTAAGTTAACAACCGGGTGTAATTCTTCCTGACTGACACCAGCTTTTACCATGGTGCGTAAACCACTCACACCGGAAAAGTAGAAACTTGCCAGGGAGCTGATGGATGCCGGGGCCTGCATTTCACCGCGATCTACAGCCAACTCTATAGCCCGGCGAAAAATCGCTATAAAGTGGTTGGCCCCATCTGACACAACCACTTTTATTTGTGGGTCACGCTGGGATAATTCGTTGGCGGTATTAACCAGCAGGCAGCCCTTTCTGGGGCCCCTACCCGCCGCTTCAGCAACAATTTCTTCCAGAAATTCTCTCAGGAATCCGACAGCAGAATCGCTTTCAACCAATTTCTGCTCTAACCGGCTGGCCATACTCTGTTCATAGTGGTTAAGGCATTGAATAAACAGTTGCTGTTTACTACCAAATGTCTGATACAGGCTGCTTTTCGATAACCGCATCACCTTGAGCAAATCCTGCAGAGAGGTCGCCGAATAACCCACCTTCCAGAATTGCTGGGTAGCAAGCTCCAGTGCCCGGTCGGTATCAAATTCTTTGGGTCTGCCCTGATTCATGACACAATTATGGACCACTCGGTCCAGATGTCAACACAGCGAACCAAGACCAATTTTTTTGCTCAAAGGCTGCTAACCACCCGTAGCATTCATAAAGCGGACCACCTGTGGCTGATCGGCGTCGTAAAAATGATGTCTTTCAGGTTTGATTTGCATGGCATCAGTGATGGCCTGTTTCAGAGCCGCCATATCACCGGGTGAAGAGCGGATAACATGCCTCAGGTCGACGGAGTGCTCATTCCCCAGGCACAGCAGCAACCGCCCTTCACAGGTGACCCGCACGCGATTACAGCTTTCACAGAAGTTATGGCTGTTGGGCGAGATAAATCCGATACGACTGTTACTGCCTTCTATCTGGTAATAGCGGGAAGGCCCCGGTGTGACCACAGCACTTGCGGAAAGGGAATAGACAGAGGAGATCTGTTGCCGGATTTCCTCACTGCTCACCAGTTGACCGTGGCGATCTTCACGACCGGTATCCCCCAACGGCATTTCCTCAATAAAGCTGATATCCAGACCACGTTCGAGGGCAAATTCCAGCAGAGGAATAACCTCATCGTCGTTCTGACCGCGCATGATCACGCTGTTGATCTTGATACGCTCTACACCTGCCTGCTGGGCAGCTCGGATTCCCTTCAACACGCTCGACAGGTCCCCTGTCCGAGTAATCGCCGCAAAGCGTGCAGGGTCGACCGAATCAAGACTGATATTGACGCGTTGTACACCAGCAGCTACCAGGTCATCCGCCACCCCAGCGAGCTGAGAACCATTGGTGGTCAACAATAATTCATTCAGACCAACCAGCTGACCGAGTTGATGGATGAGCTCGGTGACGTTGCGCCTGACCAGTGGTTCACCACCGGTCAGCCGAATACGACTGACCCCCAGCTCAACAAAGGCTCTGCCCAGAAAAGCCAGTTCTTCCAATGTCAGCAATTGCTGACGGGGAACAAATTCCATTTTATCCGACATGCAATAGACACACCGGAAGTCACAGCGGTCCGTTACGGACAGGCGCAAGTAGTCAACCACCCGCCCAAAGCGGTCGACAAGCTGTGGTGATGGTATCTGTGACATAGGAATTCAAATGGATTGCGTATTCGGAGCGTACCCGAACAGCCTGGCAGGTCAAGCCCCCTCGCCGCTATCGGCCATATCACGGGCCACAGGTTGGGCAGCCCGGTCGTTTCGTGATGGCAAAGTGCCGCCACTCATGGTGCCGCCCATCAAAAATACGCAACTGGCCATTGATCGCTGACGGCAAACCCAACAGGAGTTTCATGCCCTCAAGGGCCTGCAGGGAACCCAGTACACCCAATACCGGGCCAACCACGCCACTGGTGCTGCAATTTAATACGGGCTCTGTACTTTCCGGCGGATACAGGCACTCATAGCAGGGAGTCTGTCCATCGCGGAAATCAAACACCATCAGGTGCCCTTCCCAGCGGATGGCTGCAGCGGAAACCAGAGGAACACCTTGCCGGGCACAGACGGCATTCACGTTTTTGCGGGTTTCCAGATTATCTGAACAGTCCAGCACCAGATCCACGTCCTGGATACAGAGATTGAGATCATCCAGAGTCAGAGGTTCGTCAAAAACATTGAGTTCAATATTGGGATTCAGCGCCGACAATCGCTGCTCGGCAAGCTGTGCTTTGGAGTCACCGGCACCTGCCGTGTCGTAAAGAATCTGCCGTTGCAGGTTGCTTACTTCCAGAGCATCGCCATCGGCAATCAGCAACTGGCCAACACCTGCCGACGCCAGGTAGAGTGCAACGG
>JALRJN010000086.1 GCA_023261185.1 Porticoccus sp.
ACCAGCATAAACCCGAGAACCACCAGCATACCGATGGTGACCGACTTGATACCCAGGGCAATATTTTCGGCACCCAGCGACGGACCGATGGTGCGCTCCTCCACAAAGTACATGGGCGCAGCCAGTGCACCCGCTCGGAGCAACAGCGCCAATTCCGAAGCTTCACGGGGGTTATCAAGACCGGTAATGCGGAAAGTCACGCCCAGCGCACTGCGAATGGTGGCAAGACTGATAATCTTCTTCTCGACATAACGTTCCGGAATGGCAATCTGCTCACCATTCTCATCGGTGGTGTAGTCCATCCGGGTTTTGTACTCGATAAACAACACCCCGAGACGCTTGCCGATGTTCTTGCGAGAGGCCCGGTGCATGCGCGCACCGCCCTCACTGTCCAGGTTGATGTTGACCTGGGGCATACCATTTTCATCAAACGAGGATGTGGCATTGGAAACATGATCACCAGTAATGACCACCGTACGTTCGAGGAAGGCATCCTTTGGCCGTGCGTTGGGATCGCGGAATTCAAATTTTTCCCGGTTGGTGATTTTTCCCGGTTCTGCTTCCAGTCGAAATTCCAGATTAGCTGTTTTACCAATGATCCGTTTTGCTTCCGCCGTATCCTGCACACCGGGCAGCTCCACCACGACGCGATTGCGGCCCTGGCGCTGAACAATGGGTTCCGATACGCCTAGCTCATTCACCCGATTACGCAATGTGGTCAGGTTCTGGTTGAGGGCATAATCCTCAATTTCCCTGACGGCCGCTTCGGACATGCTTGAGCGAATCACAAAGAGGCCGTCCTCCTCACTCAACTGTCTGCCCAAATCCCGAAAGTTTTTACGCAGGATTTCACTGCCCTGATCACGCTCTGCCTCAGTATCGAATTTACTGACAATGGTTGCTCCATCTTCCAGCTTGACACTTGCATAGCGCAACTTTTCTTCACGCATAGCCGCCCGCACCTCACGGACAGCCGTATCCATTCGTTTGCCGATTGCTTCGTCTGTATTCACTTCCAGCAGGAAATGAACACCACCACTGAGATCGAGGCCAAGCTTCATGGGGCTGGCTCCCAGCGAGGACAGCCAGTCTGGCGTGGTGGCAGCAAGATTTAACGCAACAATGTAATCGGAACCCAAGGCACGCTGGATAACACGCTTGGCCAGCAATTGTTGCTCGCCATCCCGAAGGCGAATAAGACCGTTTTCACCGCTCACTTCACCACCGAAGTACTCGATACCCTCCTGTTTGAGCGCCGCTTCAACACGCTCGAGCACAGGAGCATCGATTACCGTGCCACTGCTCTGGCCGGAGATCTGCACTGCAGGATCGGGGACGTAAAGATTGGGGAGTGCATAAACAACCCCCAGCGTAATCACAAAGACTATCAGCAGGTATTTCCAAATTGGGTAACGGTTCATATCACGGTTCTTGTGTTGTGTCCCGGTTGATAAAGCGGGCCATTATAGGCTGAATTGAACGGGCTTGCCGAACCCGTCAGAAATAAAAGTTACCCGATGGTATATGGGGACGACGCAACGTAACTCAAGTTGCCGGGGTGAGGCCCTGCTCCCGGTAAAACTGCTCGGCAAACCCATCGAGGCGCTCTTCCTCAATTGCACGGCGGATATCCGACATCAGGTTCTGGTAATAACGCAGGTTATGAATGGTGTTGAGTTGTGCGCCGAGAATCTCTCCACACTTTTCCAGATGATGCAGGTAGGCCCGGCTGAAGTTCTGGCAGGTATAGCAGTCACAGTTGACGTCGAGCGGGGCCGTATCATGGCGGTGAACCGCGTTGCGAATTTTCACCACCCCGCCACTGGTGAACAAATGACCATTGCGGGCATTGCGGGTGGGCATCACGCAATCAAACATATCAATGCCGCGACGCACTGCCTCGAGAATATCCTGGGGCTTACCCACCCCCATCAGGTAGCGGGGTTTGTCGGCGGGCATTTTGGGTGGAAGGTGATCGAGGATACGAATCATATCTTCCTTGGGCTCTCCTACCGACAAACCACCGATGGCATAGCCGTCAAAACCGATGTCTTCCAGACCGTTAAGGGACTCCTCACGTAGAGCTTCGTACATACCACCCTGAACAATCCCGAACAGCGCCGAGGGATTATCGCCATGGGCATCCTTACTGCGTTTTGCCCAGCGCAGAGATAGCTCCATAGAGGACTTGGCCTGATCTAGCGTCGCTGGATAGGGCGTACACTCATCAAAAATCATCACCACATCGGCGCCAAGTTCATGTTGGACGCGGATCGATGACTCCGGATCGAGAAACACCGGGCTACCGTCGATAGGTGAGCGAAAGGAAACCCCTTCCTCGGAAATCTTGCGGATATCACCGAGGCTGAAAACCTGAAAACCACCGGAGTCGGTAAGAATAGGGCCAGGCCACTGCATAAAGTCATGCAGATCTCCGTGCTCCATCACCACCTGAGTACCGGGTCGCAGCATCAAGTGAAAGGTGTTGCCGAGAATGATCTGTGCACCGATTTCCCCGATATCCCGGGGTAGCATACCTTTCACCGTGCCACAGGTACCGACTGGCATAAAAGCCGGTGTTTCCAACACACCCCGGGGAAATTGCATCCGGCCACGTCGTGCCTTGCCATCACTGATATCCAGCTCAAACGACATGAAACAATCACGACTCATTCCGGCATATCCTCTCTGGCATTAGGGTTACACGTCAGGAACATGGCGTCCCCATAACTGAAAAAACGATAACGCTCAGCAACGGCTTCTTTATAAGCCCTCATGATGCGGGAAAACCCTGAAAAGGCACTAACCAACATCAGCAAAGTAGATTCTGGCAGGTGAAAATTGGTGATCAGCGCATCCACGACCCGGAATTGATATCCCGGGTAAATGAAAATATCGGTTTCGCTATTCATGGGCACAATCTGCCCTGCTGCCGCAGCACTTTCCAGGCAGCGCACACTGGTAGTGCCCACTGCAATCACCCGACCACCCCGGGCTTGGGTTTCCACCACCTGCCGACAGACCTCTTCAGACACATCAATGACTTCCGCGTGCATCTGGTGGTCGAGGATATTATCCACCCTCACCGGCTGAAATGTGCCGGCCCCCACATGCAAAGTGACATGGGCGATTTCCACACCCTGGACTCGCAACTGAGCAAGCAGGTCTTCATCAAAGTGCAAACCCGCTGTCGGCGCCGCTACCGCACCGGGTTTTTCTGCATAAACTGTCTGGTAGCGTTCACGATCCAGTTTGCCATCTGCGCGATCAATGTAAGGCGGCAATGGCATATGACCATGGGTTTCCAGGATATCCAGCGCTGACCGGTCGCCCTGAAAATACAGGCAGAAAAGCTCCCCTTCCCGACCTGTGACTTCGGCAACAACATCACCCTCGAAATGAATTGTTGTCCCTGGCTTCGGGGACTTGCTGGCACGCAGATGTGCCAGCACACTGCGTTCATCCACCAGGCGCTCCACCAGCATTTCAACTTTGCCACCACTGGCTTTATGGCCATAGAGACGCGCCGGAATCACCCGGGTGTTGTTAAACACCATCAAGTCACCAGGCCTGACCAGTTCTGCGAGGTCAGGGAACTGTCGATGCGAGATCTCACCACTTTCCCCGTCCAGCACCAACAAGCGGCTGCCGCGACGTTGCGCTGCAGGCTGCCGCGCTATCAGCTCATCGGGCAAATGGTAGTGAAAATGGTCGCGGCGCATAATTTCTGATCGTGGTGCGGTGAAAGGCCGCAAGGGTAAAGGAAATCACCTGACAGGGCCAGCAAACCCATGCTTCCAAAAGGGTACATCTATTGATTCTGCAAGGGCCGCTGCTATAATCGCGCCCCTGTGCCAGAGTGGTGAAATTGGTAGACACAGGGGATTCAAAATTCTCAAGCGATTTTGTATCCCAAGTGAAAATTAAGCTTTTCTGTAGTGTACCTGTGAAAGGATTTGCG
>JALRJN010000088.1 GCA_023261185.1 Porticoccus sp.
TGGCCACTCGGCAACGAGACCGTGTTTATTCCAGGGCACGGTCCTGAAAGCACTTTTGGCCGAGAGCGTGTAAGCAACCCTTACGTGGGCGGCACTTGATCACTTCACCCGCCCAACGATCAACCTGCACCGTATGAACACCTCACCTGTGCGCGTGGGCTGGCGTGAGAGCCTTGCCATCATCGCCGATCGCAAAACCCTGATCATGCTGTGTTTGGGGTTCTCGGCAGGCATTCCCATTTTGTTGATCTTTTCGTCTTTGTCGTTGTGGTTGCGGGAGGCGGGCGTGGAACGCGCAACCGTGACTTTCTTCAGCTGGGCCGCGCTGGGCTACTCGTTCAAATTTGTGTGGGCGCCGTTGGTTGACCGACTCCCATTGCCTGTGCTCACGAGATGGCTGGGCTTGCGCAGGGGCTGGCTTTTGTTGTCCCAGTTGCTCGTCATGTGCGGCCTGTTCGGCTTTGGCGGTTCCTTTGTCTCCCTGCTGATATCCAAGTGGATGGCAAAGATGAGTACCGGCACTAAACTCATCGAGCAACCCCGGACACCGGACGAACGCTGGCTGATGGAAACCGTCAGTGATCTGGCCAACAAAGCCGGCATCGGCATGCCGGAAGTAGGTATTTTTCCAGCACAGCAATCGAATGCGTTTGCCACAGGTTGGAACAAGAACAACGCACTGGTAGCTGTCAGCGAAGGTCTTCTGCACCGCTTCGACAAGGAAGAAGTGCGCGCCGTCCTGGCCCATGAAATTGGCCACGTTGCCAACGGCGATATGGTCACCCTGTCCCTGGTTCAGGGTGTGCTGAACACCTTCGTGATGTTCTTTGCCCGTATTCTGGGCTCCATCATCGACAAGGCGGTGTTCAAAAATGAACGCGGCTACGGCATCGGTTACTTTGTCACCGTGATGGTATTACAGGTCATACTGGGTATTTTCGCCTCCATGATCGTCATGTGGTTTTCACGCTGGCGGGAATTCCGCGCCGACGCTGCCGGTGCGCATCTGGCCGGCCGCGGTGCGATGATTTCTGCGCTGCAACGCCTGCAGGAAGAAACCCAGGCCCATGTCCCCAACCAGATGCCCGACACACTGACCGCCTTCGGCATCTCCAGTGGCTGGAAACAGCACGCGACTCGCCTGTTCATGTCTCACCCGCCACTGGATGAGCGTATTGAAGCCCTGCGCCGGGGCGTTTGATGACGGCCAGTCCTCTCTGCCGCCTGGAAGACATACCCAACCCAGGCGGCATTGACCTGGAGATTGAGGGCGAGGCCTGCTTTGCCGTACGTCGCGGACAATCAGTACAGGTTTTTCGCAACAGTTGCCCCCATATCGGGGCGCCCCTCAACCTGATACCAGGCCAGTTTCTGGATCTGGAAAAAGAATATATTCAGTGCAGCACCCATGGTGCCCTTTTTGAAATAGACAGCGGCCTCTGTGTGGCAGGCCCCTGCCACAACCAATCTCTAAAGGCCAAATCCTGCACACTGATTAATGGCGAGGTCTACCTCGCGGACGATCTGGAAAGATCTCGTTAATCAGCGAGTTTAACCATTGAATTCACCGGCTACGCCCCCATCTATCGACTCAGGCAGCTACCCAGAACAAATCCACAGGAGATTCTTTTGGAACAATATCGAGGCACCACCATTCTTTCCGTACGTCGCAACGGCAAGGTAGTTATCGGTGGCGACGGCCAGGTGACCCTGGGCAACACCGTCATGAAAGGCAATGCGCGCAAAGTTCGTCGCTTGCACAATGATCAGGTCATCGCGGGCTTTGCCGGTGGTACAGCCGATGCCTTTACCCTGTTTGAACGCTTTGAAGCCAAACTAGAGCAGCACCGGGGTAACCTGACCCGGGCAGCGGTAGAGCTGGCCAAAGACTGGCGTTCTGACCGCATTCTGAGAAAGCTCGAGGCATTACTGGCTGTGGCCGACAAGGAGGCCTCCCTGATCATCACTGGCAACGGCGATGTGATCCAACCTGAAAATGACTTGATCGCCATCGGCTCCGGCGGGGCCTTCGCCCAGTCTGCGGCCCGAGCTCTATTGGAAAATACCGAGCTCGACGCAAAATCCATTGTCGAAAAAGGCCTGGAAATCGCTGGCGATATCTGCATCTACACAAACCACAATCGCACCATCGAAGAACTGGATTACTGATCAATGCCAAAGGTGGTACCCCCCCCCCTTGGCATTGATTGAAAAGTTATTTCCGGCCCAGCACAGACACACCAGATGATGCGGCCGGTATCAGAGAGATTTACAGCATGTCCAATATGACTCCCCGAGAAATTGTTCACGAACTGGACCGCCATATTATCGGCCAGGATGCCGCCAAACGGGCCGTGGCCATCGCCCTGCGAAATCGCTGGCGGCGCATGCAGCTTGAACCCGAGCTGCGCAACGAAGTAACCCCTAAAAATATTTTGATGATCGGCCCCACAGGGGTCGGCAAAACCGAAATCGCCCGCCGCTTGGCGCGACTGGCCAACGCCCCATTCGTCAAGGTTGAAGCGACCAAATTTACCGAGGTCGGCTATGTGGGCAAAGATGTGGAATCCATTATCCGCGACCTGGTTGAAACCTCCGTCAAACTATTGCGCGAAAGTGAAATGCACAAGGTTCAGCAACGGGCAATGGATGCTGCCGAGGAACTGGTTCTCGACGCTCTGTTGCCACCTGCCAGGGACGGGGAATCCAGTGAGGCAGAGTCCAGTACCCGCCAGGTTTTCCGCAAGAAACTGCGTCAGGGCGAACTGGATGACAAGGAGATTGAAATTGATATCAGCGCCACTCCCATGGGCGTTGAAATCATGGCGCCCCCCGGCATGGAAGAAATGACCAATCAGTTGCAAAACATGTTTTCCAATCTGGGCAAAGACAAAAAGCAGCGTAAAAAGGTCACTGTAGCCCAGGCGATGAAACAACTGACCGAAGAGCAGGCTGTAAGCATGGTCAACGAAGAGGAGCTGAAAGTTCGCGCTGTGGAATCGGCCGAACAAAACGGCATCGTCTTTATCGACGAGATCGACAAGGTCGCCAAACGCGGCGAGACCTCCGGCGCCGATGTCTCCCGTGAGGGCGTACAACGGGATCTGCTGCCACTGATTGAAGGCAGCACCGTCACCACCAAGTACGGCATGATCAAGACCGACCACATTCTGTTCATTGCCTCAGGGGCATTCCATTTTTCTAAACCCTCTGACCTGATCCCCGAGCTACAGGGCAGACTGCCCATTCGTGTGGAGCTGCAATCCCTCAGCAGCGAGGATTTTGAGCGCATTCTCACCGAACCCAACGCCTCCCTCACCGAGCAGTACAGGGAGCTACTGGCGACAGAAGCGTTAAACGTCAACTTCCAGCCGGACGGTGTTAAACGCATTGCGGAGATTGCCTTTGAGGTCAATGAGCGCACCGAGAATATTGGCGCCCGACGCCTGCACACACTGATGGAGAGGCTGCTGGAAGACATTTCTTTCGAGGCATCGGATCGGGGTGGCAAAGACGAGCCCGTGAATATTGATGCGACATTTGTTGACCAGCAGCTCACGGAAATATCCCGAGATGAAGACCTGTCTCGGTTTATTCTCTAATTCAGTACATTCTGCTCGTCAAACGTAAAGGCAAATCATTGTGTTGCCCAATAAAGTAAAAGTTGGCAAGGAAGATGGCAGCCTCACCCTGGAGTATCCGGATGGGGCATGCTTTACCATGTCGGGTGAATACCTGAGGGTTCATTCACCCAGTGCGGAGGTGAAAGGACATGGTCCCGGACAGGAAGTACTTCAACACGGCAAACAGGGTATCCAGGTCACGGGCGCCGCTGCCTCCGGCAACTACGCCCTGACACTGACATTCAGTGACGGCCATAACAGTGGCATCTTCAGCTGGGATTACCTGAGAGATCTCGCCCAAAACCATGAACAGTACTGGCAACATTACCTAGACAAGCTGACCCAATCGGGGAAATTTCGAGATGCCAACACCCAACCCGTAAAGCTAATGGACCCGCGCAGTCCAAAAAACTAGGCCTCAACGAACTTAACACTCCGTATCATTACAGTCGGAATCATCAGATTTAGCTCAACCAGCCTGTCGGTGCGCCGCTGCCAGAGCCTCTCGAAAGTCCGGGTGCGCAATATTGATAAGCTTTTCAGCCCGTTCCTTTAGACTGGCCCCGTATAAATGCGCCACACCAAACTCTGTGACCACGTAATCCACTTGGGCTCGGGATGTCACCACCCCTGCACCACTGGCCAGGTGGCTAACGATGCGCGACTGCTTGCCTGACAACGCAGTGGCTGGCAAAGCGATGATGGAACGCCCACCTTCTGACATCTGAGATCCGGTCACAAAATCCACCTGCCCACCGAAGCCCGAGTAAACCCGGTCGCCGATGGAATCAGCACACACCTGGCCACTCAAATCCACCTGGATCGCACTGTTGATGGACATCACCCGGGGATTTTTGCGAATCACTGCGGGATTGTTCACGTATTCAGTATCGAGAAAAACAACTTCGGTGTTGTCATCCACAAAGTCATACAGCGCCCGTGAACCGAGCACGAAACTGGTGACTATTTTCCCCGGATGAACGACCTTATTGCTGTTATCGACGACACCCTTCTCCATCAACGGCAAGACACCACTGGAAAACATCTCCGTATGGATACCGAGATGTCGATGACCATCAA
Source organism: Porticoccus sp. (assembly GCA_023261185.1). Taxonomy (GTDB): domain Bacteria; phylum Pseudomonadota; class Gammaproteobacteria; order Pseudomonadales; family Porticoccaceae; genus Porticoccus; species Porticoccus litoralis. The sequence goes on from JALRJN010000088.1 coordinate 4,704, forward strand.
GATGGGCTAATACCGCATCCGGGATTGCCCCAATGCCCAACTGCAGGCAATCTCCATCGCGAATCAGCTCTGCAACCAGGCGTCCAATCTGCAAATGTGTCTGGTTGGGGGTTCCCACGTCCAGACAGGGAATATCACTGTCAATTTCGACGGCGTAATCAATCGTGTCAAACGGAATAGCTGCATCACCATGGGTGCGGGGCATCTGCGGATTTATCTGTGCGATGATCGTCTTGGCCACACTGGTGGCAGCCAGCGTGGCTTCCACCGACACCCCCAGAGAGCAATTGCCGTGGCGGTCCGGCGGTGATACCTGAATCAGAGCCACATCCACCGGCTGGCGGCCATTGCGAAGCATTTTCGGTATTTCCGAGAGGAACATGGGCACATAATCCGCCTTGCCCTGATTCACCAACTCTCGCGTGCTGTGGCTGACAAAGTAGCAGCGGTTGCGCAGGTGTCCATCCAGTTCCGGCTGACAGACCGCTTCCGCGTGCTCCAGGTGCAGCTGTAACAGCTGGATATCCTTAAGATCCTTTGCTTTTACTGCCAGGGCTTCCAGCATTTTATAAGGAGTTGCCGCCATGGAGTGGCACCAGATGCGGTCTGACGAGCGTATGGGGGCAAGAGCTGCTTCAGCGGTTGCACAGATGACGGGCATAGCGTTGTTTCTCTCTGAATGTCCGGGAAGTGATCGGGACCATTCTAATCTGAATATATGTCGTTTGGATGAACCCTGCGCCTCAACGTCAATGGTAAAGGGTTGGGTTAAGGCAACAAGGATAACCCCCCATCAGAAGGCTGTTCACAGGATCTGCTTGCTGCAGGCTGACATTTCTGCAAGTTTACCATCGAGCATATTCAGAATGTGGCGGCGAACCATTACACCCTGAACCTTACTCACCTTATGCACCATGGGTTAACTCTTCGGTTTATCCAGTAACATTTGTTACGCCGGGCTCAGCGGGGCTTCATCAGGTAAGGCAAAGTATAAGCACATCACTGAGCATGCTGTCTTTAACTGAAGCTAGTCGCTGATTGGGCTGTTGTTCCCAACGGTATAGCGACATTTGACAAACTCCCACCGCAACTGGACTCAAGTACGTACGGCCGGTGACATCACTGATATAGCTTTTTCACCAATGTCGGTTGTTATCTCTCGGCAAGGGAAATATGATCAAAGACTCATAAAGTGATGAGTGCCGTTGCGCTTTCATGAAAAAATTCGATCTGCCCAGCAAGCTCCAGGTAACAGTACGTGTTGTCGGGGTGGTACTCGGCGCAGAATTTCTGGTCAGGGCGTTATATAACAGTCTGGCCCTTGAATTGAGTACGTTCCAGGCATCAACACTGAACGCCTTTGCGCTGGTGGTGATTTCCACGCCGATAATTTATTTCTGGGTTGTGAAGCCCTATGTCTGCGCATACCAGAATGCCCTGAACCAGATTGAATATATCTCCTGCCTCGACCCCCTGACCAAGCTGGCCAACCGGCGTCTCATCTCTGTGCATGTAGGAAAAACTCTGGCCAATGCTCAACGACACGATCTGCACGGCGCCCTGATGGTGATGGATCTCGACGGTTTTAAACCCATTAACGACCGGCACGGCCACGAGGCCGGTGATGCGGTACTGGTGGAAATTGCCCAACGCCTGCAGGCCATCGTGCGCACGGAAGATATCGTCGGCCGGCTGGGAGGAGATGAATTTGTCGTCGTACTCAGCAACCTGGGGAGACAATCGGATGAAGCGCTTGCTAGGTCAAAGTTCGTGGCAAAAAGACTCTTAGACGCTGTGGTAAAAACCGTCGAGTTCAACGGTGAAACATTGAGTGTCTCTGCCAGTATTGGCATCCGCTTTATTGACCTCGACCCTAACATCACAGCCGATACACTGATCAATGAAGCCGATGCCGCCATGTATCAGGCAAAAAAAGCGGGAAAGGCCCGAGCCGTTATTTTCCGGGAGCAGATACTGTTGCCGGAAATGCACACCACCACATCCTGACTGACACAATTCTGACATCACTCCATCAAAAAATTGTCACCAAACCGTTATAGGCTGGCAGAAAAGGAGCAGAGCCAGTCATGCTTAATGTCGAAAATTTTATCCAGGATCGTTACCCCGGTTTTTACCAGCGCCACCCCAAGCTGGTACGACCCATTATCCGTGTATTGCGAATGCTGTTCCGGGAACAGAGCTTCCAACAATTTGAACAGGACTATCCCTACCTACACGGCTTTGATTTCGTCGAACAAGTACTGGATTACTTCGACTTCCGCTACACCGTACGCGACCATGAACGCCATCGCATTCCCGCCCAAGGCCGGGTAGTCATTATCGCCAACCATCCTATCGGCTCCCTCGACGGACTGGCACTACTGAAGCTGGTAAGAGAAACACGGCCGGACGTGAAGGTGGTGGCCAACGAACTGTTGTTTACCATCAAGCCCCTTCACAAGCTGCTGCTGCCGGTGGATAACATGGGCGGAAACACTACCCGACAGAACCTAACAGCCATCCGTGAGCACCTGGACAACGAGGGTGCCGTGATTATCTTTCCCGCCGGGGAAGTATCCCGTTTCGGACCCCAAGGCATACGCGATGGTCAGTGGCGCAGTGGCTTTCTGCGTATGGCCATCCACAGCAAGGCACCGGTGCTGCCGGTGTTTGTGGATGGCCGGAATTCCGCACTCTTTTACAGTGTGTCACTGCTGGTAAAACCGCTCTCCACTCTGCTGCTGGTGCGGGAAATGTTTAAGCAAGCACGCAACTGCGTGGACGTACGCATCGGTGAACCGGTCAGTTACGACAGCTACCAGCGCATCAACGTGCCCTTGCGGGAAAAGACCAAACTTTTTAAACGCCACCTGTACCGCATCGGTCAGGACAAGAAGGGTATTTTTGGCACCGTCAGCGCCATTGCCCACCCGGAAAATCGTGCTCTGCTCCGGGATGAAGTCAAGTGCTGTGAACTGCTGGGTGAAACCGGTGACGGTAAGCAGATTTACCTCTACCGTTACCAGCCGGACTCCCTGATCATGCGCGAAGTGGGCAGGCTACGGGAAATTGCTTTCCGTGCTGTAGGCGAAGGCACCGGCAGCCGCCGGGATATCGACGGCTACGACCAGCACTATTTCCACCTGCTACTGTGGGACGAACAGGAACTGGAAATTGCCGGGGCCTACCGATTCTGCGACGCCACCCTGAGCCTTGAACAGATGGGTAGAGAGCAGCTCTATTCCACTGAACTGTTTCACTACACCACATCAATGAAACCCTATCTGGAGCGGGGCCTGGAACTGGGTCGCAGCTTCGTCCAACCCAAGTACTGGGGCCGACGCAGCCTCGACTACCTGTGGTACGGCATCGGTGCCTTTCTGCGCAAGAATCCCCACTACCGCTATTTGTTCGGTCCAGTGACCCTTAGCAACAGCTACCCGGAGTGGGCCATGGAGATGCTGGTGTATTTCTACAGCCGCCACTATCCCAGCCTGCAAAAACTGGTGGAGCCCATCCTGCCCTATCGCATCAGCCCCGAGCGACTGGAAGAGCTGGCGGAGAAATTCCCCGGAAAAGACCAGAAGGCAGAATTCACCCAGTTGAAGAGCGAACTGGCCCATATGAATCTGAGCGTACCCACCCTGTTCAAGCAGTACACCGAAGTCTGTGAGCTGGGCGGCGTGCAGTTTGCCGGTTTCAACATCGACCCAGCTTTTGCCAACTGTGTAGACGGTTTGATCATCGTCGACCTGGCCCGCCTCAAATCGTCGAAGCGGGAACGCTACATCGGTTGATCCATAGCTGCCTCAACGATATTGATCCCTGTCAGGAAAACCCGCTGACGAGCCTCCCGCCAAGGGACACTCCGCCAGTGTCGGTGTACAATGTCGGCCTTTATTTATCCGGCAGCCGGCAATGACTGACAACAAGACCACCCATTTCGGTTACAAAACTGTTCCCGTCCAGGAAAAGGCCGCACGCGTGGCCGATGTCTTCCACTCTGTGGCGGCAAAATATGACCTGATGAACGACCTGATGTCCGGGGGTATTCACCGCCTCTGGAAGCGATTTACCATTGAGATGTCCGGGGTCCGACCTGGTCAGCGCATCCTGGATATTGCCGGGGGCACCGGCGACCTGGCGGCCAGGTTTGCACGCCTGGTCGGTCCAGATGGCGAGGTGGTACTGGCGGATATCAACGACTCCATGTTGAAAGTAGGCCGGGACAAGCTGATGGATCACGGCGTTGCCAGCAACGTCCGCTATGCCCAGGCCGATGCCCAGTACCTGCCCTTCGGTGATAATACGTTTGATTGCATCACTATCGCCTTTGGTCTGCGCAACGTGACCGACAAGGATCTGGCCTTGCGTTCCATGCTGCGGGTGCTGAAACCAGGTGGCCGCTTGCTGGTGCTGGAGTTTTCCAAACCCACCAGCAATCTGCTCGGAAAAGCCTACGACTTCTACTCGTTTAACCTGTTACCCCGCATGGGCAAACTGGTGGCCAACGATGCTGAAAGCTATCAGTACCTGGCGGAATCCATTCGCATGCACCCGGACCAGCCAACCCTCAAGGGCATGATGCAAGAGGCAGGGTTTACCAATTGTGAATACCACAACATGACCGGCGGCATTGTTGCCCTGCACCGGGGCTTCAAACCCTGATGTTTGATTTCCTGAAACAGAACCCCCTGTCGGCTCTGCACAGCAGTGCACTGATGGCTGTGGAAACCGCCATTAACAACGCACTGGCCTACGACCCGGCCACGCTGCAGTCCATTGCCTGTCTGGCGGGCAAGGTACTCACTGTCGAATGTACGCTGCCCCCGCTGACGTTCCACATCATTCATACCGAACAGGGAATAAGCCTGATGTCCCACTATGAGGGCACGGCGGATACGACCCTGAAAGGCTCTGCACTGTCATTGGCGGCGCTGGCGGTGGACGGACAGGATCGGGTATCGTTTTATGGCACCGGGGTGGAGGTACGTGGCGACCACGACCTACTCAGGGAAATTCGCAGGATCTTTGCAAACCTCGAGGTGGACTGGGAGGCGGCCCTGGCCAAGTTGATCGGCGATGTGCCGGCACACCTCGTAGGGGAATCCCTGCGCAGCGCTGCCAACTGGCAAAAACAGGCCGCCGAGCGTGCCGGCAGTGCCGCAGCAGCTTTCAGCCAGGAAGAGGCCAAGCTCACACCCGGCCGCGCGGAAATGACGCATTTCAGTCAAAAAGTAAAACTACTGTCCGAAGATACAGACCGACTGGCAGCCCACATCAACCGGCTGAAGGTCCGTCTAGACCAACGCGATGGCGAAACAGGCTGATCATGTCCCGTATTCACCGACTCAGCACCATCCTGCGCACGGTTACCCGCTACCGTCTGGACCTGTTTTTTGACAGAGACAAATTACCCCGCAGTGCACGCCTGCTACTTGCCGGCACCCGCCTGCTGCCACAGCCTTCAGCTCCCCGGGGTGAACGGCTACGAAAAGCACTGGAAGACCTCGGCCCGATCTTCATCAAGTTTGGTCAACTACTCTCCACCCGACCTGACCTGATTCCACCCGATATCTGCAGTGAACTGGACAAGCTGCAGGACAATGTGCCGCCCTTTGACAAGGCCCACTTTGTCGCCATTGTCGAAGAGGCGCTGGGAGACAGCATTGACAATCTGTTTCTGCAGTTTGACCGCGAACCCCTGGCCTCTGCCTCAGTGGCACAGGTACATGCGGCGGTGCTTCCCAATGGCCGGGAAGTGGTGGTCAAGGCCATTCGTCCTGGTATCGAAAAAGTCATCGAACAGGACATCAAACTGCTGTTCACCATTGCTCGCTGGCTGGAAAAAAACACCATTGATGGGCGACGCATGCGCCTCATGGAAGTAGTCAGCGATTACAAAAATACCATTTTTTATGAGCTGAACCTGCAACGTGAAGGTGCCAACGCCTCACTGTTAAGACGCAATTTTGAAGGTTCTCCCCTGCTCTACGTGCCGGAAGTGTTCTGGTCTCACACCAATGAAAAAGTACTGGTGATGGAGCGTATCTACGCCACCCCGGTAACCGACGTCAGCACTCTCCAACAGCAGCAGACCAATTTCAAAACCCTGGCGGAACGTGGGGTAGAAATTTTCTTCACCCAAGTGTTTGAACACAATTTCTTTCATGCTGATATGCATCCGGGCAATATCTTTGTCGATGCCAAAAATCCGCAACAGCCCCGCTACCTGGCAGTGGACTGCGCCATCATGGGCACCCTCACTGAAGCGGACCAGTACTACCTGGCCCGTAATCTGCTGGCCATTTTCCGGCGCGACTACCAGCAAGTAGCCGAACTGCACGTCCTCTCCGGCTGGGTGCCGGAAGGTACCAATATCGGAGAATTTACCGCGGCCATCCGCACAGTTTGCGAACCCATTTTTGAACGCCCGTTGCGGGAGATATCCTTCGGACAGCTGCTGGTCAGCCTATTCCGCACCGCCCGCCGCTTTGACATGGAGGTGCAGCCCTCACTGGTGCTGTTACAAAAAACCCTGTTGAATATCGAAGGTCTGGGACGGCAGCTCTACCCCGATCTCGACCTATGGGCCACAGCCCACCCTTTCCTGGAGCGTTGGCTGAAAGAACGCTTCCAACCCAATGCACTAGTGGAGCAATTCAAGCGTCACGGTCCGGAATGGCTGGAACAATTTCCCCAGGTGCCACAATTGATTTTCCATACATTGGAACGGTTGCAGGCCAGGGAAAATGCCCCATCAACACCCCCGATATCGCGCCCGGACAACTGCAAATCACCCTGGCGACTGTGGGCTGGTGCTGCCTTGGTGGGCATCGGGCTTGGCAGCGCATTTCCTCAATGGCTGGACCAATTGCTACAGATGCCCACCGGTAGTCTGCTAATCGCCGGCGTAGGCATAGTCCTTTTACTATTCAGGTAAACACCTGAAACTCTGTATTGCCGATGCGTATTGAACTGTCATAATGGCCTCCTATGACCGACTTTCTTGATGACATTGCCTGGAATGAAGATGGCCTGCTACCGGCAGTAGCCCAGGACGCCAAATCCGGTCGTATTTTGATGGTCGCCTGGATGAACCGTGAGGCGTTGAGCCTGACGGCCAAAGAACAGCGCGCCGTGTACTGGTCTCGATCCCGGCAAAAATTGTGGCGCAAGGGTGAAGAGTCAGGCCATATGCAGGCCGTCAGTGAGATTCGCCTCGACTGCGATGGTGATGTCATTGTTCTGCAAATCGAGCAGTTGGGCGGCATAGCCTGCCACACTGGTCGAGAATCATGCTTTTATAGGGTGCTCAAAGATGGTCAGTGGCACACCGTTGACCCGGTACTGAAAGATCCCGGAGAAATCTACTCATGAACGATGTACTGGAGAAACTCACCCAGGTTCTGGAAGAACGCAAGCAGGCCTCACCCGAGGAATCCTATGTGGCCAGCCTGCACGAAAAAGGGCTAAACAAGATTCTTGAAAAAGTCGGTGAGGAAGCGGTGGAAACCATTCTTGCCGCACGGGATGTCGCTCAGGGAGCAGACGCCTCCAAACTCATCTACGAAACTGCAGATTTGTGGTTTCACTCACTGGTGATGCTTTCGCACTTGGGCGAAAATGCCGATTCGGTACTCCGTGAGCTGGAGCGCCGTTTCAATTTGTCCGGTCTGGAAGAAAAAGCCAGCCGGGGTTGACCAATTCGACTTAGGGGTAAATCTATATGGGTTTTGGCTGGCAGGAACTGTTGATTATTCTGGTGATCGTTGCTCTCATCTTCGGCACCAAAAAACTGAAGAACTTCGGCTCTGACCTTGGGGGTGCCGTTAAAGGCTTCAAGGACTCCGTGTCCAGTGACGGTGCGGATGCTGCCGGGGACAAACCCGCGGAGAATGAAACTGACGAAGTAAAAGACGCCAAAAAAGGCTCTTCGGAATGACCCTCCCCCAGGCGCACGATGGCTCACTACGAGCCGGTGACTGAGCCATGTTTGATATCGGTTTCTCCGAACTGTTACTGATTGCAGCAGTGGCCTTAGTGGTGATGGGACCACAGCGCCTGCCCCAGGCCATGCGTACCCTCGCTCTGTGGTGGGGACGTGCCCGCCAGATGTTTGGCAACCTGCGACGGGACCTTGAAAACGAAGTGGGCATGGATGACATTCGCCGCCAGCTTCACAACGAAAAAATTCTTCGAGACCTCAAAGAAAGTACCGAGGCGTTTGAACGCTCCAAGGCCACTACGTTAGAAGATATCTCTTCCAGCCCAGAAGGCAATGAAAACTCGACATCACCCAACAACAGCGAGACACCCCAGCAGGATCAGAAATGAGTAACGAGGAATTGCTCAACCAGCCCTTTGTCGACCATATCATCGAACTTCGAAATCGCCTGGTACGTTGCCTGGTAGTAATTCTGCTGATTTTCGTCGGCTTATTTGCCTTTAGCAATGATCTTTACCTCTACATTTCCGAGCCGCTACGTGTACATCTGCCGGAATCGTCCACCATGATCGCCACCGATGTGGCCTCCCCTTTCCTGACCCCCTTCAAGTTGACCATGGTGTTATCCCTATTCGCCGCCATGCCCTTTATCCTTTACCAGGTATGGGCTTTTGTCGCCCCGGGGCTATACCGAAAAGAAAAGATAATTGTGCTACCACTGTTCTTTTCCAGCGTAGCGCTCTTCTATGGCGGGATGGCATTTGCCTATTACGTAGTATTTCCACTGGTATTTATGTTCTTCACCAGTATCGGTCCCGAAGGAGTTGCGGTGATGACCGATATTCGCAGCTACCTGGATTTTGTCCTGAAACTGTTTTTTGCCTTCGGTATCAGTTTTGAAATCCCCATCGGAGTCGTCATTCTCTCCTGGGTAGGAGCGATTGAGCCCGACAAACTGGCCGGTAAACGCCCTTACGTATTTGTGGTCTGCTTCGTGTTCGGCATGCTGCTGACACCACCAGACGTGCTTTCCCAAACACTGCTGGCTGTGCCCATGTGGCTACTGTTTGAAATCGGTATTTTCTTTGGGCGGATGGTGTACAACCCGCCAGAGGAAACTGCAGACACCGAATTGGCAATGCCAAGATCTGGGGACCAAGGATCACCCAGGGTGAAGAAATAGCCCAGGCGGTTAACTACATGCTGAGCCAGTTACCGTCTGATTCGTGATCTCAAACGGTATTGATAAGCTGGTTCTGGACCGCCTGCCACAGGCGGTCCATGGCCTGCTGCAACTCATAGACCTTTTCGGTATCGGGGTGTGGAAAATCACGACCGTACAGGCGCACTCCATCCATGGCGGGGTGTCCCCAGCCGGCATACTCCCAATCCAATAACACCAGACCTCGTTCCGTCTCAACAATATTTTCCGGCACCAGGTCGTGATGGCTGATCACCGGTTGCCAGTCTCCCTCATCCAGGGTTGCTGCCAATGCCACAACTGCAGCCCCATCCGGGAATGTATCCTCCAATTGCTGAAGGTAATTCTCGCAGTGCACCCGATAGCTGAATCGGGGCATGTATGCAGTAAATGTAATACCCTGCAGACGTTCTATTAACCGTGCCAATCGGCGCCTCAGGCCGGGTTGTTGCAAGGAATCTCTATGCCACTGCCTGCCATCGACAAACTCCGTGACCAGCACCTCCTGTGAGGCAAACCAGATGCGGGGAACACATTCCAGGCTTTGCAATAACCGCAGCAGGCTCAGCTCTCGCTCCCGGTCAATGCCGAGGTTTGTACTATTGTGCGCATTGATACGCACCACTCCCAAGTGCGCACCACATTCCACCAGAAAGCTCTGATTGGTTCGCCCACCCTGAAGCGCTCTTATTAATCTAGGCTTGGCCGGCAAAGGTACCTGCCAGCGTTGCCAGTCAGACAGCGTCCGCTGGAGTTTCCTGTTGATATTGTCCGAAATAATGTTTTCTCCAGGTGAAGTAACCGATGACCACCAGCACCAGGTAAATGGCAAACAGCGCCGCTGTGAAAAACAGCGCCCGGTCCAGATAGAGGTAAATAGAAACCCCGTCAACGATGATCCAGTACAACCAGTTTTCGAGTATTTTTCTTGCCACCATATAGGTGGTCAGGACACTGCCCCAGGTCGTAAAAGAGTCCAGATACGGCCACTGGGCGTCGGTATTTATCTTCAACAGGTAGCCCGAAATGGCGGACAACAGCAGCACCCCCAGCAGCGCAAAGAGGTGATGGCGCATCCGCCAGCTGGAAATGGCCAGACCGCGGTGATTTTTTCCTCCCCGCTGCCACTGGTACCAGCCATAAACGGCCATGACCAGATAATAGACATTAAGCAGGGAGTCCATATAGAGCTTCACCCCGCCAAAAATCCAGATATAGATCGCCGTACCAAAAAAGGCACAATACCAGCAGAGGCTGTTCTCACGCATGGCCAACACCAGGTAGGCCAGTGACAAAAGTGCCGCGGCAAGCTCCAGATTCAGCCAGGGCGGCACCCTAGAGTGCCTCATAACCGGGGATGACTTTCATCACGTAAACCGCCATGCCGTATTCTTCGCGACATGCCGCAATCGTATCCTGCACTGCCTGCATGGCCAGCTGGTACTCCCCCTGCACCACCGTGGAGGTTGGGAATGTCTCCACGGTCAACCCGGGGATGGTATTAATTTTCTCAATAAACCCGCGAATGGGAGGAATAAATTCCTCCCGGTTCGGGTACATGCTGACATCAATGGTGACTTGCATGTGCATTCCCTCCTAGAAACGGTATTTCGCTGTGGCTCCCACAATACGCGGCTCACCGAACTGATAGTAGGGTTCAGTGACGTAAAACTTGCGGGGATCGTTACCGAAACTGCCGAACCCACGTACTACCACATCACGATCTGCCAGATTTCTCCCCCACAGGGAAAAAGTCCACTGCGGCAAACTATAATCCAGCCGCGCATTGACCAGTTCATAACGGTTAGATTTGGCGTGGTGACGCGGTGACAGATAAAACGACTCCTTGCCCTCAACTTCAAGTCCGGCAGTTAGCCTGTCTGTCAGATCCACATCCACGCCGACAGCAAACTGATAGGACGGGGCATGAGCTTGCTCGTGACCACTCAAATCTTTGGGTACTGGATTTATTGAGTCTCGATCAACATCAACATGGGTATAACTTTCAAAGTCCTTGAAGGTGGCTCTGAGCAAACCCAGGCTACCGTGGAGCTGAACACGCTCGTCAGCCTGCCAGACAACTTCCAGTTCCGCGCCGTAGTTTTCCCCTCGGGCAGCATTGTCGTAGTAATCGGTGAAACTGCAGGGGCAGGATGAACCGGAAATCGGTATTACCAGTGATTGCTTGACCTGCATTTCACGACGTTTTTGAAAAAACAGTGCCAGTTGCAGCTGCAGGCGCCGTTCCAGCCAGTCACCCTTGATACCGGTTTCAAAGTTCCACAGGTATTCCGTATCAAAATCCCGGGCCGAGGGCTCCAGCGCGGGATCACTGTTCACACCTCCGGCCTTGTAACCGCGGGACACCAGACCATAGAGCATGGTCTGTGGTGTCACATGGTATTCCAGGCCCAGGCGACCACCCCACAGGCGCTCGCTGTTGTCGTGATTGACCAGATCACTGTCCTCATATTCCGCATTGCGAAACTCCAGCCGCAATCCACTGGTGAGTTTCAGGTTATCCGTCAGCCAACTCCCCAACTGACCATAGATCGCCCGGTTGCGGGTCTCGAAATCACTTTTGAAGTCCCCACTGGCATAGGTGTATTCCCGCAACAGGGATTCATCCTGAAACCGGTAATAAAACCCCAGCACCCAGTCCGTAGAATCGCGAAACAGGCGGCCATCGTCCTTGGAGACCAGGCGAATATCCACGGTACCGTTTTCGCGGTCACGGAGGTAACGGTCAAAGGAACTGTACGCCCAGCCATCACAGGGTTGGCCCGCACATATGTCGCTATAGGTCCAATCCTCGTCAAAACTGTATTCGAGATTGTTCTCGGCGTAGCTGACAAGGCCGATAACATCAAAACCCTGAAATCCGCGCCAGATATTTTCAATCGCCAGTGCTGTGGACTCCTGACGATCCACACCCGGCTGATCTGACAACGTATGGCGGGTGTTATCCAATGAGAAATCGTCATAACCGTTGTCAGCATCCAGATAGAACGCCGTCAGATTGACCTGCCAGTCATCGCTGGCGCGCCAGTCAAGCTTGCCCCGGGCCGTCAGCTCGTCGAGGTTACTGGTATCGTGGCGGTTAAGATAATCGTTGTCGATATAGCCATCAGTGCGGTGACCCTGAACCGCCAGCCGGTAGCCCAGTGACTCTGAAATCGGGCCACTCAATACCGCACTGGTGGTGCGGGTTTCGTATTCGGCGATGGTCGTCTCTACACTACCCTCAAAGATATCCGTGGGATCGTTGGAACGTATATTGATCAGGCCCGCCAGGGCGTTGGCACCGTACAGAGTGCCCTGCGGACCACGCAGAATCTCTATCTGCTGCAAATCGAGGGTGGTGGCGGCACCACCGACACCACTGAAATCTATGCCATCGATCAGCAAACCCACAGAAGGATTCATCGGCGCTACAAACTGACTGCGATCACCAATACCGCGAATCTGTACGTATTTTCCCCGTGACGAGCCGCTGGAAAAATTGACGTTGGGCGCCAGGTTCAGAATCTGTTCGATATGGGTGGCACCGCGACGTTCAATGGTCTTGTCGTCGATAACACTGATACTGCTTCCCGTTTCGAGCAACGACAGCCCCCGGAATTCAGCGGTGACCACCACCTCTTCCACGGCGGTTGCTGACAGGGCTTGTGTGGCGAATAGGCCACTGATAAAAAACAGCGCGCCGATGATGGCATCGGACTTTTTACAGAACTTCATGAAATTGAGCCTCTATAACAATGTTATGGAGACCCGGATATGGGAGGAGTGAACGTTTGAATTTTTGCGTCCTATCCCTACGCCGGTACTATCCGGATCAGGTTCAAAGGGTCCATCCGAAGATGTCTCAGGCTAATGCCACCCCTTAGGAAATGACGCATGCGATTGGCATGCGACGGTGCAATTTTACGCGAATGAACCGACCGCACAATGGTCGGAGCTAAATAATTTTTGAATAGCGGATTTCTGACCGGGACTGGTTGATGTAGGCATCAAAGGTCATGCAGATACGACGAATCAGCAGTCTCCCCGCCAGGATCACACGGATGCCCGAGGCCGTTAACGCCACCAGGCCATCGGCCGCCATAGGCTGTAACTGTTCCAGCTCAGCAGCAAAATAGTCTTTAAAATCAATATCAAAACGGCATTCAATATCGACAAAATCCAGTTCAAACTGACAGATCAACTGTTTGATCACCTCTTGCCGCAACAGGTCGTCTGCACTTAATTCAAAGCCCCTCACCACCGGCAGGCGCCCGGCATCGATGGCGCCCTGGTAGTCTTCAATCTGCTTGTGGTTCTGGGCAAAAACATTATCAATGGCGCTGATGGCCGACACCCCGAACGCCACTAGGTCACAACCCCCGTGGGTGGAATAACCCTGAAAATTTCTCTGCAACAATCCCTGCTGCTGGGCCACAGCCAGCTCATCATCGGGGCGGGCAAAATGATCCATACCGATGTACACATAACCGGCACCCAGCAAAACCTCGGTAATGCGTTCCATCATCAGAAGCTTTTCTTCAGCACTGGGCAGCGCCGATTCATCAATCTGTTTCTGCACTTTGAACAAGTGTGGCAGGTGGGCATAGTTGAACACTGAAAGTCGATCAGGGGCGAGATCAATAATACTCGCCAGAGTGCGTTCAAAGGTGTTCCAGGTCTGGTGCGGCAGCCCGTAGATCAGGTCCATACTGATGGAGTGGAATCCCTCATTTCTGCCCGCCTGTACCAGTTCCCTGACTTCCTCTACGGAGTTAAAGCGATTCACTGCCTGCTGTACGGTGGGGTCAAAATCCTGAATACCCATACTGAGGCGGTTGAAACCCAGCTCTCTCAGACAGCCGATAGTGGCAACATCCATATCTCCTGGATGAATTTCGATTGAATATTCCCCGCTGTCGTCTTCCAGCAGATTAAAGTGCTCACGGGTAGCCGCCATCAGCAGACGTTTTTCGTCATCGCTGATGTAGGTTGGCGTGCCACCACCCCAGTGCAATTGATGTACGGGTCGGGAACGGTCAAACAATGCACCCTGGCGGGCCACTTCTTCCATCAGGCGCTCCAGATAGGGCATGGCACGCTTGCGATTGGCGGTGATGATCTTATTGCAGGCACAGTAATAACAGACGGTGCTGCAGAACGGGATATGGAAATACAGAGACAGTGGTCTACCGGCGGCATTACTGCGCGTGATGGCCTGACGCAGATCGGCCTCGCCAAATTGATTATGGAATTGGGGGGCCGTCGGGTAAGAGGTATAACGGGGGCCGGACAGATCATAACGATCAATTAACTGTCGGTCCCACACCACGGAGCTGCTCGTCACTGAATAGGTTCCTGAATTGGGTTAAAAAACGCACAGTCTAACGTGCTTGAGCCGGGGGTAATTGATACCCATCAAGCAACCTGCCCACAGACCGGTTTGGCGCCCCGGCCGGCCAACCACTTTACTGCAGCTTTTACCGGGTCTTCTGCCACTACTTTAGCCGCAATCCCCATAGCTGAAAACCGTAGTAGACCAAGGTGTAACTGGCAAAGGCCCCATGTGGCCAGTATAATCCCGCCACTTCGTAAAGCAGCTTCACAAACCGCTAGAAAAGAGAACACGAAACATGAGCTACAACAAAATTCCCGCTGGCAACGACCTGCCAACTGATATCAATGTGGTTATCGAAATTCCCGCCAACCACGACCCGATCAAATACGAAATCGACAAAGACAGCGACGCTATTTTTGTTGACCGTTTTGTCGCTACGCCCATGTTCTACCCAGCCAACTATGGCTACATCCCGCAAACACTGTCTGAAGACGGTGATCCCCTGGATGTACTGGTCGTGACACCTTACCCGGTAATGCCAGGCTCCGTGATTCGCAGCCGCGCCATCGGTGTTCTCAACATGACCGATGAATCCGGTGTCGACGCCAAACTGCTGGCCGTACCGCACACCAAGCTGACCAAGCTTTATGATCATGTTCAGGAAATCGGTGACCTACCGGAACTGCTCATCAACCAGATCAAGCATTACTTTGAAAACTACAAAGCCCTGGAAGCAGGCAAATGGGTGAAAGTCGACGGCTGGGATAACGCTGAAGCAGCCCGCTCTGAAATCACGGCTTCCCGCGAGCGCTACCTGAAAGAAGAAGGCTGCTAGGTTTACCCACAACCTTCTCCAAAAAACCCGGCAATTGCCGGGTTTTTTATGCCTTCACGGAGTGGGCTTTACGCGGCCCTGGAAACCCGATCCCGTTCCCAGTCCAATATCGCCCTTTTGCGCTCCACGCCCCAGCGGTAGCCCCCGAGGCCGCCATCACTGCGTACCACCCGGTGGCAGGGAATGAAATAAGCAATGGGGTTTGCGCCAATGGCATTGGCCACAGCACGCACAGCTTTAGGACGGTCGATGGCGTCTGCTATTACCTGGTACGTAGTTGTCATCCCAAGGGGAATCTCCAACAGCGCCTGCCAGACCTGACGCTGGAAAGCCGTACCCTGAACATCGAACTGTTCCACTGTCGTGGCCGGCTCACTCATCAATGAGGCGAACACAGCCTGCGCTCGCCCATCCGCACGTTGACACCCTGCCAGAGTTACACCCTGTGCCGTATCTTCAAACCAGAGACGTTGGATGCCCTGCCGACTACCGACCAATAACGCCCCACCCATTGGCGTGACCACACTACCCCAGTACAAATCCATTCTTTGCCTCCTAGCCGTCATGGTTGCTCGCTGCTAACCACATTGCTGTGAACGCCTGTCACACCATTGGCAATCAATCAGGGTTTCAGTTTAACGCGCTTCACCTTCACCTGCTCGCTTTCACAGAGCGTTTATTTCCCCAAAAACACCCGTCCATTGAGCCACGATCTAACCTCTCTATTCCCGCGCAAGATTGGATGATTGAGAAGACGAAGGGGAATACTCGGCACTCCTAGCCAGGGACCTGCCAGTGTTCTGGATATCTTCGACCGGAGAGGCAAACCCGACACTTGGGAAAAACGTACAGTTGGCTCATCAATCTGGATGGCATGCTGTGTCCAGATTCTCCCCAGGCCCCAAATGTCGGGGCTTTTTTTATTTTAATTTCACTCTCTCTCGCCAGGATTTTCAGGCCACACTATAGTGATAGAAACAGCTTTATTGACCGGGAGATAAACTGTGACAGAAATAACCGATCGTGTGCTGGTTATCGGTTCCGTCACTATCGACAACATCGTCTCCGTGGCCCAGGAAGCCATTGAGCGTATTTCCCTACACAATGGGGAAACGTCTTTCCTGCTGTTGGAACAGGGACGAAAAGTGGAAGCGGAAAGCATTTCCAGCCACGTGGGAGGGGGAGCAGCCAATGTTGCCGTGTCCATGGCCAGGCAGGGACTGGCCGTGGATGTACTGGCCCTGGCCGGCGATGACCTGAACGGCAGGAAAATATACCAGCGTCTTATCGACGAGGGCGTGGGTGTCGACTACTTTTTCACCCAACCAGACTGGCAGTCCGGCAATTCAATCCTGATCTATTCCCACGATAAAAACGCCGCCTTATTCACCAAGCGCGGTGAAAACAGTGGAATTGAAGGGCAACTACCGCATATCGATTTCAGTCGCTATCGGTTGGTCTATGTGGGTTGCCTTTCCAGTCTTTCCCGCCACGCCCTGCCCCGCATTGTGGAACTGGCTAAAAGCGCTGGCTGTCTGGTGGCACTGAATCCCTGCATGGGCAGAGACGAGGAATCCATCGAGCAGTTTCTGAGTGTGGCGGAAGATATTGACTACCTGTCACTCAACAAGCAGGAAACCATTGACCTGTTGTCCCTGACCCACAGGAGGCTGTATACCAAACTCCCCCTGTTGGCGACAGACATCGAAATAAAACCACCGCTGATGCGATCAGGCCTGCATGTCAATGATTACTGGTTGCCCCTCAACGATGTGATGTCGATGATCTGCAGCACCGGACCACGCTTCTTTTCCCTCACCGATGGCGGCGATGGCGCTTACCTGTTCGACAGCAAACAGTTACTTTACTGCCCTGCGGCTCTAATAGAACCCAAGGGTACCGCTGGGGCCGGAGATGCTTTTGCCTCGACCATCGTGGCGCAACTGCTCGAAGGCAACGACTCCGCAAAAGCGCTTTGGGTTGCCACGAAAAATGCTGCCAGTGTGGTGGCCCATATAGATACTCAAACTGGACTTTTAACGCTTAGAGACATTGAGCAACTCCTGGCAACTGAAAATACTGGGCAAACAGTCATCCGTATTGGCAAAACGGTAGTGCCAGATGAAAACAGGGCTTTTTAGAGATCACCTGACAAATAATAAATGCCATAAAAAAAGCCCGCTCTGCGGGCTTTTTTCGGTGAGAGCTGCTGAACCGGCAGTTAGCGGATCAGCCGATTCTCAATCAGGTCATCAACCACAGATGGATCAGCCAGGGTGGAAGTATCACCCAGGTTCTCCAATTCATTGGCGGCAATCTTGCGCAGGATACGGCGCATGATTTTACCGGAACGGGTTTTGGGCAAACCCGGCGCCCAGTGAATGTAATCCGGCTTGGCAATAGGGCCGATTTCCTTCACACAGATGCTGATGAGTTCCTTGCGGAGTTCATCAGAGGGTTCCTCACCACTCATCAGGGTGACATAGGCATAAATACCCTGACCCTTGATATCGTGTGGGCAACCCACCACGGCAGCCTCAGCCACTTTGGGGTGCAGTACCAGCGCACTTTCCACTTCGGCCGTTCCCATACGGTGACCGGAAACATTGAGTATATCATCGACACGACCGGTAATCCAGTAGTGACCATCCTCATCACGGCGGGCACCGTCACCGGTAAAGTAATAGCCCTTGAATGCCGAGAAATAGGTTTCCTGATAGCGGCCCATATCGCCATACACACCACGAATCTGTGAGGGCCAGGAGGCCTTGATGGCCAGGTTACCCTCACCGGGGCCTTCTATTTCCTTGCCGTCGGCATCCAGCAACACAGGCTGTACTCCAAAGAAAGGTACTGTGGCGCAACCGGGCTTCATGTCGATGGCTCCGGGCAAAGGCGTCAACATATGAGCGCCGGTTTCTGTCTGCCACCAGGTATCAACAATAGGGCAACGCTCCTCGCCAACCACCTTGTAATACCACTCCCAGGCTTCCGGGTTAATGGGTTCACCCACCGTGCCCAACAAACGCAGGGAGCTGCGATCGGTGTTTGTAACAAATTCGTCGCCCGCACCCATCAGGGAGCGGATGGCAGTGGGCGCGGTATAGAAAATATTAACCTTGTGTTTTTCTACCACCTGCCAGAAACGCGAAGCATCGGGATAGGTAGGGACCCCCTCGAAAATCAGGGTAATGGCTCCATTACATAGAGGGCCGTACACAATGTAGCTGTGGCCTGTGACCCAGCCGACATCAGCGGTACACCAGTAAACATCGCCTTCTTTGTAGTCGAAAACGTATTTATGGGTCATTGCCGCCTGTAACAGGTAACCGGCGGTAGTGTGCAACACGCCTTTCGGTTTGCCGGTTGAACCAGAGGTATAAAGGATAAACAACGGATCCTCGGCATCCATGTGTTCCGGCGGACAGTAATCCTTGGCCTCGGCGATGGCCTCGTGGTACCAGACATCGCGCTTTTCATTCCATTCCACCAGACCACGGGTTCTCTCCACAACAATACAGGTGTGAACATTCGGACAGTGACGTAATGCCGCATCGGCATTGGCTTTCAGGGGGACTTTTTTACCACCACGCAGGCCTTCATCGGAGGTGATGACCACCTGGCAGTCGGAGTCCAGAATACGATCTTTCAGGGCATCGGGAGAAAAGCCACCAAACACCACCGAGTGCACAGCACCAATGCGCGCGGTAGCCAACATGGCATACACCGCTTCCTGGATCATTGGCATGTAGATACAGACGCGATCACCGCGCTTTACACCCCGTGACTTGAGCACATTGGCCAGCTTGTTGACCTGTTCGCTCAGTTCGTTATAAGTGATATAGGCGCTCTCTTCAGGGTCATCACCCTCCCAGATAATCGCTGTTTGATCACCTTTCGTGGCCAGGTGTCGGTCGATACAGTTCACCGTGACATTCAGCTTGCCATCGGTAAACCAGCTCGCCTCTCCCGTCATGAAATCAAAGGTATTGATCTCACTCCAGGGACTCTCCCAATCAATGAATTTCTTCGCCTGTTCAGCCCAGAAAACCTCGGGCTCTTCAATCGAGCACCGATACATTTCATGGTAAGTCTCGTTATCAATGTGGGCTTCGCTGGCGAAATCGCCGGGGACGGGGCGAACATTAGTGTCAGACATGGAATCCTCCCTTACTTATATATGTTCTATAGGATTCAGAGTAATGGAGGTCAAGCCTAGCATCTATTCGACCTTTGCATAACAAGCGTCAGCAAAAGGGAGGATATAACAGCCATTTAGAAAAAAAAGTGGTTATAAAATAAGCTAACTGTAAAACACCGCAGGCAGTTGACTTAACTTGCCGGGTTGTCTGCCAAAACGGTGGCTCACCTGAGCGAGAAACAACTCTGCCGTGGACACGGCATCGACCAACGCATTATGGGCATGGTAATCCGGCAAATTGTAGCGGCGGCGAGATTCCGACAGACGCAGGCTCTGGCCGTGCTGGCCGTTGCTGTTTCGCTGCAAACGCTGGTCTTCCAGAGCCATGGTATCTACCACAGGGACCAGTAAGGGTATTCCGTAAACTGCCTTACAGGCCTGTTGCAGAAAGCCCATGTCCAGGGTGGCGCAATGCAACAGCATCACCCGTCCCTGCAGAGCAGATAAAAAGGAATCCATGGCCTCGCGCAGATTGCCCGCCTGCAAGATATCCCGATCGTGGATGCCGTGAATCACAGCACTTTGCCCAACGCCCTGATCACTGCTTACCAGGCGATGGCAGGCACCGCTGAGTACGACCCGAAAGCCGTCCACTGGTACATAACCAATGCTGAGAATATGGTCGGTGCCGGCATCCATTCCTGTCATTTCAAGATCCACCGCCAGAAAGCCTGTCTGGCGAATCTCACAACGAAGATCCGGCAACTCACCCCGCAGGTAATTGTGCATCGCCGACTCGGGGCATTTCGCCAGCAACTGTCGCTGTCGCCAGCGGGTAGTCCAACGACCCAGCATTACATTAACCCATGGGTGAATTTAACCCGCAGTGCTGACTGTGCATTGTTGACTACTGCAAAGGCATCCCTCAACTGGTGACGGGACAGGGAAGAAAACGTTGACGGGTTCAGATGGTTGTCCGGTTTCACGCCATCGCGAAGCTGTTCCCCCTGGTGCACCAGACGCAGACGTGAAATAAATTCATGGGCATCGGTGAGGTTGCGGGAATCCTTGAGCGTCAGCAACTTGCTGGAAACCGCTTCCTGTAGTCGCTCCAGGGTATGAACCTGACGGGAACCTATCGACAGGGCGTAAATCCGCGCAATATCGTTAATGGGCATGATCCCCCGCAGTTTCACATCCAGGGTGTTTTTATGTTCACCACTGTGTTCCACCACAAAGTTCTTAAAGAATCCCATGGGCGGGGTTAACTTCAAGGCATTGGCCGTCAGGTTGGCGAGAAAAATTTCATTGCCGCGGGCGGCATCGCAAACCGTGGCCTGCAGATCATCGAAAAGTGATTGATCGCCATACACACAGCGCATATCGAAAAAAATGCTGGCATGCATTAATGCTTTTGAAGAGGGCTGGTTTATCCAGCGCAAAAACTGTTTTTTCCAACCCACCAGGGGCTGCCGCCAATCGAGGGTCGAAGCCATGATCTCGCCCGGACAGTACTTGTAACCACAGGCATCCAGGCCATCATTGACATAGTTGGCAACAGCAAGGAAGTACTCGTCATCGCCCTGGGTGACCGCATCTCCGATCAGCATGCCATTGTCCTGATCTGAGATCGCTGTCTGATCCCTGCGCCCCTGGGAACCGAAAGCCAACCAGGCAAATGGCACCGGAGGCTCGCCGTATTTCTCAACTGCCTGCTTGATCAACTGTCGAGTCAGTGCATCGGTCACCGTGGTCAAAAGCCGACCTATCTGATCCGCACTGGCTTCGGCACGAATCAGGCTGCGTAACAACTCGGGAATATCCCGGGATACACCTTTCAGACCCTCCACACTATCCTGGTGCCCGATTTCACCGATAAGAAAAACCGGATCTGCCTTCTGCGCTTTCACCAGATCAGTCGTGGTTAGCATGGCCACCGGTTGGCCGTCGGCGGTGACCGGCAAGTGGTGAATATTGTGCTCGGTCATGAGCAGCAGGGCTTCAAAGACCAGGCTCTCTGCTGAAACACTGGTAAGCTCCCGGGTCATAATTTCCGACAGCGGTGTCTCTGGGCCGCGTCTCTCCGCCACCACCCTCGCCCGTAAATCCCGGTCGGTCACAAGGCCACACAGCTGCTGGCGCTCATCGATAACCATCACCGAACTTACCCGTTGGGCGGTCATTATTTCTGCCACCTCAGCCACCGTCAGGTCAGGCCGTGCAGTGACAGGTTCACGGGACGACAGGTCACCAACGCGGCGGGTCAACTGATAATTCTGTTCACGAAAACGCACTGCATGCCGCAGGCGCTTGGCATGGGCCTGATTAAAAAATCGATCAAACGACCGGTTCACCGAACGCAATTGCTGAAAGGTGTCCGCGTCAATCTGGTACAGCAAACCGTCTTCAATAACCACTGCCTGGTTGGTAATGGCATCACCTGTCAGCAATGACGGATATCCAAAATAGCCACCTGGCTCTACCCGGTCCAGCAGCTCTCCTTCGCCGTTACGAACCTCAAAAGCCCCGCTGCGTACGATCAACAATTTCGGGTTGGAGTAATCGAGAATCCCCGTAGATTCGCCGGCACGATAGTAGGCAATCTGCACGTGACCTGCAGCCAGTGTCAGGTGTTCTTCCGACAGTTCATTAAAGGGTGTGCACTCGGCCAGGAAATCCCGAACCGCCGCCACTTCGACACTCACAGTCATAACTGCATACCTTCATTTACACACGCCTACAATAACTCTAAAGGTAGACTTACAACTTGATACGGGGCAATTAGGCTAAGGTGGAATAAGACATGCTGGTATCCCGCCATGTTCAAAGTTAACCGATAGGGGCAATACGCTTTTTTTCTCTGGCCTGTTAGGCTAATAACTGGCAAACCATTCTATGTACTCAATACTGTGCTGAAAATCGCGACAAATATCTATCTGCCCGATGACGAAATCGAATGCACGGCAATTCGGGCACAAGGTGCCGGCGGCCAGAACGTCAACAAGGTCTCGTCTGCCATTCATCTGCGTTTTGATATACACGCTTCTTCCCTGCCCGAAGCCTACAAGCAGCGATTACTGGACTTCAAAGACAAACGTATCAGCAGCGACGGTATTGTGGTTATCAAGGCCCAGCAGTTTCGCACCCAGGAAAAAAACCGTACTGATGCCTTACAGCGGTTACAGGCTCTGATCGAAGAAGCCACCCGTGTACAGAAAACCCGGATTCCAACCAAGGCCAGCAAGGCTTCAAAACAAAAGCGCATGGACAGTAAAACTCGTCGGGGGCAAACCAAGGCTCTGCGTGGCAAAGTCCTTGACTGATGTTTTTTGCTCACTCTTGGGCCCCTCGAAGATATGGGGTTTGCTCTATATCAAATCCCTCCGTTTTTTGACAACAAACAGATAATTTTGGGACTAAACTGATAGCAATAAACGCTCGTAGAAATAAACAGACAACACCACAAACAAGGATAATTCGATGGATATCAAGACATTTGCCGATTTGATCGACTGGACCCGCCAACTCCACGACCACCTGGCCAAGTGCCTATCACACGGTGCCGAGAAACATAGACAGGAAGGTGCCAAATTGTTGCTCGAATATCTGTCAGACCACGAAGCCAAAATTGCCAAAATGGTGGAGAGCTTTGAAGAAAAAGCAGATACCAAAGCCATGCACACTTATGTTTACGACTACCTTTCCCACAAACCCATCGACATCAGTGAAAGCTGCAACATGGCATTTGAATCCCTGGATTACGACAGCATCTGTATGGAGGTGTTTAATTTCCACGAGCAAGTCATGGACCTGTACCGCACGTTGATGGGCAAAGCAGAAACCAATGCCGTCAGGGAATTACTTGAATCTCTGCTGGCCATGGAAAAACATGAGGCCATGCGCCTGGCCAGTCAAACAGGGCGTATGCACGACCTGTAATCTTGCCAAGACAATTGTCCAGTGAAGTTCTGATAGAGAGGCAGCACTTCACTGGACAAACTGCAGCCCGGCTATGCTTTTTATTTGCCTCCACTGGGGAGTGCAAACACTAACAGCGCGCCACCCCCTTTAAACCCGAACAGAGAATTTCCTCCAGCGGCCACTGCAACGTACTGCACCCCGTTGACTTCATAACTCACTGGTGGCGCATTGACCCCCGCACCACACTGAAATTGCCACAACAGTTCTCCGCTGTCAGCATCATAGGCACTGAGATAGCCATTACCCTCACCCATAAAAACCAGATTTCCTGCAGTCGCCAGAACCCCTCCCACCAGAGGTTGTTCGGTTTTATGCTGCCAGTGAATCTTGCCACCTTCCCGGGTGGAAATTGCCGTCAGCGTTCCCCACTGTGGCTCATTGATAGGTTCCAGCTCGGTGTAACGTTGCGGTTTTCCATCTTTATTCACCGCGAGTGACTTTACGGTATAACGCACAGGCACATGGGAGGCCGCCACATAGGCCAATCCACTAGAGGGGTTGTAGGCAACGGGAGACCAGCTGGCACCACCAATGGCTCCTGGTGCGACACGAGTGCCCTCGGGGCTAGGCGGCGCAAAAAGGTTTTCCTGAGGAACAAACGGCTGTGATTTGTACATCAACTTACCGGTGAGGCGGTCATGCACGTAGAACCAGCCCGTTTTTGCGGCCTGCCCAACGGCCACTACCGGACCCGTTCTGCTCTGGTAGTCAAACAATACCGGCGGGCTGGCCACGTCATACCCCCACAGGTCGTGGGGCACCTGTTGGTAGTTCCAACGCAACTCCCCGGTATCGGCATCCAACGCAACGAGGGAAACAGTGTAAAGGTTATCCCCTGGTCGCGAACTGTCATCCATCTGGGGTGAGGGATTGCCGATGCCGACATACAACAGGTTGGAGATGGGATCAAACGCCGGTGTGGTCCATGCCGAACCCCCGCCGTGCCTACCGGCATCAGGAAATTGCTTCATGGCCTGCTTTTCCCCAGCGATATCACGTGGCAAAGGCAGCCCATCTGGTGTTGTTTCGAGAAACTCTCCCTCCCATCCGGAATCCGGCACGGTATCAAACTGCCAGATACGTTTACCGGTGTGGACATCAAAAGCCGCATAGAATCCCGGTCGACCAAAATCCCCGGCAAAACCGACCACGGTCCCCACAGGCGCATCAGGGGTTTCCGCTTCCAGGTGAAGCCCATATCCAACACCCGTGATGCCAATAATCACTTTATCCTTCACCACCAACGGCGCCATATTCACACCGACACCGGTAGTGCCCGTGGTCGCTTTCTCTCGCAAGCGGTTGTCGGCACCCAATTGCTCAACCGTTTCTGTGGGACCGCTGTCCGTAACCAGAGGAACATCCCAAACCGGTATTCCTGTTGCCTTGTCCAGGGCGATCAGTCGTGCATCTACGGTGCCGATAAACACCTTGCCTTGCGCTACGGCGACCCCCCTGTTGGCTGGGCCACAGCACATAGTGGTACTGACGCGCCGGTGTTTATAGCGCCAAATTTCCTGACCGGTAGCGGCATTGATGGCGCTGACATGATTAAACGGCATCGACAGGTAAATCACGCCGTCAACCTCTAGCGGGGTTGCCTGAAACGAAGCGGAATAACCTGTCTGGTAAATCCAGCGGGGTACCAAGTGACTAACCGTTTGCCGGTTAATCTGTTTCAAGGGAGAAAACCGCTGGTTGCTGTAATCGTGCCCGTAGGATAACCAGTCCCCGGAGTTTTTCTGCGCGGACAACAAGTGGGTCACATCCACCTCATCAGCGAATGTCGGCAAGCAGGCACAGAATATCCCTGCCAGTAGATAACTCACAGCTCGACTCATGCTTCTTTCCACTCTTCACTCATGGGGAAACACCTATTAGTTGTTAAGGGTATCCGAACCAGTATAGACAGCTCCGGCACTGCAAACCGACACCACCAGACCTGAAAAATCATTATCAACTGGAAAAAATCAGACTGACATGAAGTGAACTTCCTGTTCCTCACCGGAGACTGGTCTATGATCAGTTGTGGTTCCCATGGAACCTGCACTCACAATAAACATCAAATCTTGCCAAGACGGCAAACTTACGCCGTTTTGATTGAGCATGCTGCACTGTTCAATCCCTTGTGTTTACAAGGGAACGCAGCGTAGCTGACCTAACGATAATAAGGAGAGACCTAGAATGCCCAAGTATGTGATAGAGAGAGATATTCCCGGAGCTGGCAATCTGACTGCACAGGATTTACAGGCCATTTCCCAGAAATCCTGTGGCGTTCTCAACGGCATGGGACCACAGATTCAATGGGTTCAGAGTTACGTCACCGATGACAAGGTGTACTGTATTTATATCGCACCGAATGAAGAAGCCGTTCGTGAGCATGCGCGCCAGGGTGAATTCCCCGCCAACCGAATTTCAAAAATCTCAACTGTCATTGACCCAACTACGGCTGAGTAAGATTCAGCCATTCCTGTGCCCCAAGGATAAATCTTGGGCACAGGACAGCTCATATTTACCGCTTACCAATTTTTTACGTCTGTACTGGACCTCTTATAGTCGAGCATAAGCTTCTAGGTAGAAAAACCGGACAGTATGTCCGGTTTCAATACTTCATTAGCGTTGTTTTCTGGAACAGCCATCTGCATCGACCTTTCCGCCAGTCGTACCGGGACACTGATCCTGTGAATCAGGCACTCCATCCCCATCTTCATCTCCTTCCGGAGGCGGAGGATTCATCAATCGATCAATTTCTTCCCTCAATACCTGATTTTCAGCCGTTAACTCATCAATAATCTGCGCCTGATTAGCAACAGTTTGATTAAGGTCGCTTATCGTCTGATCTCGACTAACAATGGTCTGGTTTAACTCATCAATGATCTGCCCCTGACTCGCAACAGTTTGATTGAGTTCGCTGATCGTCTGATCTCGACTAACAATAGTCTGGTTTAACGCATCAATGGTCTGTGCCTGACTGGCAACAGTTTGATTAAGATCACTGATGCTCTGATCACGACTAAGAATGGTCAGGTTTAATTGATCAATAGACTGCTCCAGGCTAGCAACAGTTTGATTGAGGTCACTGATCGTCTGATCCCGACTAACAATCGTCTGGTTTAACGCATAAACACTCTGGTTCAAATTAACGATAGTTCGAATCTGCTCCTCAATCGTCAGTTCTTGATCATCAAGATCAATCAGACAAGCCATCAAGTTATTATCATCCAAGGGATAGGGATCACAAACGTCGCCGAATTCATCATCATCACTATTTAACTGGTCGGGATTATGATCCTGCGGGCAGTTATCACTGGTATCAATGACACCATCTGCATCTAAATCCAACCCACCTGGATCAGTGATGAGACCACAGAGTGAATGGTTAGCTAGCAGGAGAAAACCTGCCTGCTCTGGCAAAACCATAAAGTCGGAGGGTAATTCGGGGTCATTTAGCACGCAGTCAAACTCCCATTCCTGCGCCGGAAAGTAAGTCGATGTGCTAATTAAAGAAACGACCACTGTTCGAGATTCATAACCAAAGAAATCGGTAGCTTCTGCCAAATAGAACTGACTATTGTCATCAAGATAATCCGTCAGCCCTGGGTTTACTTCTGCTGTTTGGGTGAGACTTTCCGTTCTGAATACTTGCCCGGCTGTCGTGTGAATTCTATCGCCAAAAGGGCTGATAGCCAGTTTGTCCGCCCCATAAACACTGCCATGTACATCCTCTAATACGAGAGGGACACCATTCTGACTTAAATCAAGCTTGTAGAGAGAGTTAGGGGAAAAGCCTTCTCCTACATAGAGAAAATGTCCATTCTGCTCTGCAAACACGGGCTCTGCGCGGAAATACCTATTGCTGGCCACTTTTTGCGCTACATCACCTTCAGCCAAGCGAATTTCGACAATAGAGGCTAGACCACCACTTCCCGGGTTTGCTGAAACAAAGAGTCTATCCCCTGCAACATATTCAACATCCCAGGTACTGGCCGCACCTAATAAAACCGCTACATTAATCTGCCGTACAGTTTTGTTTTCCAGATCGATTACTGCAACGGAACCACTATGATTAAGTGCCGCAAACAAATGATTACCATCGTCGCTAATGTCTACGCCCATTGGATCGTCAGGCAAAATAAAAGTATCAATTATCCTGTAATCGACCGTTGAAACCTGAATAATTTCATGGGTAGAAGGAACGGAGATATAGAGAAGATCACGGGCGCTGTCATGCACGAATCCATGGGGCTCAGCACCCAAATCGAGATTAACTTTTAAATCTTGAGCCGTGACAGAAACACTCAGAAAACAAAAAATAAAAAACGAAAGAAAACGAGACAACTGATAAATCATGACATTTCATCCTTGAAAAATATTATGCCGTATAGGCTAAGAATAACCGGCCCTCAGGTCAACACCAGTCATCCTGCTATTTGCCCACTTGGAAGCCGTCACCAATTAGTATCCGTCCAAAAAAATGGCCGCCCTATGGGCGGCCATTTTGGAATGGCGAGTTATCACCTGAACATTAATGTCCCTGGGCTTCTCCAGCGCCTTTCGGATAGCGCAGGCTTTCCACCATATCTTCGATATGTTGGGGAGCTTCACCGGTCATTTTCTGTACGGCGAAGGCAGCCAGGAAGTTAAAGATCATACCCAGTGTACCAATGCCCTCTGGTGAGATACCGAACCACCAGTTATCCGGGGTGTTGGCCGCAGGATTGATGAACTTGAAGTAGACGATGTAGGCCGCCGTGAAGGTAATACCTGTGAGCATGCCGGCAATCGCACCTTCCTTGTTCATCCGCTTGTGGAATATGCCGAGGATGATGGCGGGGAAGAAGCTGGACGCTGCTAACCCGAAGGCAAATGCCACCACCTGTGCCACAAAGCCCGGCGGGTGGATACCCAAATAAGCTGCCACAGAGATACCACATGCTGCGGCAATACGGGCATACATCAACTCCTGCTTATCCGAAATATTGGGCATCAGATTTCGTTTCAACAGGTCATGGGATATTGAGGTGGAGATCACCAACAACAGACCCGCTGAAGTCGACAGCGCCGCTGCCACACCACCTGCCGCTACCAGAGCAATTACCCAAGCCGGAAGATTAGCGATTTCAGGATTAGCCAATACCATGATGTCGCGGTCGATTTTCATCTCATTGCGGTCATCACCGGACTAGAACATACGACCATCGCCGTTTTTATCTTCCCAGCCAATCAGGCCGGTTTGCTGCCAGTTGCTGATCCAGCTCGGCGCTTCCTCGTAGACCACACCCTGACCATCGGAACCGTTGATGGTTTCGATCATGTTCACACGGGCAAAAGAAGCAACAGCGGGAGCAGTGGTGTACAGAATGGCAATGAACACCAGCGCCCAGCCGGCTGAACGACGAGCATCAGCCACTTTCGGCACAGTAAAGAAGCGAACGATCACATGGGGCAGACCTGCAGTACCCACCATCAGAGCGAAGGTGATGAAGAATACGTCGATCATACTCTTATTGCCCGAGGTATATTCTGTGAAGCCCAACTCCGTCGATAGCCCGTTGAGCTTGTCGAGCAAGTATGTACCTGAGCCATCCGCCAGAGTGTCACCGAAGCCCAGCTGCGGAACCGGGTTACCTGTCATCAGCATGGAGATGAATACGGCAGGCACCAGGTAGGCAAAGATCAATACACAGTACTGAGCTACCTGGGTATACGTAATGCCTTTCATACCGCCGAGTACCGCGTAGAAGAACACCACACACATACCCAGCAATACGCCGGTGACGATATCCACTTCCAGGAAGCGGGAGAACACCACACCCACACCGCGCATCTGTCCCGCCACATAAGTGAACGACACGAAGATGGCACAGATCACGGCCACAGTTCTAGCCGTTTGTGAATAGTAGCGGTCGCCGATAAAGTCCGGCACCGTAAACTTGCCGAATTTACGCAGGTAAGGTGCAAGGCAAAGTGCCAGCAGAACATAACCGCCGGTCCAGCCCATCAGGTAAACACCACCGTCATAACCCATGAAGGAGATCAGCCCCGCCATGGAGATAAACGATGCTGCCGACATCCAGTCAGCTGCCGTCGCCATACCATTTGCCACGGGCGGAACACCCCCACCGGCCACGTAGAACTCCTTGGTCGAACCGGCACGAGCCCAGATCGCGATCCCGATATAGAGAGCGAAACTGAGGCCTACCAGTAAAAAAGTCCAGCCTTGAATATCCATGATCACTCCCCTTTACTCATCGTCTTCGTGGACGTTGTACTTGCGATCCAGCGCTTTCATCTTCTTCACGTAGACGAAGATCAGAATCACAAATACGTAGATGGAACCCTGTTGGGCAAACCAGAAGCCGAGCTTGAAGCCGAAAATCTTGATGGCGTTCAGTGGCTCAACCAGCAGGATGCCAAACCCGAATGAAACAGCGAACCAAATCACCAGCAGGGTCACCAGCAAACGCAGGTTTTCCTTCCAGTAAGCTTTGGCATGTTCGTCAGTTTGGAAACTCATTGTCTTTCCTCCCGTTGTTATACTTTTTTCGGATACTGCCAAATTAACCGAGGTGACATAGCGTGTCTCTGCAA
The DNA here is from genome assembly GCA_023261185.1 of Porticoccus sp. Classification (GTDB taxonomy): domain Bacteria; phylum Pseudomonadota; class Gammaproteobacteria; order Pseudomonadales; family Porticoccaceae; genus Porticoccus; species Porticoccus litoralis. Next base: position 34,739 of record JALRJN010000088.1, read on the forward strand.
CCTTGGTCTAACCCGACCCGAAACCCAGGCCAAATGCCTATTGGAAAACGTACTTGCCGGTGAATTGCACCCGCTTCAGATCACCATCATCACCATTTTCCAGTTCACGTTCGGCATTCAGGTATTCCAGGCCGAATGAGAGGTTGGTGGTGGGTGAGTAAAACAGGTTAACCAGGTAGTTGCTGACTTCCTCGTTGTTGGTATCTGCCACTGAGCTGGGGTTGTCTGCGCGTGTCATGGCGTAGGAAATGGTACTGCGCAGTTTTGGTGTCCACAGGTGGCGATAGGCAACAAATCCACCGGTGACATCGATCAGGTCCAGGTCACCATCAGACTCGATGGCTGCATCGCGGAATGCCTGCAACGCGGTGTAACGACCCAGGTGACCCTGGTTAAATTGCATTTTCAGGTCATCGCCGTTAGCAAAGGCATATTTACCGGAGAGGCTGACCCCATAACCCCATTTGTCTTCGTCCTGTGTACCCGTGTCATAGGTGATCTGACGGGCCAGACCGGCGATGTTATAGCTGAACTTACCCCAGTTGCCATCGTAGCGAGCCACGAAATCCGGGACATTGTTGTCATCGTAATTGTTACTTGAAAAACCGGCGCCGCCATCAATGGTGCCTGTAGAGGGGTTTTCCAGTGCCAGGTGAACTGTACCGCCATTGGACAACTTATGGCTCCAGCGAGCCTGGGTTTGACGGTTAAAGATCACGCCTGAGGTGGGCCCAATAAATTCTGCCGTTTCTGGCAGAACCATGGTGCTCATAAAGGTACTCCAGGACTGACCCAGCAGTAGTGATGAGCTGTCGTTATAGTCCCACTTCAGGTAGGCATGACGAATACGTGAATGGTCGGAGTTGGAAATCCGCTCATCGCCATCAAAGGTCAACAGGTCCATCTCGAAGTGGGTATTGATGTTACCCATGCTGGTGGGCGTCGCAGTTTTAAACCAGAAGCGTGAGGTTTTGGCATGCCCATCAAAACGGCGTGAACCGCTCTTGCCGGCAACCGGAATGGTACTGGGTACCAGAATGTCATCGCCAATAGCAGAGCTTGCGCGTTCACCATCGGAATAACTGCTGCTGATGGCATCGACTTTAACAAAGCCACCATAAGTCAATTTCATGCCGGAAACGGGGCTATCAACTTTTTTGCTGACTGTCGTTTCAATGGCTTTCTGTTTTTCCCCCTGCTGGGTCACCAGTTGCTGTAATTTCGCAAGCTGTGCTTCCAGCATCTCGATTTTCGCAGACAGGTCCTCGTTGCTCGCTGCTGCCAATGACTGTCCGGAGAATGTCACGGCAGGCAACATAACGGCTGTTGCGAGCGCCAGTTTTGTCTTGGTAAACATAAGTCCTCTCCCAATAGATTTATCAAGCAGTGACAGAGTTACTGCAACGCGTCTCTATGGGTATGCGACCAAGGTCGATTTCTGTGAAAAATTACGACTAATGTCTAACAACATTGGTGGGTTGAGAGGCAGAAAATGGCAAAAATTAAAAAGACCGGGAGGGTTGTCAGCACCGGCAGCGGGGACTAACATCGAAAAGAACTGGCACGCTGAAAATAATTACATGTCAAAATATATCGTTGCCGATGACCATCCGCTGTTTCGCAATGCCATATCAGGGGTACTACATTGCCTGGATGCTGATGTGGAGGTTGTCGAGGCTCAGGATATGGCCAGCTTGCAAACCAAGCTTTGCGATCACCCGGATGCCGACCTGGTGTTACTGGACCTTCACATGCCCGGCGCCCACGGCTTCAGCGCCCTCGCCTACCTGAAAGGGCAAGCTCCACAGATTCCCGTTCTGGTGGTTTCCGCCAATGAACGCACCGATATCATGCAGAGAGCGGTGGAATTCGGATCGAAGGGATTTCTGCCGAAGTCTTCCGGTATTGATGTTATCCAGACTGCGATCCAGGCCGCATTGAATGGGGGAACCTGGCTACCGGCCCATGCAGGCGTGAGCGCACCGGCGGGCGATGATGAACAAAAACTTATGGAAGGGATTGCCTCCCTGACGCCCCAGCAATACCTGGTGCTGACGATGCTGGCAGAAGGACTGCTGAATAAACAGATTGCCTATGAACTAGATGTCACCGAAGCCACCATCAAAGCGCATATGACAGCAATTTTCAGAAAGTTGAATGTACGTTCCCGGACCCAGGCGGTACTCGCTATCAGCAAACTGAACCTGGAATCACCCGACCAAAGCACCTGACGACTTCTCTCAGGTGAAAATCAATCCCTGAAATTTTCGTACTGAAAGGGTTGGCCAAGCTCCGCCCCTTTAATCAGCGCTATCGCCTGCTGAAGATCATCACGCTTTTTGCCACTAACTCGAATTTTGTCGCCCTGTATGGATGCCTGCACTTTCATCTTCGAATCTTTCAGTAACTTGATGATCTTTTTCGCCATGGGCTGGTCGATACCCTGTTTGAACCGCACCTTTAGAGAGAATGTTTTGCCAATGTGCAGGGCCTCTTCATCCACATCCACCACATAGGGATCCACGTTGCGTTTCACCAGGTTTTTGCTGAACATATCCATCAGTTGCTGGCATTGAAAGTCAGACTCTGCCGCAAGGGTAACGATTTCGTCTTTGAGTTCGACGCTGGCCGCTACACCGCGAAAATCAAACCGCGTTGTCAATTCACGCTGGGTGTTTTCGGTAGCATTGCGGATCTCCACCATATCTACTTCTGAAACGATATCGAACGTCGGCATTTTTCAGGCACCTTATGGGTAAAAATTTAAAGGCGTTAGTCTAGCCGTCCAGAACCTTCTGGAAAAGCACCGCACATGGCATCCAGAAAATGGTTTGTTGCTTCTCGGTAACAGCCGATATTTAACCGGCTATGCGCCAGAAAAATGCGAACTCTAAAGACAGTGGCTTTAGCCCGGCTTAGTGGGCCGCACCAATTCGGTGATGTGCTTGGCGAGTTTCTCGGGGGAAACCGGCTTGGACATGTAGTGCAGCTCGGCCTGTTCGACCTGCTGGCGAACCTCATCTGAGTTATCTGCACTGATGACTATACAGGGGCGATGACGCCAGGTTTGTGGCATTTCGCGCACCAGCTCAATACCCGTCAGGTGTTCCTCCAAGTGAAAGTCCACCAGCATAATATCCGGTGGATAGCTGCTCACCAGCGCCTGCAAGTCTTTTGGTCCTTTTGCCAGCATCACCTGGCAACCCCATTGGCTAAGCAGGCTTTTCATTCCTTCAAGAATTTCCTCTTCGTTATCGATACAGAGTACCCGAAGCCCTCTTAATTCCGGTCTCACTTTGGGTGTTGACGACGGTGTTTCAGGAACCAACACCGGGTTCCCGAGGGGAACCAGAATGCTGAATACTGAACCTTCACCGGGTTCTGACTTGACGCCAATTTCATGGTGCATCAGATCCGCCATGCCCTTGGCGATGGTCAGCCCGAGCCCCAGTCCCTTGTCGGTGCTGGTGGCGCCTGGACTGAGCCGTTCAAACTCCATAAAAATTCTGTCCATGGCATGGGGCGCAATTCCAGGACCGGTATCCCACACTTCAATTCTCAATCCGTTGTTGGCACGGCGACAACCCAGCAACAGACGACCTCGTTTGGTGTAATGAATGGCATTACTGAGGAAGTTCTGCAAAATACGACGCAATAGATGTGGGTCGCTGGCCACTACCTTACGGCTGGGCACAAAACGTAATTCAATTCCCTTCTCCAACGCCAGGGCACCAAACTCAGCAGCCAATTCTTCCAGCATGGAGTGAAGACAGAAACTTTTGATATCCGGTTGCATTTTGCCACCTTCGAGGCCGGAGATTTCCCTGAGGGCGGAGATCAGATTTTCAGACGTTTCAAGGGATTTCTGCACATGACCAATATGATGGGCCAGCGATGCCTGGTCAGTGCCGGCAATTTGATGCTGAATGGAAGTCAGAAACAGTTTGGCGGCGCTGATCGGTTGCAACAAGTCATGACTTGCCGCCTGCATGAAACGGCTTTTACTGGCATGCAGTTCACGCAGTTCTTCCTCGGCGCGGGCACGTAAACGGATTTCTTCCCCCATTTTAAAATTAAGGTTGGAAAGATCTGCCGTGCGCTGGGCAACACGATCTTCCAGTGTGGCTTTCGCCTCTTCCAACGCCTTAACCACGGTTTTGTATTCACTAATATCTGTGAAGCTGGCAACAAAACCGCCATTGGGCATGGGATTTCCCACAACCTGAATGGTGGTGCCATTGGGCAATGTGCGCTCAAATCGGTGGGAACCCCCATTGCGCAGCAATTCCAGTCGGCGCTCTACTTGGCTCTCGGGGTTATCGGAATCCCGGTATAGCCCCTTTTTGGCATTGTATTCGTACACCGATTTGATTGGGCATCCCACATAGAGTAGCCGAGCCGGATAATCAAACATCTGCTCATAGCGGCGATTCCAGGCAACGATTCTGAGATCGGCATCGACCACGCAAATGCCCTGGGAAATGGTTTCAACCGTGGTTTGCAGCAGGTCACGATTGAACTGAAGTTGCTCTGATGTTCCGCCAACAATAGCGGCCAAGTCACTGAACTGTAGAGGCTCGGTCCTCTGTAAAAGCGTGATCGCGCTTTGTGCCGACGCCGACCCCACGATTGCCGCCAGGTATCGCTCTACCCGGCGTACGACAAAGACAGGTGCCCGGTCATTGTCAAGTAGTCTCTGCTGATAACGTTCCTCACAACCACGCCACAGTTCTGCCTGCTGTTTGCGGTTAAGGAAGGATTCCATCAATTGCCGCAACTGCACTACCCTGATGGAAGACAGTTCGTAATCGTCTTCACCATAAAGGGTTGGACCTGGCGCATCCACAAATTCGGCAGCCTGGAAACAGTCCCGTTCATCCTGTCTGACCAGTAACGAAACAACGATGTAGATCAGCAGGTTACTCAGCAGACTCCAGATAACCCCATGGCTGAGTGGATCAAGAAAATCCATTCCGAAAAGTGCCTGGGGGCGCAGCCATTGGAGCTGCCAGGGCCCCTGAACAAGAATCGCATCGTCGGTGGGCAATAGCGTGGGCAGCAACAGACAATACCACCAGAAAAGAAATCCCACGGCCAGCCCGGCATAAACGCCTTTGGCATGACCGCGTCGCCAATAGGCTCCGCCGAGGAGCGCCGGGGCTAGTTGGGCAAAACAGGCAAAGGACACCAGACCAATGGATGCCAACGCCTCTTCCTCCCTCATCATCCGATACATGACCCAGGAGGCCATCAGTATGGCAAGAATGCATACCCGCCGAATCCAGCGAAGGTGCTGGCCCATGAAGTATGCCGTCTGCCGAAACTGATCCTTCCGCCAACGTAACAGCAACGGCAAGATGATTTCGTTCGACACCATGATGGAAAGTGTCACAGAGGCCACAATCACCATGCCCGTCGCCGCAGAGAAACCACCGGCAAAGGCAAGAATGGCCAGCAATTCAGAACCACTGCTAATCGGTAGACTCAAAACATAGGTGTCTGGCGCCACCTCACTACCAGAAAACAGATGGGTGCCCACCACAGAGATCGGCAGCACCACCGCCATAATCACCAGCAAATAAAGAGGGAAAAACCAGTGGGCTACCTGAAGATCGCGCTCACTCTGATACTCCACCACCGTGACATGAAACTGTCTGGGCAGGCAGATGATCGCCAACATCGACAACAGGACCATGGTGATAAATGGCGGGTTGACGGGGTTTGATAACCATGAGTCCATCAGCACATCATCGGAAAGCAATGGCCCGAGTTCCACGGTACTCGCCATAACGAGCGCCAGGATAGCCAGCGCCACCATGGCCACCACTTTAATCACCGACTCTACAGCCAGTGCCGCCATCATGCCCCGATTCCGTTCGCGTCCCTCAATGTGCCGGGTACCGAAAACCATTGCGAACAGTGCCAGCATCAGAGCGGTTACCAATACGCTGTCTGGCAGGTATGCGGAACTTGTCTCCGTCGGTCCAGACAGGGTATCCCAAGCCAGTGAAATCGCCTTCAGTTGCAGCGAGATATAGGGCATGGAGCCGACCACAGCCACCACGGTGACCAGCGCAGCCAGCAACTGACGTTTGCCATAACGGGAACCAATAAAGTCGGCGATGGAAGTGGTTTTCTGCCGGTTACCAATATTGACGAGTTTGCGGAGGATCGGACCACCGAACACAAACACCAGCATGGGTCCCAGATAGATGGGAATATAGGCCCAGGCGTATTGGGAGGCCACACCGACGGCTCCGAAAAATGTCCAGGAAGAACAGTAGACGGCCAGTGTCAGGCTATAAATATAGGGGCGTAAACGGTTGTGCCAGTCAGGTTGACGCTCTGCCCATAGGGCAACAAGCACGAGAAGAAACACGCAACTCAAGGCAATCAGCAACAGCAAGGGTTGAGAAATCATGGCTTCTCGGAAACCTTTTATGGCAACGCATAACCTGTCATGGCTGAAGAGTCGATGATTTTCGTGAAGGTTGCAAGTGATGTGCTACTTAAGTTGTTGTACCTAGGTCGTATTGCGCTCACGGTGCCCATGGCAAACAATTCAGCAAAATAATTTAAGGTTGGGGGAAGGATCTCAATATGTCTGTAGTTAATGCCTATCAGAAACAATATCAACAGTTTTTGGAAAACCCTGAACAATTCTGGCAAGAGCAGGCTAATCGTATTGCCTGGTATAAAAAGCCGACCAACATTCTCAGCGTGGATGAGAACGAATACTTTCGCTGGTATACCGACGGGGAGCTGAACACCAGTTATCTGTGTCTCGACTATCACGTGGAACAGGGTCGAGGTGAACAGGCCGCGCTGATCTACGATTCCCCGGTGACCGACACCAAAGCCACCTACACCTACCGTGAATTGCGTGATCAAGTAGCGCTGTTTGCCGGTGGACTGAAAAGCCTGGGTGTGGAAAAAGGTGATCGCGTGGTGATTTATATGCCAATGGTGCCCGAAGCGGCCATCGCCATGCTGGCCTGTGCCAGACTGGGTGCAATCCACTCCGTGGTATTTGGCGGTTTTGCTCCAGACGAACTGGCTGTGCGTATTGATGACGCTCACCCGAAAGTCATCGTGACAGCGTCATGCGGCATCGAAATCAACCGTGTTATCGATTACAAGCCCATGGTTGATGAGGCCATCAAGATTGCTGAGCACAAACCCAGTCATGTGGTCTTACTCCAGCGTCCACAGTCACAGGCAGACATGCAACCCGGACGGGACGTCGACTGGCAGGATCTGGTCTCAGGTGCTACACCCGCGGAACCGGTTCCTGTCAAAGGTACTGATCCGCTGTATATCCTCTACACCTCAGGGACAACCGGTAAACCCAAAGGAGTGGTGCGGGACAACGGTGGGCATGCAGTCGCGATGTGCTACAGCATGGATGTTGTCTATAACGTCGAACCCGGTGATGTTTACTGGGCCGCGTCTGATGTGGGCTGGGTGGTAGGCCATTCCTACATTGTCTACGCTCCCCTCCTGACTGGCTGCACCACGATTCTGTATGAAGGCAAACCGGTCAGGACCCCTGACTCCGGTGCTTTCTGGCGGGTCTGTGCTGAACACGGCGTAAAGACCATGTTTACGGCACCCACTGCATTTCGTGCAGTTCGAAAGGAAGATCCTGAAGCTGAAAACCTGAAGCAATACGATCTGTCGAAACTGGAGCGTATTTACCTGGCTGGGGAACGACTGGACCCCCCCACTTACGAGTGGCTGAAAGAAAAAACCAAGCTGCCCGTGATTGACCACTGGTGGCAGACAGAAACTGCCTGGGCCATAGCCGGAAACCCTATAGGTCTTGAACCCATGCCCACCAAGCCTGGTTCAGCCACGGTGCCAATGCCTGGCTACCAGGTACAGATTCTCAACGAAGCCGGTGAACCGGTGAGTGGCGGTGAAAAAGGTAATATCGCCATTAAGCTGCCCCTGCCTCCGGGCACGCTGGCCACTATCTGGGGCAATCACCCACGATTTGAAGCAGGCTATCTAAACACCTATCCAGGCTATTACCTGACCGGTGACGAGGGTTACCTTGACGAAGAAAATTATCTCTTTGTCATGGGTCGCTGTGACGATGTCATTAACGTCGCTGGCCACCGCCTGTCCACCGGTCAAATGGAAGAAATTGTCGGATCTCACCCGGCGGTCGCTGAATGTGCCGTGATCGGTATTAGCGATAGCCTTAAAGGACAACTGCCCCTGGGCTTGGTGGTTCTCAAGGATGGCGCATCCCTTCGCAAGGACGATCTCGCCGCGGAGCTGAAACAAATGGTGCGTGCGAAAATTGGGGCCGTGGGTTGCTACGATCAGTCATTGATTGTGCAAAGACTTCCCAAGACCCGCTCTGGAAAAATTCTGCGTCGCACCATGCGTCAGATTGCCGATGGCGAGCCCTTCAACGTGCCCTCGACCATCGATGATCCCGCAATACTGGATGAAATTTCCCAGGCGATGAAAACCGCGGGAAGACCTTCTGCCTAAACAACTTCTTTACGCTTTCTCCATTCCAGCAATTTTTCCCGGTGGCCACAACCACCGGTTTTTTTTGCCTGCGGATTGGGCCTCGAAACTTTAGGCCGCCTGGACGGGAATGGTATTGTCAGACCGCTCGACGGTATTGTCGGCATTCAGATAAACCAGACGGGGTTTGTACTTGGCCAGCTCTTCCTCGGAATATTGGGCATAGGTGGCGATGATCACCCGGTCACCCACCTGGCACTTGCGTGCGGCTGCACCGTTCATGGAAATAATGCCTGAGCCAGGCTCGCCGCGAATAATATAAGTAGTAAAACGCTCACCATTATTGACGTTGTAGATGTCAATCTGCTCAAACTCCCGCAGACCTGCCAATTCCAGTAGGTTGGCATCAATGGCACAGGACCCGTCATACCAAAGTTCGGCATGGGTAACGCTGGCCATATGCAATTTGCCTTTCAGCATGGTGCTCAACATGATGGTATTCCTCTACGTCAGGGAAATGTTGTCAATCAATCGTGCATGGGAGGTGTACATTGCCCCCAGCACCGTAATCTGTTGGTCATCTTCCGCGGCAAGTTCCAGTGTTTTGCTGTTACACACTGTCACGTAGTCCACTTTGAAACCCGCCTGTTCAATCTGGCTTTTCGCCTCCGCCTCCAGTGCCGGAAAATCCCTGTTGCCTGCCTCTATCTGGGTAACAACCCAACTCAGGCTGCGGTTGAGTTGGTTGCAGCGGGGACGCTCTTCTGCCGTCAGGTAACCGTTGCGGGAACTCATGGCCAGTCCATCCGCCTCACGATGAATGGGAGCCGCGGTAATTTCGACCGGCATACAGAGGTCTTCAACCATGCGACGTATTACCGCCAGCTGCTGGAAGTCCTTGATACCGAAAACCGCTTCGTCCGGCTGCACGATATTGAAGAGCTTGGTGACCACAGTGGTGACCCCCTCGAAATGGCCGGGACGACTGGCGCCGCACAACACATCGGTCATCGTGGGGCAAATAACCCGGGTCTGGGTATCCAGGCCATTGGGGTACATCTCGTTATCATCCGGGTGAAAAAGGAAGTCACAGCCTACGGCACGTAACCTGGCGCAATCATCTTCAAAGGTTCGCGGATACTTGTCCCAGTCTTCGTTGAGACCGAATTGCAGGCCGTTGACAAAAATTGAACAGACCACAATATCATTGGTCTGCTGCGCCCGCTTCACCAGTTCAATATGGGCATCGTGCAGGTTCCCCATAGTGGGAACAAAGCCAATGCGCTTGCCCTGACGGCGTAACTGCAACAATGATTGACGGAGGCCTTGTATGGAATGAAATATTTGCATGGGGTTTCCGAACAGATAAGACGAGGATTACTCGGCGAAATAATCCCGGGCGAGATTTTCAAACCGTGTGTATTTGCCCAGGAAGGCCAATTTGCAGGTGCCGATCGGGCCATTACGCTGCTTGCCGATAATCACTTCTGCCACGCCCTTGTCGGGGCTGTCCTCGTTGTACACCTCATCCCTGTAGATAAAGACAATGACGTCCGCATCCTGCTCAATAGCACCGGACTCCCTCAGGTCAGAATTGATCGGGCGTTTGTTGGGGCGATGTTCCAGATTACGACTCAACTGAGACAGCGCAATTAAAGGGCAACTAAACTCCCGGGCAATGGTCTTCAACTCACGGGAGATCTGAGAAATTTCGTTGGTGCGATTATCCGTCGGCACACTACCGCTCATCAGCTGCAGGTAGTCCACCACGATCAGACCGGGATCACCCTGCTCACGGGCAATCTGGCGTATCCGATTGCGCAACTCCATGGGGGTAATGCCGGGGGTATCATCAATATACAGGGGGCGATCTTTCAGTCTAGATGCCGCACTGGACAGTCTGGGCCAGTCATCTTCAGACAGGTTGCCCGAGCGCATTTTGGTCTGATCAATTTTGCCCAGAGAGGACATCATCCGCATGATCAATTGGCTGGCGGGCATCTCCAGACTGAACACCAGTACCGGCTTATCCTGGTTCAATACAGCATGCTCAGCCATGTTCATGGCAAACGAGGTTTTCCCCATGGATGGACGACCGGCAACAATCACCAGATCCGCAGGCTGCCAACCGGACGTTCTCTCATCCAGGTCATCAAACCCTGTACTGATCCCAGTGATGTCTTCATCGTTATTAAATAATTGATCAATGCGTTCAACTGCCTGCTTGAGCAGGTCATTGACCGATAGGAAACCGCCCTGCTTGGGGCGATTCTGGATAATATCAGAGAGCTTGCGTTCCGCTTCGGCCAGCAATTTGCTGCTGTCCCACCCCAGGGGGTTGTAGCCTTTTTTGACGATATCACTAGCGGCAGAAATCAGCTGGCGGATGATTGAGCGTTCCAGCACGATCTGTGCGTAGGCGCTGATGTTGGCCGAGCTGGGTGTATTGTTGGCGAGCTCAGCCAGGTATACCGAACCACCTACATGGTCCAGTTGACTGTTGTTTTCAAGGGATTCAGAAAGCGTGATCAGATCCAGCGGCTTCTGCTCAGCAGAAAGCTGCCGCATGGTTTCAAAAATCAGCTGGTGATCGCTGGCAAAAAAATCTTTTTCGGAAATGACCGAGGCGACAGTATCAAAGGCACCATTACTCAGCATCAGGCCGCCGAGCACAGCCTGCTCCGCCTCTATGGAGTGAGGGAGCTGCTGCTCTGTGGTTCCCCTTTCATCAACCATCTACTGTCTCTCGCCAATGCAAAAACGGCACTGCGCTGATTACAGTGCAGTGCCGTATTGTTACCGATACTGAAACGGCAGGGAACTGCCGAATTACTCAGCGACGATAGTCAGCTTGATAGGCTGGGTCACTTCGGCGTGCAACTGGATGTCGATTTCGAATTCACCCGTTTCACGCAGTGCACCTTCAGGCAACTTCACTTCGCTCTTGGTCACTTCAACACCAGCCGCAGTAATGGCATCGGCAATATCGCGTGTGCCGATGGAGCCAAACAGCTTGCCTTCATCACCGGCATTGCTGGCAATGACAATGGCATCCAGCGCTGCCAGTTGCTGGCCACGTGCTTCAGCAGAGCTGCGTTGCTCGGCGGCAGCGGCTTCAAGCTCTGCACGACGGGCTTCAAATTCAGCCAGGTTCTCAGCTGTGGCGAACACCGCTTTACCCTGTGGAATCAGGAAATTGCGTCCATAGCCAGCCTTCACATTGACTTTGTCACCGATTGTGCCGAGCTTGCCGACTTTCTCCAGAAGAATAACTTCCATCTCGGATATCCTCTCTTTAATAACCTGTTATCACCGGGGTGGCAGAGCTACTTGGCCCGCGCTGCCAACCTGGCGCGTATATTCAAGACACTGTCGAGAAATCCCAAACCGACCAGTATCAAACTCAAGGGACCTATCATTAACAAGCCCACGTAAAAAATTGCCAACCAATGTGCACCTATCTGGTAGAAAGCCACCGTATGATGCACGAGTGCGATGCCGCTGAGCAGCAACGGCAAACCCAATAGGCCTGCCCAACTGGCGTATTCCTCCGGCGACAGGTAACAAACTGCCACCCCGGCCAGTAGTGCTATGCCCACATTGCGGTTGAAACGCAATGCGTGGAACTCTTCCCGAAAACCACCGGGATTATAGAGTTGTGCCTGCCACCAGCGACCCAGAATCAGACTGATCACGGTAGTTAGTGCAACCACATAGCCAATCACACCCAACAGGAATGTCCGGCCCGGCATGAATGCCGCTTCCGAATCTCCTGCCTGTTTTTGCAACTGGCTGAACATGTTTGCCACAGCCACTTCCAGGTTCGCTACCGAACTATCAAACAACAGATTCAGTAACAAAACCGACAGCGCACTGAGCGCCATCATCACCGTCAAGGTACTCGTCCACGACACGGTGACACGGAGTACTTCTGATGACGTCACAACGACCAGCAGCCCTGCCATGGTCGCCAGCGTAATCACCGGGTTGATAGCGCTGCCGTAAAAGGCCATCAGTAGGGGCAACAAACCCCACAACATTACTAACAGGCCTTCTTTTACGCCCCGGCTCAAGGTCACCAAAGAGACCGTTGCCGGACTGAGCATCGGCACCAGACTGCCTACCAGGGCAACCAGTGCCGCCTGCAGGCGCCCGCGCATGATAAATTCAGCCAAGGCGCGCATAGGTTGGTTTTACCAATACTTACTTATGGCTGTCCGTGTAGGGCAGCAGAGCCAGAAAACGGGCACGTTTGATGGCGGTAGCCAGCTGACGCTGATACTTGGCCTTAGTGCCAGTGATACGGCTTGGTACGATTTTTCCGGTTTCGGAAACGTATTGTTTCAGGGTGTCCAGATCCTTGTAATCGATCTCCTGGGCACCTTCCGCGCTGAAGCGGCAAAACTTGCGACGACGGTTAAAACGAGCCATTGCTTATTCCTCCTCTTCCGTTGCTTCATCAGCAGACGCTTTAGTTTCTTCGTCTGTTTCTGACTTAGTATCTGCTTTCTCAGTGACGCCTTCGCTGTCAGACGGACGAGGCTCGCGGCGCTCGGAACGGCTTTCAGACTTTTCGGCTTTCATGATGGGCGATTCGGCAGTAATCGCTTCGTCGCAGCTAAACACTGCGCTGCGAATAACTGCATCGTTATAACGGAAGTTAGAATTCAGCTCGTCCAGAACGTCCTGACCACACTCAATGTTCATCAGAACATAGTGAGCCTTGTGAATTTTGTTGATGGGATAGGCCAGCTGGCGACGACCCCAGTCTTCAAGACGGTGGACTTTGCCATTGCCGGTATTAATTGTACCGGTATAGCGTTCAATCATCCCGGGGACCTGTTCGCTCTGATCCGGGTGAACCATAAAAACGATTTCGTAGTGACGCATTGTGCCTCCTTACGGGTAAGTAGCTGCCCGCCCCATGCGGTGCAGCAAGGAGTGTCTTGGCCCAAGTAGACCAAGGGCGGGCATTCTACGGGGATGAAACTGTAATTTCAAGGAAAATTCAGGCACTTATAGACTAGGAGTGCGAAGTCTGAGCAGTTATGATTTCAGCCTTCACGCACGTTTATGGAAAGGAGTTATCGATGAAAAAGTTTACCCTGTTGCTGGCCGCCATTTTCTCACTGTCTTTGGCTGGTTGCGCCAAGGTTGGCAGTGAAGCCTGGTGCAATGACATGAAGGAAAAACCCAAGGGTGAGTGGACTGCCAACGAAGCCGCCGACTTCACCAAGCACTGTATTTTCTAAGGTGAACTTCCCTCGCTTTGACCTGCAGCCAGCTCTTCCAGGGGCTGGCTGCCGCGGGCCACGGCTGCAGCACGCCAGAATCCAGCCACGTTGCTCTGCCAGTGGGGCAGGATACAAGTAATCACCAGCTGCTCGAAAGCCACCCAAAGATAAAAAAGCAACACCCCGCGCAGGAACAGGGAGCTATCCCAAATCACCGCCACGAAATAAGCCGGTGCCAACAAAATGGCTACCAGCTTTGCACTCCAGGTATGGTAACTCGGCAGACACCGGAATCGGGCCAGGCACACCAGGAGAGGCACCAGCCAGGCGCTGAATGCGGCCACCAGATAACCGGCTTCTCGGACAAAAACCTCCGGCCACAATACTTTCAATCCCATCAACATGGCAGCATAGGTACTCAGATCTGCCCAGCTATCCAGGCGCGTCCCCAGCTCGGTAACCTGCCCTAAACGACGGGCCAGATAGCCATCGAGGCAATCGCTGAACAGTGAAAAAGCCAACACCCCCAGAAAGGGAATCACTTTCTGCTCCAGCGCCAGAAGGACCAAAACCGGCATCAACGCTACCCGGAGAGCGCTGATCACATTGGGTAAATTCAACACCAGGTTTCGGGTGGCCATCTGGTTGTTCTCCAGAACCCGCTGGGGAATTTGATGACGACGGCGGTTAATAGGGGTTTCTCCTCACTAAGGCACGGTCGTTAGTGTCGTTGGCGCACCGCTTCAAACAGGCAAATACCCGCAGCCACAGAGACATTCAGGCTACTGACCGCACCAGCCATCGGCAGTTTGACCAGCACATCACAGTGCTCCCGCGTCAGCCGCCGCAAGCCCTTTTCCTCAGCACCCATCACGATCGCCAGCGGCCCGTTCAGGTCCGCCTGATAAACCAGGCTGTCTGCCTCGCCAGCAGTGCCCACAATCCACAGACCCTTTTCCTGCAACTGCTTCAGGGTTCTCGACAGATTAGTGACGACAATCAGGGGGACTGTTTCAGCAGCACCGCTGGCCACTTTCTGCACGGTTGGCGTTAGGCTCACGGAATTGTCTTTAGGCACGATCACAGCTTGCACACCCGCTGCATCTGCAGATCTCAGGCAGGCCCCCAGGTTGTGGGGGTCGGTAACACCATCTAGCACAAGTAGGAAAGGCGGCACCTGAAGTTGCTCCAGCAACCCAAAAAGAAAGTGCTCGTCCTGAATGTCGCCACTTTCGCAGAATGCGGCAACGCCCTGGTGGCGGCCCTCGCCTTCAGTCAACTGATCCAGCTCTTTGCGACTCACACGTAGCACCTCAATGCTATGCATGTCCGCCAGGTTTAACAGTTTCTGCAGACGCTGATCATCCCTCCCCTTCATGACTTTCAAGGCCCGCACCTTGTCTGCGGAGGTTTTCAATATTGCCTGCACCGCATGCATACCAAAAACCCACTGCCCCTGGGCCTGGGATTGCTCCTGTCCTGTTTTTGCCATTATTTAACTCGTCTTTAACCGGTGCCCCGGTTCTTTTTGCTTACCATCACTAGCGCTTTTTGGCGGTTGACTTGCGTCGCCTGGAACTGCTGGATTTCCCCGTTTTTTTAGGTCTCGGTTTACCTGGTTTGGATGCCGGTGTGCTCCCCGGGGGTTGACCGGAAGTGGCGCGTTTTTTTCCTCGGGGCTGACGGCGTGTTCTTTCCTGCTCATGTTCAACCGCCATCTCCAGAGCCTTGGGGGTCACCGTTACGCCTTTTCTGGATTTTCGGCGGTTCTCTTCCACTAGGTCAAAGTCGATCTTTCTTTCATCCAGGTCTACCCTGCTGACTCGCACCAGCAGTTTGTCACCCAGACCAAATACACGCTTGGTACGCTCGCCCACCAGTCGGTGGTGCGCTGCCTCATGATAGTAATAATCCTTCGGAAGGCCGGTGATATGTACCAGTCCCTCGATAAACAATTCCGTGAGCTGGACAAACAGGCCAAAACCGGTAACCGAAACCACGACGCCATTGTATTCCTCGCCAACCCGAGACAACAGATACTCACATTTCAACCAGTTGACCACGTCACGGGTAGCCTCATCGGCACGGCGCTCCGTCATGGAGCAATGTTCACCAGCACCTACCATCCAGGCTTCGTCATAGGGATAAATCTGAGCGGATTTGAGCAATGGGGCGCCGTCCACCTTTTTCACGTGGCTGGCTCGCCCTTTCTTGCGGATCAGGTAGCGGATTGCCCGGTGCACCAACAAGTCTGGGTAACGGCGTATCGGCGAGGTAAAGTGCGTGTAGGCCGGGTAGTTGAGGCCAAAGTGACCCTCGTTCTCCGGATCGTAAACCGCCTGATTCATGGTGCGCAGAATCACCGTCTGAATTACGCCCGCATCTGGGCGCCCCGCCACCTGTCGTAAAACCCTCTGAAAATCCTTGGGAGTTGGCTCATCGCCACCCGGCAAACCCAGCCCCAGCTCGCCCAGAAATTCTCTCAGGTCTGCCAGTTTTTCCTGGCGAGGCCCCTGGTGAACCCGGTATAACGCCGGCAGTTTGCTCTTTTGCAGAAGGCTGGCCGCGCACACATTGGCGCACAGCATACATTCCTCAATCAGGCGGTGAGCTTCTGTGCGTTCCGAGGGAATGATCTGCTGAATCTTGCGCTCAGCATCAAACAGAATGCGTGTTTCCCGGCTGTCAAAGTCGATGGCACCGCGAACCTCTCGGGATTGCAATAACATCAAATAAAGTTCATGCAGGTGGTCCACATGTGCCGTCAACGCGTGGAACTGTTTCCGAACACCGCTATCCCGATCGCCCCGCTGGGCGATCATGGCGGCAACCTGAGTATATGTCAGCCGCCCGTGGGAATGGATGATGGCCTCATAAAACTGGTACTTGGTGATATTGCCACCGTTATCCAGTGTCATATCACAGACCATGGTCAGACGGTCCACATTCGGGTTCAGCGAACACAGGCCATTGGACAGCTTTTCCGGCAACATCGGCACTACGTTCTGGGGGAAGTACACGGAATTACCCCGTTGATAACCCTCCCGATCAAGGGGACTACCCACCTGAACGTAATGGGACACATCAGCAATAGCCACCAGCAAACGCCACCCATTACGGCGCGGCTCACAGAAGACCGCATCATCAAAGTCCCGCGCATCTTCACCGTCAATGGTAACGAACGGCATCTGGCGCAAATCCTCCCGGTACTGGCCATCTTCCGGCAACAGCGTCTCTGGAATGGCCTCAGCCTCGGCAATTACCTCGTCAGGCCATGCATTGGGTATACCGTAATTATGAATGGCAATATCAATTTCCATACCCGGCGCCAGGTGCTCTCCAAGCACCTGGACCACACGTCCTGCAGGCAGGTTGTTGCGGCTTGGGAAAGTGGTAATTTCAACCACCACAATCTGCCCGGGCTCAACCTCACTCCGCTGCTCCGTGGGGATCAGAATGTCCTGGGTCATGCGGGGGTTATCGGGGCGGACAAAATGAATGCCGCTTTCTACAAAATATCGACCAACCAGCGTGGTGGTGTGGTGCTCCACCACATCCACAATAGAACCTTCAGGGCGACCGCGACGGTCCCAGCCGGCAATTCTGACCAAGACCTCGTCGCCATCCATGACCCGTCGCATCTGGCGACTGGAGAGGAACAGATCATCGCCCCCGCTGGATGGAATCACAAAACCAAAACCCTCGGGGTGTCCAACGACCCGCCCCTTGATCAGGTTCATTTTGTCCAGAGAGCCATAAGCATGGCGGCGATTGCGCACTGTCTGGCCATCACGCTCCATGGCGATCAACCGGCGGCGCAGCGCCTCACGGGCATCCTCGTCCTGAATGCCGAATTCCGTGCATAGTTCTTCGTAAGTCAGAGGGCCGGTACTCTCATTGAGGAAGTCGAGAATATATTCACGGCTGGGGATGGGTCGGTCGTATTTGGCAGCCTCGCGCTCGGCATGAGGGTCATTACGAACATGTTTTTTCATTCAATCTCTCTAACAGGAGGAAACAGCTCAGGTTTATATATCATAACAGCAGATACCGGCACACAAGCCAATGATTTTCGTACCGACGAAGGCATGTAAGACAACGAAGATAACGGGATATTTTTACTGTCGATAATTGACAATCGCAGGAACGATCACTATAGTTCGCCACCTCTGAAAGAGCAGCAATTGCTCCTCGGAATGCCCAGGTGGTGAAATTGGTAGACACGCCAGCTTCAGGTGCTGGTCCTCGCAAGGGGGTGGAGGTTCAAGTCCTCTCCTGGGCACCATTCTCATATCTCATTGCTGACTCTCAGCAACACGAACTCCAACTACGGCCTATCATCGAACTTCAACCAAGCTGACCTCAAACTGTGACTTGAAGTTGTTTTGTTGCCTAACGCTTCAAGCAGGGGCGCGCGTATTTTGCGCGTCCTGCTGGCTTAACTTGTTAAGGGAGGCCAGCTCTAACTCTAACTCTAACTCTAACTCTAACTTTTGGTTTTGCAGTTTTATCGCCCGATCGTGCTCTGGTTGTATATATTTGTACCATCGTTCGAAGCCAACGATAGAAGCTAAAAAGCCAAGACCAAATAGACCTGAAAAGAACCACTTCGCGACATTTCGATTGGTTACTGTAATTTCAACTTCCCGGTTAAGGAGCTTCGCTCTTCTTTTCTTATCTTCGTCAGGTCTATTGCTAATATCCAAATCATATATTGCCGATGCATTTTTAAAAGCTACATCATTCGTTGCCTGATAGGTATAGATCAACAAAGTCAGTGAGCTAACCATTAGCACCAAGCCAAAAGTTGCTAGAAACTTATAGATGTTGTCTGTTGGAAAATGAGAGGGCATAACAATGCCCTGCAGTCCTAACAGATCCTTTAACTGCAGGGTGGCAATGACTACCGCAATCCCCCCTGTAAAACCCAGGGTCACTGACTCGGGGATATATTCGATATAGCGTCCCAGGCGCAACAAGGCCATAATCACCATCATGCAGCCAGCAAGGACCGTGGCCACCAACAGCCCGGACAATCCATACCGTTGTGCGACAGGATAAAGAATTACCACAAATGCTGCCGTGGGGCCGGAAACGCTGTAACGGGAACCACCGGCCAAAGGTATGAGCAGGCCGGCTATAATGGCAGTGTAGAGACCGTACTGGGGGGCAACCCCACTGGCAATGGCCAATGCCATCGCCAAGGGAATCGCGATGATACCCACAGTAATGCCAGCCATGGCATCACTGAGCAAGCGGTTTTTTGTGTAAGGTTCAGTCGCCAGCGCAGTGCGCAAGCCATGACCAAGCTTAAGGGAAAACAGGTGTGCTCGATGAGCCATATTGATTACGCTGCTTGGATGAAATTAAGGGTTGAGATTAACACGCAGACAAATTACGATCACACGCTGTCAGAAGAATGTTAACTTAATTAACATACAGAATAATGATACCGGTGGATCACACCTATGGAAAACCGTACAGCCCGATTGACGTTACTGATCGATCCGAAGAAGAAAGCAACCTTTGAAAGGCTTTGCTCGAAAGAGGATGTTACACCTTCCCAGAAGGTTCGTCAGCTCATCCGTGAATACATTGAGCACAATGTAGGCCCCAACTGGCGTGAAGAAGTATTTGGGCCAGAGGACGAAGAGAACGAAGAGACCCCGGAATAACGCCCTGCCGGGGATTACTCGATTTCTTCGGTAAACGGGGCTCCGGTCATATCAATCACAATTTCCTTTTTACACGTCAAGATCGTCACCTGGTTTTCATTGGTCCAGTCGATACTCACCAGGTCATCCATCAGCTCATCATCCATCGCATCTGCCTGATTACTCTCCGCGTACGCTGTCACCTCGGGAAACACGATACGCAGCGACGGTTCTTCATCAGATGGATCATCCAGGCACTCAATAAACAGCATCCGAACATCGATATCGTAAACCAGATTAAAGATGTACGGGGAGCAATCGCCTAACAGTTCCGAGAACAGTGACATAGGATTTTCCATCCAAATTTGCAGAGTCGCTATCGTACTCTATTTTTTGCACAACTACTGAATTGGTGAAAATAATTGTGCAAGCTTTACCGTCGCCCTGAACAGCAGGCTGCGCTGCTCCAGTTCAGCGGCACTCAATTCCTCGCAACAGAGAAAGTCGTTTTCCAGCATCTGTTCAACCTGCCCCGCAAAAACCTTGTCTCGGATCATGACGGTGATTTCAAAATTTAATTGGAAGGAGCGGTTGTCAAAATTGGCTGTACCCACATACGCACGATCATCATCTACCAACACAACCTTCTGGTGTAAAAAACCCTCACGATACTGGTAAGCCTTTACGCCAGAAAAACGCAGACTCATAAGCACCGCATAGGAGGATAACTGCACCACGCGGTTGTCCGTTATGCCGGGCAGCATCACTTTAACATCCACCCCCCGGAGCACAGCCAGTTTGAGGGCCTTGACGATAGATTCATCAGGCACAAAATAAGGGCTGACAATCCACAGGCGCTGATTGGCGCTGTTAATCGCATGCAGGAACATCAGTTGGCAGGACTCCTGGAGATCAGCAGGCCCGGTGGGTAACACCAATACCCGTTTGTCACCATCAACCCCGGCCGGGTGCCAGTTCATTGCCGGCACATCCCCGGTGGCCCAGTGCCAATCTTCCATAAAAGACAGTTGAACGCCCTGCACTGCAGGACCTTCCAGTTTCAGGTGTGTATCGCGCCAGGGAGATAGGTGGCGATGGGCATTGCAATACTCATCACCAATATTGGCGCCCCCCACATAGGCTTCATGTCCATCCACCACAACGATCTTGCGATGATTGCGAAAATTGACCTGAAAGCGGCGTCGCCGGAACCAACGCCAGGTGTGGAATGACTGAATATCAATGCCGGATTTGCGACATTGCCGCAAAAAACGGCGGGTAAGACTAAAACTGCCGATGGCATCGTACAGAAAATAAACCCTGACTCCCTGCTGTGCCTTTTTAGCCAGCCGCTCGAGAAGTTTTCTACCCAGCTGATCATCTCGAACAATATAAAATTGCACTAGAATGTAATTTTCCGCCCGGTCGATAGCAGCAAAAATTTCACTGAAAATGCGGTCTCCGTTAATCAGCAGACTCACCTGATTTCCCTGGGTAAATGGCATCAGGGCCAGCTTTTCCAGCAGCTGCATACCCGCGGGCAATTCACCTGGCAAACTGAAGTGCTGAGTCATTTCTGCCAAAAGTCGTTGGGCGATACGCTGGATCTCTAGATCTCCCTTGCGCCGCGCTTCAACGTAGCCATAAAAGCGCCGTTGCCCGAACAACAGATATATGGGCACCACCAGTGGAGGCAGGAAGACCAGGCCTAGTGCCCAGGCGATTGCCCCCTGGGAAGTTCGAGATTTAAAAATAGATTCAAGCGCAAAGATAATGCCGATGATCTCCATCAGCACATACAGCAACAACCAGAACTCCGATAACTGCTCCAGACCAGAGGAAAGTCTCTGCACTGCGTCCAGGTACCAGTGATTCACTGGCTAGAGTTCCTTTGTGGGCGGGTGGCGTTCTTCCAATGTACCTAGGCTCGCGCCACACCATTTGCAATGAATTGCATCGCGGTCATGGCCGGCCTTGACACAATTAGGACAGGGATACAGGGACTTCTCGCGCTGTATTTCGTTAGCAAGTTCTGCCGTGATAATCCCGGTGGGAATGGCAATTATGGAGTAACCGGTCAGCATCGCCAGCGTTGAGATTAACTGGCCGATTACGGTATGCGGCGTAATATCTCCATAGCCCACGGTGGTAATCGTCACAATGGTCCAGTAAATACTGATGGGGATACTGCTAAAACCGTTGTCAGGGCCCTCGACGACATACATCAGACAGCCGAACAACGTGCTAAGTACCAGTACTGCACTGAAGAACACAAAAATCTTACGCCTTGCCTGGTGTAGAGAACGCATCAACACATCGGCTTCGGACAGGTAACGCACTAACTTCAGTACCCGGAAAATGCGCAACACCCTCACCAGACGAATAATCATCAGGTAATGGGCACCAGTAATCATCAACGCCAGATAGGACGGGATAATAGAGACCAGATCAATAATGCCGTAGAAACTAAACAGGTATTTCGGCCTGTTGGGGGAACAGAATATACGCAGTGCGTATTCAATGGTGAAAAGCCCGGTAAAAAACCATTCAATCACGAAAAAGGTGGTGGAATACCGGCTATTCAAGGCATCTACAGTGGTCAGAATAACCGCCAGCACACTGATCAAAATGGCATAGATTAGAAAAATATCAAAACGCTGCCCCAGGGGTGTATCTGTGCCAAAAATGATCTGGTAAAGCTTTTCACGCAGTTGTTGATAATTCATTGGTGCGATCCATCTCCCTGATTATGTTCGATTATAGATGGCCGAAAACCCCGTGAAGCCCATGCTAATAAAACCAACGCTATTTGAGTAGTAAAACAGGCTCCACCACCTAAAGGAAGGCTCAACCTCAAACCTTGATTTGTATCAGTCAGATGGTTCTGCCTGCTTGGGTGCTATCTGCCGATTATGCTAGCATTGCATACCCGCCACCGACCGGATTTATCATCCTGATATGCTTAGATATTCTGCCCTCCAAGAAACAACTCTGAAAAACGACCCCTACCCTTACCTGGTACTAACGGACGCTTTCGAAGAAGGGACGTTGCAGAAGGTCTTGTCAGATTTTCCGGTGATACAGCACCCCGGCAGCATACCCGTCGCGGAAATCGAGAGTGGCCCTGGTTTCGAGGCACTGATCAACGAGCTCAACAGCGATCAGTTCAGGTCTGCCATTGAAGCCAAATTTGATGTAGATTTAGCCGACTCACCCACCATGTTCACAGTGAGAGGTGTCATGCGTCAGAAAGATGGCCGCATTCACACTGACTCCAAAACCAAGATCATTACCGTACTGTTCTACTTTAATGAAGATTGGGCCAATGAAGGCGGTTATTTGCGCGTTTTGCGCAACGGGACCGATATCGAAGATTACGTTGAGGAAATTGCCCCAAAGGCTGGCACCATGATGGCATTTAAGGTGACAGACAACTGTTGGCACGGTCATAAGCCGGTGGTGGGCGAACGCCGCTCTATCCAGATGAATTATCTTGTGAGTAAAGCCGCATTGGGAAAACATAGTTTCTTTCATGGCTTGAGCGCCAAGCTGAAAAAAATCTTTTCATAACCACCAGTATCGTTACTCCGGGTTATGCAATGCTTCCCACACCACAACACCCGACAGATGAAGCGCCTTAACACCTACAGCTTTCAGTATGGCAAGCTGAACACAGTTGATCATTGATGCAAGTACTCATCGTAAAATTAAGCTCCATGGGCGACCTCGTGCAGGCACTGCCCGCCCTCACCGACGCCCAGCGGGCAATCCCCGGCATTCAATTTGACTGGGCAGTGGATGAAGCCTTTGCCGAAATTCCCACCTGGCACCCCACGGTACGTAACACCATAAAAACAGCTCACAGACGCTGGCGTAAAAATCTCTTCAATTTCTTTTTTGGTGGCGAGTTAACCCGCTTTACCAGAGAATTGCGACAGGTCGAGTACGACATTGTTATCGATGCACAGAGCAACCTAAAAAGTTCTTTGGTGACCTGGCTGACCAGAGGCTTGAAGTGTGGCCCGGACCGATCCTCCGTACGAGAGTTCGGCGCACAATTTGCCTACAATCAGACCTATGCCATCGCCAAAAATCAGTTGGCGATTGATCGCTGGCGACAGCTCTTTTCCCAGGTTCTGGGTTATGAATTGCCAGACACCAAGCCGGACTTTCTGCTGACTGGCGATGGAGCGAAATATGCCGAGTGGCCGTCACCGAGCGTTGAACTGCCCTCTCGGCCCTATCTGGTCTTTGTTCACAACGCCAGTTGGGACAATAAATGCTGGATCAATGAGCACTGGCGCCAATTAATCGAACTGGCCGGTTCAGAAGGATTTGATGTCCTTCTTCCCTGGGGCGCAGAGTGGGAACGCCAACAAGCCGAACTTCTGGCTGAAGGTTTTGATCACGCCACCGTCTTACCACGTCTACCCCTAACCGATATCGCCTCGGTGTTGTCACACTCGTCTGGTGCCATTTGTGTCGATACCGGACTGGCTCATATAGCCGCAGCTCTGGAAGTACCTATGGTGACTCTCTACGGGCCCACAGATGCCGCGTTGATCGGTGCCTACGGCAAACACTCAGTGCATCTCTCCGCTCAGGGATTTGAGTGCACACCCTGCTACAAGCGCTCCTGTACCTATCAGCACTACAAAGGACCGGAGGCCCAGTGCCTCAAATCCTTTACGGCACAACAGGTCTGGAGCGAATGGCAAAGGGTAAAAGAAAAGCTCTAATCTTTTAGCGATAATTCAGGAATAAAAAAAGCCACCCAAAGGGTGGCTTTTTAAATAATGGCGGACCGGACGGGACTGACTCGCCCCCTACGGGAGCTCGGGGTAAACCCCGCCGTCGTTCCTCCGGCGCCCTGATTTGCTGCGCAAATCGGTCGACCCACTTCACGGGTTCTCGTCCCGGCAAAGCTTTTTCCATAAAAAAACCCCCCAGATTGGGCGGTTTTTCTAAATAATGGCGGACCGGACGGGACTCGAACCCGCGACCTCCGGCGTGACAGGCCGGCATTCTAACCAGCTGAACTACCGGTCCGCGAAACCTTTCTATAAATTGGTGGGTGGTACAGGGGTCGAACCTGTGACCTACGGCTTGTAAGGCCGTCGCTCTCCCAACTGAGCTAACCACCCCTCGAAAGAGACGCGCATTCTACCGAATTATCGGTCTGTGTCAAACATTTCAGGGGGCGATTTGCTATACAGTCCGGGACTGGCAAATTAACATAGGCACCCTGCTATTCAGACCGGAAAAATCATGGAAATTTTCAAGGAATTCACCTTTGAAGCTGCTCATCTTTTACCCAATGTCCCGGAGGGACATAAATGTGGCCGCTTGCATGGTCATTCCTACCATGTACGACTCTATCTCAGCGGTGAGGTCGGTAAAGACACTGGGTGGGTGATGGATTTCGGTGAGCTGAAAGATTATTTCAAACCACTTTATGACCGCCTCGACCATCGCTACCTGAACGAGATCGCCGGGCTGGAAAACCCCACCAGCGAAAATATTGCCCGTTGGATCTGGCATGAGCTGAAACCCTCTATGCCCCTGCTGAACCAGGTGGAAATTCGGGAAACCTGTACTTCCGGCTGTATTTACCGAGGTGACTAACGGCCGTGGCACCTTCCGGTTACCGACGTCTATTTATCGCCTTGCCGGTACCAGAGGAGACCAACAAGCAGCTCGCGCCCTACTGCGTCTCTTTTCCCCATGCCCACTGGATTCCCACGACAAACCGCCATCTCACATTGACATTTCTCGGCCACCACACAGAAGAACAAACCCACAGGGCCATTGAAGTCATAGACAGAATCGACGCCGCTGCATTTGAAATAACACTGCATTCAATGCAGCGTTTCCCGGATGACAGGGGACGACATATCGTGGCATTACCGACCGACTGCATGCCTCTGAAACAATTGCATCACCGGGTGGCTAGCGCACTCACGACTCGGGGGTTTGCGTTGAAGCAACGGGATTACAGACCGCATATCACCTTGGGGAAAATTCACCGGGGAAATTGGTCTACAGTCGCTATATCCCCAGCCATCGTAATGGTAGTTAAATCAGTGGCATTATTTGAAACAGTGTTTTTTGACGGAGGCGTCACTTATCACTCCCTGGCAACGCAGCCCTTGCTTTAAGCTTCAGACTCCCCGTTGCCGAGAATCTCTGAAAGCGCAAGGCTCAACTCGGGAAAACGAAAGTGGTAACCCGACTCCAGTAGTTTTCTCGGGACGGCTCGCTGGCCAGTTAACAACAACTCACTGGCCATCTCCCCAAACAGTATTTTTGCCACCAGCGCCGGCATTGGAAAAATGACAGGACGATGTAATGCCTTGCCCAATGCCCGGGTAAATTGCTGGTTGGTCACCGGGTTGGGTGACACGGCATTCACACTACCGTGTAGATCACGGCGTTTCAGGCAGTGAAAAATAATCGCCACCTCGTCATTGATATGCACCCAGGGCATCCACTGTGTACCGGAACCCAACCGTCCACCCAACCCCAACCGGAAAGGGGGTAGCATCCGCGCGAGTGCCCCTTCACCCGCCCCCAATACGATGCCTGTGCGCAGGTAACAAACCCGGGTACCCAGCAATTCAAACCGGGAGGCGCTGTGCTCCCAGGCCGAGCACAGTCGATGGGAGAAACTATCGGTATGTTTTCCAGACTCATCTAGCACCTTGTCCCGATGGGGGCCGTAATAACCCACCGCAGAACCGCTCACCATCACTTCAGGCGGTGTTTCAACTTGCTTGAAATAATCGTAGAGCTGATCAGTAATGCCAACGCGGCTGTCCAAAAAGGCTTGTTTGCGGGCTGCATTCCAGCGACCGGCGACCAAGGGCTCACCAGCCAGGTTAACGATGAAATTGATCGGTTGGTCCTGGGGAATATCTGACAGGTCTCTGATGACAGTGACAGTCGGCAAGCTCGAGCGGGCTTTATCCGGGTTTCGGCTCAGTACGATAACCCTGAGACCTTTCTTAACGGCAGCACGGCAGAAGTGAGTGCCGATAAAGCCACTTCCGCCGGTAACCAAAACAGTTTTGTCTTGCATGACATATCTCCCAATACGAATTTGAACTGCCGTCCTTGACAGTCTAGTCAATACGTTAAGGGCCGATACGTTATTCGCTGCCGATCAGATCCAGTAACTCGCGGGTTTTCTGCTGCATCAGTTGTGAGTCTGTTGCCTCAACATTCAACCTCACCACCGGTTCCGTGTTGCTGCTACGCAGGTTAAAGCGCCAATCTGTAAAGGCCATACTGAGACCATCCAGCTCGTCCACCTGAACCGCCTGATCAGAGAAGCGGGCTTTAAGAGATGCCATCAGCCGAGCAGCATCATCAACACTGCGGTTAATCTCCCCGGAACAGGGGTATTCAGACACTCTGTGGGCAACCATCTGGGAAAGGGGCTGTCCGCTTGTGGACAACAGTTCTGCAACCAACAACCAGGGAATCATGCCGCTGTCGCAGTAGGAGAAATCCCGAAAATAGTGATGGGCGCTCATTTCTCCACCATAAACCGCATTCTTTTCGCGCATGGTCTGCTTGATAAAGGCATGGCCACACTTGGTCTCAATCGCATCGCCAGAAAACTCCCGGCAAATGGACTGTGTATTCCAGATCAGCCGAGGGTCGTGAATGATTTTTTCACCGGGGTGCTTGCGCAGAAAGGCTTCGGCCAGCAACCCGACAATGTAATAACCCTCAATGAATGCGCCGGTTTCATCAAACAGAAAACAGCGATCAAAATCCCCGTCCCAGGCCAGACCGAGATCAGCACCTGAGGATTTCACCATATCACCGGTATGGTGCCGACACTCATCCAGCAGCGGGTTAGGAATGCCATTAGGAAAGGTGCCATCGGGCTCGTGATTGACCTTTATCAACTCAAAGGGCAAGTGGTTTTCCAATGCATCCAGCACTGGCCCGGCCGCGCCATTCCCGGCATTGACAACAATTTTCAGGGGCCGTAATTGTTGCGTATTCACGTAACCCAACAAGTGCTCGATATAGTCATCAGAACAGCTGATACGCCGGTAGCTTCCCTTCTTCTCCAGGGGTGTCGGCGGGAATTCACCTTCCTCGGCCAATGCTTGTATGTCCTTGAGCCCAGTATCGGCACTAATGGGACGGGCACCTTCCCGAACCAGCTTCATACCGTTGTAATCGATGGGGTTATGGCTGGCCGTGACCATAATGCCACCGGAGACGTTGAGGTGAGCGGTCGCAAAATAGATTTCTTCCGTGCCGCAAAGACCGATATCCAACACATCGACCCCTTCGTCTCGAAGGCCATTGGCAAGGGCACTTTTCAATGCCGGACTTGACGTCCGAATATCACCACCCACCACCACAGTCTCGGGTTGAAGCCAGCGGGCATAGGCCCTACCAATGCGATAAAACGTTTCCGTCGAGAGCTCTTCCTCAAGCTTGCCCCGAATATCATAGGCTTTAAAACAACTAATTTTCATAACGTCCAAATGTGCAAAACCCGCGGTTCTGCGCGGGTTGTATCTGTGAAATTACTGACGGGAATCTTCCATGGCCAGTACGTTTTCCTCGTGGTCCTGGCTCTTCAGATAGTCTCTGACTCCGGCACCAATATCCTTGTGTCGCAGTGCGTAAGCAATATTAGCCTGCATGTAGCCAAGCTTACTGCCGCAATCGTGGCTGCAGCCAGCAATGCGGTAGGCTTCAACTTCTTCCTGTTTCAGAAGTTCCTCCAATGCATCGGTAAGCTGAACTTCTCCACCGACGCCCGTGGGTGTTTTAGCCAGCAATTCCCAGATCGCAGGAGAAACCACATAGCGGCCCACTACCGCCATGTTGGATGGGGCTATTTTGGCATCAGGCTTTTCGACCATTTTCATAATGCGGGCTACACCACCGGCCATCAGCTCGACGCCTTTACAATCCACCACCCCGTATTTGTTAACCACCTCCCAGGGCACAGCCTCAACCATAATCTGGCTGTGGCCCGTAGACTGATAGTTCTGCACCATGGCCGCCAGGTTGTCCTGGTGAAGGTCTGCACGATACTGGTCCACCAACACATCCGGCAACAGAATGGCAAAAGGCTGATCACCAACCACCGGTCGTGCACAACTGATGGCATCACCAAGTCCCTTGGCATAGGGCTGCCTCACCGAAATGACGGTAACTTCCTGAGGCACAATGGAACGTACCTCATCCAACAATTGCCGTTTGACCCGAGCTTCCAGCTGAGCTTCCAGCTCAAAACTACTATCAAAATGGTTTTCAATGGAGTTTTTACTGGCATGAGTGACAAGAACAATTTCCGTGATACCCGCAGCAATGGCTTCATTAACCACATACTGAATGAGCGGCTTATCAACGACAGGTAACATTTCTTTGGGAATGGCTTTTGTGGCAGGCAACATACGCGTGCCCAGGCCGGCCACGGGAATTACGGCCCTGGTTACTTCGTTTGAGGTCATATCAGACTAAATCCATATTAGTGATTTGCACAGAATTCCTTGGTTTTTACGGAGCATCTGTTACGGGAAACGTTATCACATTCAACCCAGAGCCTCTATAAACCCTTGGGCAAACTTAGCAGTTGACCATGTAGTAACCACAGCGAATATCACACAACAATAGAGATTATCTAATTGGATGATTTTTACTGGTTTAATTCTTAATGAATATACTGAGAAGCAAAACCGGGAGGAACTGCCACTCCACAATGCAGCCAGTCGATCTTCTTAAGGTGCAAAACCGGAAATAGCTCAAGGAAAGAAAGGAAATTTGGTCGGGGCGGCCGGATTTGAACCGACGACCACCACACCCCCAGTGTGGTGCGCTACCAGGCTGCGCTACGCCCCGAATGAGTATGGGTGCTCAAAGAGGCGCACATAATACCGAATGCGCCTGACAATTCAAGAATAAAATCAGGCTTTCAGTACGCCTAGCAGCTCTTCCAGTTCACCCACGGTCTGATCAATCAACTGGCGTACCTGGGTCGCTTCAACGCGGGCATCATCACCATTCATGCGCTGCCGGGCACCACCAATGGTGAAGCCCTGATCATAGAGCAACGAGCGAATCTGACGAATCAGAATAACATCCTGGCGCTGGTAGTAACGACGGTTTCCCCGACGTTTTACCGGACTGAGATTTGGAAACTCCTGCTCCCAGTAACGAAGAACATGGGGTTTGACATCACAGAGGTCGCTGACTTCACCAATCGTGAAATAGCGCTTGCCGGGGATGGGCGGCAACTGATCGTTATTGCTCGGTTCCAGCATAGCTTTCCACTCTCGCCTTCAGTTTTTGTCCCGGTTTAAACGTCACAACACGACGCGCTGAAATGGGTATTTCCTCACCGGTTTTCGGATTTCGACCGGGCCTGGTCTTTTTGTCACGCAACTCAAAATTTCCAAACCCGGATAATTTCACCTGCTCGTTACTTTCCAGAGCAGTGCGGATCTCTTCAAAAAAGGATTCGACAATTTCTTTCGCTTCCCGCTTGTTAAGACCCAGATCCTCAAAAAGCATTTCTGCCAATTCAGCTTTTGTCAGTGCCGTCATGTTTCCTATCCCCTGAGGCTTGCTGAAAACTGCTCTTTCATGGCGTTAACCACGTCTTCAACAGCCCCATTTATTTCTTCTTCGGTAAGGGTGCGGGAACTGTCCCTGAACGTCAAGCCCATACCAACACTTTTTCTATTGTTTTCAATACCTTTTCCTTGATAGACATCAAATATCTTTAAGTCAATAAGATAGCTACCGGCATTCTGACGAACGGCCATCGAAAGCGCTTCAGCAGACACATCTTGGTCAACAATCAACGCCAGGTCCCGTCGTACTTCAGGGAATTTACTGATACCACCGAATGCTGGCAACTGCCCGGCGAGTACCTCTGTGCTCAGCAGTTCAAATACGTAAACTGGTTGGGAAAGGTCCAACCCCTTCTGCACCCGGGGGTGTATCCGCCCCACATAACCGACAAGACGACCTTCCCGCTCTATACTTGCAGCCTGCCCAGGGTGAAGTGCCGGATGATTTTTTTCGACAACGTAGCGATATTCACCGTAACTGCCCGCCTGCTGTAACAGGGCATCAACATCGGCCTTGATATCAAAAAAGTCCACACTTTCTTGGCTGTTTGACCAACGTTCCGGCTGACGCGCTCCGGTAATGGCACCGGCGATCATCGGCTGTTGTTGTAACTGGCCGCCGTCCGGAACAAATCGCAAACCTGTCTCAAATATTCTCACCCGGCTCTGCTGACGATTGAGATTACGACGCACCGCAGGCAACAAACCCGACCACAGAGTCGTGCGCATAACGGACATATCACTAGCTATGGGATTGGCCAGCACCACACTCTCCTGCCCTGGCGAGAGATGTTTTTGCACCTCGGGATCAACAAAACAATAACTGATGGCCTCCCGGTAGCCCTTCGCGGTCAATTGTTGACGCAGCAGTGACAGGGAGATATTTTTTTCGTCACCACCAGCAATCGGCAAATGAGCGCTGATCGTGGTCGTCGGCAGCCTGTTGTAGCCGTAGATACGAGCGACCTCCTCAATCAGGTCCATCTCAATGGCTATATCAAAGCGCCAGCTGGGCACGACACATGTCCAACCCTGATCATTTTCAGCGATCACGTCCAGTCCGAGACGTTCCAGCATCTCTCGCACCACACCAGCCTCCAGATCGAGGGCAAGCTGCTGCTTCAACTTGGCACTTGTTAGCACTACCTCTGGGGTTGCGGGCAGATGAGCTGGCGATGCTTCTGAAACAACGGGACCAGGCTGACCACCGACAATATCAACTAACAGGGCCGTTGCCCGCTCAATGGCCGCAGCTTGTAACTGCGGATCCACGCCACGTTCAAAGCGATGTGAGGAGTCCGTGTGTAACCCGTAATTTCTAGGGCGACCGGCAATTGCGATCGGGTCAAAGTAAGCACTTTCGAGAAAGATATCTACGGTTTCCGAATTCACCGATGAATCATCGCCACCCATGATGCCAGCGATTGCCAGAGGTTTTTCGCGGTCAGCAATTAACAGCGTATCGCTGTTCAGTGTGGCCTCGGAGCCGTCAAGCAATTTAAGCTTTTCTCCCTGTTCCGCCATACGCACCACGATGCCGCCTTGTAGCGTGGACAGATCGAAAGCATGCATTGGCTGGCCCAGCTCCAGCATCACGTAGTTAGTGACATCCACCACAGGATCAATACTGCGCAGGCCACTTCGACGCAATTTCTCCTGCAGCCACAGCGGGGATTCAGCCTTGATGTTGATGCCGCGAATAACACGCCCGGCATAACGGGGGCAGGACGCAGGTGCCTGGAGTTCGACGGGTAATACATCCTCGATGGATGACGGCACCGGAGTCAGATCAGGGGACGTGACGGGGTGTGAATTCAATACGCCTGTCTCACGGGCCAGACCGCGAAGACTCAGACAGTCGCCGCGATTTGGCGTCAAATCCACTTCGATCAGCTGATCGTTGAGGCCAAGATAATCGCGCAAATCAGCACCCACCGGAGCGCCAGCAGGCAATTCAAACAAACCCTCACCATTGTCGCCCAGTCCCAGCTCATCTTCACCGCAGAGCATGCCGAACGATTCCACATCACGCAGCTTGGCCTTGCGAATTTTCATGTCGTTAGGCAACTGAGCGCCGACTGTAGCAAAAGGAATTTTCAACCCAGCTCGGGCATTGGGGGCACCGCAAACAACCTGCACCTCGCCATCAGGTCCACCGGCCACCTGACAGACTCTCAGTTTGTCAGCATTGGGGTGAGGCTCAACGGCAATAATTACCCCGACCACCACACCACTGAACGGTGGTGCCACCGGTTCGACCGCATCCACTTCAAGGCCGGCCATGGTTAATTGGGCCACCAGCTCTGTGGTTTCAATCGCCGGGTTAACCCATTCCCGCAACCAGGATTCACTGAATTTCATTGGTCACCAAATCTATTAATAGCTTTAAATAAACGGCGTAACTATTTGTTTTAAAATTGATTTAAGCGCGTTGATGTCGTTTGCATCTTGTAACGGTGCGGCACCATTTCCCATATCAGGACCCATTTGACCGGTCTGGGATGTCGTGAAAAACACCGCTTCGTCGATATGTGCAAAGTCGTTTTCTTCTCGCATACGGTCCATAAGAACCGATCCCACCATGCCACGCCAGCCAACGAAACCAACACGTTTGATTGCCATAATTGTCTTTCCCTACAAAAGAGGGCGGCCCCTTGTGCCACCCAATTGTTGCCGGCGTTTTCGTTCAGTCCTGCAAACCACCTGATCAAGTGCTAAAAATTTGCAGAGTGCCAATGAAACACGCCACTAATATTTAGCGCGGTACTATCAACCTAAAAATCGAAACGCAATTGGTAATTGTTGCAGGTCAGGCAGTGGCGTTGCGACGATTGGCAATCGCAGCGCGTAATAGAACAGCGCTGGCCCCCAAAAATGCCCCTAAGACGATCGAGAGGGCAAGCACTAGGTTTGTTTTTTGTGCTTGTGTGATTGAAACGGCGGCGAAGGTAATTGCATGAGCCCCGTTTTCCAACGCTGTGATAATCCGTTTCGCGTTCATAATATTAGTGGCAATCCGTTCCCAGCATGTCAGGTGTGTCAATGCTAGAGATTGCGTTCAATTCGTTTTCTGTGTCTATTTTTGTTTGTAAGGTTACAGCCTCACTCGCCGCGC
>JALRJN010000035.1 GCA_023261185.1 Porticoccus sp.
CCAAAAAACCCGGCCGTGTGCCGGGTACTTTGTTTGATAAGCCCAACAGTGTTCGAACCGGTAAGAGGTTCGCCACACGTGGGAGCGTTTGGACCAAGCCGCATCGCGGCGCAGCCCCAAAGGGGTCAAAATGGCCAAAAGCCGTTTTGAGTCAATCCTCTCTCTCACCAATACCAATTAGTATCTACTTTAAGCATTTTCCCGATATACCCCTTCTCCGCTAGAAACAACTATCTATAGATGTCACTAGACATTGACTCAGTAAGACGCTAAAAACTCATCAAAGGACTAATTCACTGAATTTATAAAAGGAATTTTGAAGTGGAAACTCCCCCACTAAACAGAGATAGCCAACTACTAAACCAACGAATTAACCAGCGTAGAAATCGCGAAAAGGCAATTTTTGGATTAATGGGGGTCCTACAGGGCGTAATTGCTGATAGCCGATTTAACGAACAAGAATTGTTGTTTCTCGACTGCTGGCTGAAGTCACAAAGAGCTATCGCTGACGATGGCGATGTCATAGACCTCATTGAACTAATGACAGACATATTCGAAGACGGAATCATCACCTCTTCAGCCCTGAAAGAACTAAACCTTCTTATTCATGATATTGTTGAATACCGCCGACTCGAACAAGCCCCTGTTGAAGACCAAATAAATCAGCT
Organism: Porticoccus sp.; assembly: GCA_023261185.1. GTDB lineage: Bacteria > Pseudomonadota > Gammaproteobacteria > Pseudomonadales > Porticoccaceae > Porticoccus > Porticoccus litoralis. The sequence continues at coordinate 669 of JALRJN010000035.1, forward strand.
TCTTGGTTTTTTATCCGGTATTGCTGCAGATAGCATTTTGAACGATACAGAAATTTATTCTCTACGCGACTGGCTAAAATACAATAAGGAGACTCTTGAAGAGTGGCCAGGATGTATGTTGGCTAGGCGGATCGAAAATATTCTCGCTGATGGGCTTATTTCGCCTGAGGAAAGGGCAGATCTCCTAGAAATCATCAAGTCAATTTCCGGACAAAGATTTGAAGAAACGGGGATAGCTCATGGTATGTCAACAGATTTTTTTGGAGAAGATCTAGACAACTTCCAACACAAGGGGCAGCGCATTTGTTTCACAGGAAAGTTCATCTCTGGAACCAGGTCCACTGTTGAAACCAAAGCGCAACAACTAGGCGCTTCCGTAAAAAGCAGCATATCCAAAGACATCACAGCTGTAGTAATTGGGACTCTCGCTAGTAGAGACTGGAGATTTAGTAGTCATGGGCGAAAGATAGAGAAAGCCATCAAACTTCGCGCAGAAGGAGTGCCCCTTATCATCATCACAGAAGAGACTTGGTTGAAGTTCATATAAGTGAGAATTGGGGACTAATCCATAAATGGAGACTCTAAAAGAAATCATTCTCAGATCAGAAACACTTAAGGGTCGACTTTTCGATTTTTTTATTCAGTTTCTAATTCTGGTATCACTTATTTCATATTCTATTGAAACCCTACCTGACTTATCTCCAGGGACATATGCCCTACTTTCTAGTATTGAGATTTTTGTCGTCTCTATTTTCTCGGTCGAATACTTATTGAGGGTAGTTTTAACGGACAAACCAACCAAATATATCTTCAGCTTCTATGGCATCGTTGACCTTTTCGCAATTTTACCTTTCTACCTTTCTGGCGCTCTTAGCTTACAAGCCTTGCGTGCTCTAAGGTTTATGCGGCTGTTTAGAGTCTTAAAATTGTCTCGCTACAATGCAGCCATAGACAGGATTGGAAAAGCTATCTGGATAGCCAAAGAAGAGCTGGTGCTATTTGGCTTATCTACTCTTATTCTGCTTTATCTATCGGCAATGGGCATCTATCACTTTGAACACGCTGCTCAGCCTGAACAGTTTCGATCAATATTTGATAGCCTATGGTGGGCTGTGTCTACACTAACTACCGTTGGTTACGGCGACATCTACCCAGTAACGATACCGGGACGCCTGTTCACTTTTTGCGTGTTGTTCTTGGGGTTGGGAATAGTAGCCGTTCCTACAGGGATCATTGCATCGGCTTTAGCTTCAGTCCGCAATCAAACAAAGTAATCCTCCCCTGAACCACCCTACCCCACCAACAAAATTACCCACAGGAATACCTCCCAGAAACCCCAGTAATAACGCGGCCTTCAAACCAGATTGCAATTGTGCATCTACGGGAAATGTGTAAGTCTCTTCAGGTCCCCCTCCAGAGCTTTGAGAAACCGTTATGTCCATTAAGGCTGCTGTTCACCACCTCACCCACTACATCTATGACAGGCCAGTCACCGTCGGCCCGCAAATCATTCGGCTACGACCAGCGCCCCACAGCCGCACACGGGTGATATCTCATTCCCTGAAAATCAGCCCAGCCGAGCATTTCGTGAATTATCAGCAGGACCCCTACGGCAACTGGCAGGCTCGTTATGTGTTCCCAGAGCCGATCACGGAATTAAAAATCGAAGTGGATATGGTAGCCGATATGACGGTCTACAACCCCTTCGATTTTTTCGTGGAAGAAAGTGCAGAAGAGTGGCCATTTCATTACAACACCGATATCCGGCCAGACCTGGTGATTTATCGCGTACCGGGACGGGCCGGGCCACGACTGAAGGCCTTCCTGGACAGCATCGACAGGTCGCCCAAAAATACCGTGGATTTCCTGGTGGAGCTCAACGCCCGTCTGGCCAAGGAAATCAACTACGTAATCCGCATGGAGCCCGGCGTTCAAACTCCCGAAGAAACCCTGGAACTGGGCATAGGCTCCTGCCGGGATACCAGCTGGCTGCTGGTGCATGTACTCCGACACCTGGGCTTTGCGGCCCGCTTTGTGTCCGGCTACCTGATCCAGTTAAAACCAGATCTGGTGTCTCTGGACGGCCCGGCTGGCACGGATCACGACTTCACGGACCTGCACGCCTGGACCGAAGTTTACATACCCGGCGCAGGATGGATCGGGTTTGATCCCACCTCAGGCCTGCTTACAGGGGAAAGCCACATCCCCCTGGCGGCGACCCCCCATTACAAGAATGCCGCGCCCATTTCCGGCATGGTGGGTTATGCCGAGGTAGAGTTCGATTTCGATATGACTGTCGAGCGGGTGTCGGAGCACCCCCGTATCACCAAGCCCTTTTCTGAAGAATCCTGGGCGGCCCTGGATAAGTTGGGTCAGAAAGTGGATACCGTGCTTGGAAAAAGCGACGTCCGCCTGACCATGGGCGGTGAACCCACTTTTGTGTCCATCGACGACTTTGAGTCCGCGGAGTGGAACACCGACGCCATTGGCCCCACCAAACGCATACTCGCCGACCAGCTTATCCGTCGTTTTCGCGATCGCTTTGCCCCGGGCGGTTTTCTGCACTACGGGCAAGGCAAATGGTATCCCGGCGAATCGCTGCCACGGTGGACGTTTTCCCTATACTGGCGCGGCGATGGCAAACCGATCTGGCGTGATGCTGACTTGATTGCCAAGGAAAATGGTCCCGGAGACAAGGCCACACCCGAAAATGCCGAGCGCATTCTGAAGGATATGGCAAAAAGGCTGGAACTGAGCCCCGACTATGTACAGCCAGCTTATGAGGACCCGGCAGAATGGATTATCAAAGAGGGCAACCTGCCGGAAAATGTTACCGCCGCCAACTCCAAGCTGAAAAACCCGGAAGAGCGGCACCGCATTGCCAGGGTCTTTGGGCGCGGACTCAATGTGCCGTCAGGTTATGTACTGCCCATTCAGTGCTGGCAATCCCGCGCCAAAGGTGGCGGCCACAAATGGCGGTCAGAGCGCTGGAAAACCCGGCGCGAACATTTATACCTGATTCCCGGCGATAGCCCGGTGGGTTTCCGCTTACCGTTGGAGACCCTTCCCTATTTAACGGCGTCCCAATACCCCTACACCAATGTTGCCGATCCCACGGAACACCGGGAACCGTTACCGGAATTCAAAGACGAGGATATGCCGGAGGGCGAACAGCCCGGAAGGCCGCAACCCAGGGCCTCATTTTCACCCAACGAACCCCATTCCGATCGGGTAGAACAACATGCCATGGGTGAACTGGAAGGTGGCTTTGTGCGCACCGCCATGTCTGTTGAACCCAGGGATGGTCGACTCTGTATCTTCATGCCCCCGGTGGAGCGGATTGAGGACTACCTTGAGCTGGTGGATGTGGCAGAGAAATCCGCCAAGAAGTTAAAACTACCGGTACATATTGAGGGTTACTCACCCCCAGATGATCCGCGCATGAACGTTATCAAGGTGACGCCAGATCCGGGAGTTATCGAAGTTAACATTCATCCTTCCCACAACTGGGAAGAATGTGTGGCAACCACCGAAGCGATCTACGAAGAAGCCCGCCAGACGCGATTGGGGGCAGAGAAATTCATGATTGATGGCCGCCACACCGGTACCGGCGGCGGCAACCATGTGGTTGTCGGCGGTGCTACGACCATGGACAGCCCGTTCCTGCGCCGACCCGACTTGCTGAAAAGTCTGATCCTGCAATGGCAGCGGCACCCGAGTCTTTCCTATCTATTCTCGGGCCTGTTCATCGGGCCAACCAGCCAGGCCCCGAGAATTGACGAGGCTCGCCACGACAGTCTGTATGAGTTGGAAATTGCCCTGTCGCAAATCACCAGCCCTGAAGAAGGAGTACCACCACAACCCTGGCTGGTGGACCGGCTGCTACGCAATATCCTGATTGATGTCACAGGCAATACCCACCGGGCAGAAATCTGTATCGACAAGCTCTATTCCCCCGATGGCCCCATGGGACGGCTTGGCCTGGTGGAATTCCGAGGCTTTGAAATGCCGCCGGACCCACGAATGAGCCTGGCCCAGCAGGTGCTGATCCGGGCACTGATTGCACGCATGTGGGAGTCCCCCATTGGCGGCGAACTGACACGCTGGGGCACCAGTCTGCACGATCGCTATATGCTGCCTCACTTTATCTGGGAGGATTTCCTGGAAGTACTTCGCGACCTGAAAGAGCACGGCTTTGATTTCCGTTCTGAATGGTACGAAGCACAGCAGGAATTTCGATTCCCCTTCTGCGGCGAAGTGGAGTATGAAGGCGTGCATCTGGAATTGCGGCAGGCTCTCGAACCTTGGCATGTACTCGGTGAAACCGGTGCCATTGGTGGCACAGTGCGCTATACCGACAGTTCTGTTGAGCGGCTGCAGGTCAAACTTACTACCTCTGATCCCGGTCGATATGTGGTGGCCTGTAACCAGCGCCGGGTACCGATGACCAAAACCACGTCGCCGGGTGTTGCAGTCGGTGCGGTTCGCTATAAGGCCTGGCAGCCTGCGATGGCTCTGCATCCGGTACTGCCCGTCAATGCGCCACTGACCTTCGATATCTTCGATACCTGGAGCGGCCGGGCGCTGGGAGGTTGTGTCTATCACGTCGCCCATCCCGGTGGCCGCAATTACGAAACATTCCCGGTGAATGGCAACGAAGCAGAGGCCAGACGCCTTGCACGATTTGAGGCAAATGGCCATACTCCCGGCACGTATATGCCCCAGCCGGAAGTCCCCCACCGTGAGTTTCCGATGACGCTGGACCTGAGACGGCCTCCCGGACTGTAGAAATGTCGCAACAAGGCAAAAGAGCCACGAATGATCCGGTAGCCAGCCTGCTGGCGGGCTACCGGGCCATGAAGGACGTGCCCGACGAGCTGATTGGCCCCGACGGAGCCATTCGCCCTGTCTGGAGCAGTCTGATCGACGCAGTGGCGCGGATGACGCCAGAAGAAATTGCCTTGCGCAAATCTCGCGCAGACCAATACCTGGCCGATGCCGGGGTTTTCTATCGTCAGTACGGCACAAAAGATGCCGCCGAGAGAGACTGGCCCCTGAGTCACATGCCGGTGCTGATCGACGAAGAAGAATGGAAGCACATTAGCGGCGGGCTGATTCAAAGAGCCGAACTACTCGAGCAGGTAGTGGCCGATATCTACGGCGAAAACAAGCTGGTGGCCAACGGTCACCTACCCGCCGCCCTGGTCGCCAACAACCCCGAATGGCTGCGCCCCCTGGTTGGTGTCAAACCGGCATCCGGTCATTTCCTGCATTTTGTAGCGTTTGATATCGGGCGTGGCCCCAACGGAGAGTGGTGGGTCATCGGCGACCGTACCCAAGCCCCGTCCGGTGCTGGCTTTGCATTGGAAAACCGTATCGCCACCACCCGGGTATATGCAGACCATTATGCACGGGCAAAAGTTTTCAGACTGGCAGGATTCTTTCGCGCTTTCCGCGATGCCCTGATGGGGCTGCGGGAGGATGAGGGTAGCCGTGTAGGCATCCTGACACCTGGGCCGATGAACGACACCTACTTCGAGCACGCCTACATTGCCCGCTACCTCGGCTTTATGCTGTTGGAAGGTGAAGACCTGACCGTGCGCAATGGTCAATTGATGGTCCGCACTGTCGCCGGGCTTCGTCCGGTCAGCGTGCTCTGGCGCCGCCTCGATGCCAACTGGGCCGACCCCCTTGAGCTCGATGAAAGTTCCAGGCTGGGAACTGCGGGCCTGCTGGGGGCCGTGCGCTCCGGAAATGTCACCATGGTCAACGCCCTGGGTTCCGGCGTGCTGGAAACCCGCGCCCTGCTCGCTTTCCTGCCCCGTATCTGTAGAGCCCTTACCGGGCAACCACTGATGCTGCCGAATATCGCCACCTGGTGGTGCGGGCAAGCCAAGGAACGGAATTACGTTAAGGAAAATGCTCAGCGAATGACCATTGGCAGTGCCTATGCCACCCGTCCGCCGTTTGACCTGGACGATGTGTCCGCTGTAGCCGGAACATTCAATCGCGACATCAAACAAACCATTGACTCATGGATTGATGATGGCGCACAGCATTTGGTTGGCCAGGAAGCCGTCACGCTCTCCACCACCCCCGCCTTTGATGGCGACCGGTTGGTGCCAAGACCAATGAACCTGAGGGTTTTCCTGGTGCGAACCCCGGACGGCTGGCAGGTAATGCCCGGGGGCTTCGCCCGCATTGGGCCATCCAGTCACTCTGCGGCCCTGGCGTTGCAGAGAGGCGGTTCAGTCGCCGACGTCTGGGTAATGAGCAAGGAGTCGGTGCCAACGGAAACCATGCTTGGCTCCTCCACTGGGCCTTTTACCCGCCAACAACCCGGCGTACTGCCCAGTCGCGCCGCAGACAACCTCTTCTGGCTCGGTCGCTATGTGGAACGCGCCGAACACACCATTCGCCTCTTGCGGGCCTATCATATTCGCCTGGCTGAGTCCGGGTCAGAATTGACCCCCCTGCTGGAGCACCTGGCTGAGTTCCTGGAAGAGATGGACACTGATGTCGAAGAAGGGCTGCCCACCAGCGTGGTTAACACCCTGGCATCTGCCAATTATGCTGCAGGCCAGGTCCGGGACCGGTTCTCCGTCGATGGCTGGCTGGCACTGCATGACCTGGTGAAAACTGTCCGCAATATGACCCAGACTGTGACCCCGGGCGATGATATGGCAAGGGCCATGAGCATACTGCTCCGCAAACTGTCAGGGTTCTCCGGTCTGATCCACGAAAACATGTATCGCTTCACCAGCTGGCGCTTCCTCAGCATTGGTCGAGGTCTCGAAAGAGCCCTCTCACTGACCAACATGCTGTCGTCCTTCACCCATGAACATGCACCCGATGGCTGCCTGGACATGGCCATTGAAGTGGCAGACAGTGCCATGACCCACCGCCGACGTTACGCCGTTGCCACCAACCGCGAAACCGTCATCGACCTGCTGGCCCTGGACCCACTGAACCCCAGAGCCATCATTTATCAACTCAACGATATGTCCAGCCATATCAACTTTCTACCCAACAGTGACCAGAATAGGCAATTAAACCCCTTGCAGCGCACCATGCTGCAGACCCATACCAGCCTGGAACTGCATACTCCGGAAACCCTGAGCAGTTCGGCTCTGTATGATCTGGGGATCGAGATTGCGAGCCTGTCTGATCACCTCAGTGCGTCATACCTGCGTTAAGGCAATAGGAATGCTCTACGACATCAGCCTGAAAATAACCTACAAGTACGACAACGACGCCAATGCCAGCCGCCATATCGTTCGGCTGGTTCCCGCCGACCTGCCCGGCGAACAGCGACTGGTAGCCGGCACGTTGACCGTGCGTCCAAAACCGGATGAATGGATCAATCGGGTGGATTTTTTTGGTAATAACAATGTGGAACTGGCATTTCTCGACCTGCACCGGGAGATCACCTTTTCCGTCCAGGCTCGCATCGAACGCATGGACAGCATCGCCTACCTGAATATGTCCCCTCGCCTTTCGGAGCTGAACAAGGAAATTGGGGCATATCAGGATGTGGGCCCCTGGTCACCCCACCATTTTCTGGGACCCTCCCTGAGAGTGCCCATAGAAGCCTTAACCACCAAATATGCCAAAGAGTTGCTGGCCACTGATGTCAGCGTCCTCGATGCGATCAAGATCATCGGTAAGGCTCTCTATAAAGACATGCGCTATGACCCTGAGGCCACTACCGTGGAAAC
>JALRJN010000052.1 GCA_023261185.1 Porticoccus sp.
GACATTGCGATCCTCGTATGATGCAATCCACGCGGTTGATTTCATGTCACCCTTGGGCAGGAATGCGCCGGCTTCCATGCTGGTATGGATTTCGTCGCCAGTGCGATCCAGGAAGCCGGTATTGATGAACACCACACGCTCGCTGGCAGCACGGATACACTCTTTAAGGTTCACTGAAGTGCGTCGTTCTTCATCCATGATGCCCACTTTCAGGGTATTGCGACCCAGGCCGAGAGCATCTTCAACCGCGTTGAACAGGCTATTGGTAAATGCCACTTCTTCGGGCCCATGCATTTTCGGCTTCACGATGTAAACACTGCCGGTTTTACTGTTTCGGAGCGAGCCATTGCCCTTCAGGTCGTGAATGGCAATCAGGCTGGTAATCATCGCGTCCATAATGCCTTCCGGCACTTCATTACCGTCGCTGTCCAGAATTGCGGGGTTGGTCATCAGGTGACCCACATTGCGAACAAACAGCAGACTGCGGCCGGGCAACACCAACGAACCACCTTCTGGCGTGGTGTATTCGCGGTCCGGGTTCATACGGCGCACGATGGTCTTGCCACCCTTTTCCAGGCTCTCTTCCAAATCGCCCTTCATCAGACCAAGCCAATTACTGTAGACCAGCGCCTTATCTTCCGCATCAACGGCAGCTACAGAGTCTTCACAATCCATGATCGTGGTCAGGGCGGCTTCCATCAGAATGTCTTTTATGCCAGCACTGTCAGAAGAGCCAATCAAACTATTAGAATCAAACTGAACTTCCATATGCAAGTTATTGTTTTTCAACAATACCACATCGGGACTTCCAGCATCGCCCTGATAACCGGCCAGCTGTTCAGGGTCGGCAAGACTGGCCTGGCTGCCATCTTTCAATGTGACCAGTAACTGCCCACCCACCACGCTATATTGGGTTGAATCCTTATGGGAGCCTTTCAACAAAGGTGCAGCGTCGTCCAGCAACTGACGTGCATAGGCGATCACTTTGGCACCACGAACCGGGTTGTAGCTTGCGGTTTTGTCTGCACCATCCGTTTCCGGCAGCACATCAGTACCATATAGCGCATCGTAAAGGCTGCCCCAACGGGCGTTGGCCGCATTCAATGCAAAACGGGCATTCATGACAGGCACTACCAACTGTGGGCCAGCCTGCATGGCAATTTCGGGATCTACATTGCTGGTGGTTATCGCGAACTCTCCATCTTCGGGCACGAGATAACCAATATCTTGCAGAAACGCTTTGTACTCCGCATGGTTGTGGGGTTTGCCAAAACGTTCGCGGTGAAAGTTGTCGATCTGTGCCTGCAACTCATCACGCTTTTTTAAGAGTTGTCGGTTTTTCGGGGCAAAATCAGCGACGATGGCGCTAAAAGACTGCCAGAAGCCATCTGCATCTACACCGGTGCCGGGAATAATGTCCTGCTTGACGAGGTCATAAATCGAACGAGCGACCTGAAGTCCACTCACTTGAACACGTTCAGTCATGATTGAGCCCTATGATTGATCTATTCGCTTAAGGAGGAATTGTAGGTACGCAAAGCTGAATTAATCAATTTTATGGATATTATGTCGGCTATTTGTTTAACAAATAATTAGTCCAATGTTCGGGCGACATCGGCAATCAGGCGACGCATCCACTGATGGGCCGGGTTATGTTGGAGCAACGGGCTCCAGGCCATGATCAGTTCAATTTCCGGTATCTCGAAAGGTGGCGGCAAGATCACTACATTAGGGTTGTCCTTCAGCAGCATGGCTGCCTTGGTAGGTAGGGTAATAACCAGATCACGCAATTCGGCGAGCCGCATCGCGGCCTGATAGTGGCGAGTAAATACACGAATACGGCGCTTTTTACCCTGCACTGCCAGGGCCTCATCCACCCAGCCCAGACGCTGCACGGCGCCAGGCTCCATACCAACGCCAACCCCCATACCAGTTTTGCTGACCCAGACGTGGCCCGTTTCCAGGTAATTGTCGAGGGTGAAATCATGACGAATGGGATTGTGCTCACTTAACAGGCAGGAAAAGGAATCTCGCCAGATGGTCATCTGGTGAAAAGATTGCGGCAGCATGTCAAAACGGTTGATGACCAGGTCAACACTACCCTGCTCAACATCCTGGTAACTGATGTCACTGGGGGTCAGTACATCAAGGGTAATATTCGGTGCTTCTGAGCGCAGCCGACGCATTAAATGCGGCAACAGAGTGGATTCGGTGTAATCACTGACGGAAATACGGAACACCCGGTCAGCCTGGGCGGCATTAAACTCCCTACGCGGCTCCACAGCTTTTTCTATGGATGCCAACACTTCACGGACGACAGGTTGTAGCTGCTCAGCGCGTTCAGTGGGCGTCATTCCATCACTGGTGCGAACCAATAAGGGGTCATTAAAAAGATCTCGCAGCCGCCGCAAACCGTTGCTCATCGCGGGCTGGCTGATTCCCAAGTTTTCAGCTGCCCTGGTCACGTTACGCTCTTTCAGCAGGACATCCAGGTAAACCAGAAGATTTAGATCGACGCTACGTATATTCATACCAAAAATACCGGAAATAAGATCTATAGATTAGCTAAATTTTAGTCAGGTGGCTAGAATTCGTTGCGTTCAATTCAATTTCTTTTCTCAATCTGGAAGGACTGATCATGTCAAACTATTCAAAAGCGATTGACGATATTGCATCCGTATGTGGTGCAAACAGCACATGGAGTGCTATTAACCCGGAATCTGCAGCTCGCATGCGCATTCAAAACCGTTTCCAAACCGGTCTTGATATTGCCAAGTACACGGCAAAAATCATGCGCGAAGACATGGCAGCCTATGATGCTGACAGTGCTCAGTACACCCAATCTCTGGGCTGCTGGCACGGTTTTGTCGGTCAGCAAAAACTGATCGCTATCAAAAAGCACCTGCAAACTACCAGCAAGCGTTACCTGTACCTGTCCGGCTGGATGGTTGCTGCTCTGCGCTCCGAGTTTGGCCCCCTGCCCGACCAGTCCATGCATGAGAAAACTGCAGTTTCTTCACTGATCGAAGAACTGTACACCTTCCTGCGCCAAGCTGACGCCCGCGAACTGGACCTGCTGTTCACCGACCTGGACGCTGCTCGCGCTGCCGGCGACAAAGCTAAAGAAGCCGAGATTCTGGACAAGGTTAACAACTTCGAAACCCACGTTGTGCCGATTATTGCCGATATCGACGCCGGCTTTGGTAACGCAGAAGCCACCTACCTGCTGGCCAAGCAAATGATCGAAGCGGGTGCTTGCTGTATCCAAATCGAAAACCAGGTTTCTGACGAGAAACAATGTGGTCACCAGGACGGTAAAGTTACTGTTCCTCACGCTGACTTCCTGGCCAAAATCAACGCTGTTCGTTACGCATTCCTGGAACTGGGTGTTGATGACGGTGTTATCGTTGCCCGTACTGACTCCCTGGGTGCTGGCCTGACCAAGCAGATCGCTGTTACCAACGAACCCGGTGACCTGGGCGATCAATACAACGCGTTCCTTGACGGCGAGTACGTCAACAGCGCTGACGACATCGACAACGGCGACGTTGTGATCAAGGCCAACGGTAAGCTGCTGAAGCCCGCACGTCTCGCTTCCGGCCTGTTCCAGTTCAAGAAAGGCACCGGTATTGACCGCGTGGTTCTGGACTGTATCACCAGCCTGCAAAACGGTGCTGACCCATGGCCCGCTGCGGGGACTGGCAAATCTGTAGGCGGCATGGCCGCAGCCAAGGTGATGGGCGCACCCCAGTCGCCTTGATCGGCGACGCCAATTTGAAAGGGGCGAGGCAAGGCTGCGGTATCC
>JALRJN010000090.1 GCA_023261185.1 Porticoccus sp.
GAGGACCAGTCCAGCTGCTTGCTGCTCCACCAGGCCTTTGATCAGCTCGGCATCTTCCTTGCTCAACTGGCCGGGCTCAACGCCCACATCACCCAGAAAAATGACATCATAGGGAGCAATGAGGTCTTTGCTGTTGGGAAAACTTGAGAGATATCGGTTTCCTCCGCCCATCCCCACTTGAGGGTGAAAGAGCAGACAATCCATCTCGACTCCGGGGTCACGTTCCAGTGCATTGCGCAAGTAGCGGTATTCCCACCTGGGATAGGAGTCGATAACCAATACTTTAAGTGTCTCCATGCGTACATTGACTGTAAAATCCTTGGTATTGTTGTCCTCCAGTGCCTCCCCTGGCTGGATTGGTAATACCAGACGCAGGGAACGTTCTCCCATTTCCTGCGGCGACCACACCAAGGTTTCCTGAATGTCAGAGAGGCCAGCAACCTGAATTTCCTTTTGAGCCACTTCTTGGTCTCCATCCATGAGACGAACGACCATCGTTTGATCCATGCTCATGCGGTTGAAGACTTGGAAAGGTAACGAAATCTGTTCACCAAGTAACCCGTAGGATGGAGCGCTGACGGATTCTAATTCGATATCCGGTAGGGGAGTGTCCTGCCCAACTTCGACCGTAAAGATGGGGATACCTCGATTGCGATACATTGAGGCGGCAAGGGTCGGGGAGTCGCCCAGGTTCCAGTCGCCATCGCTAAGCAACACAACAGCCTTGAGGTTTGACTCACGACGCATGGCAGATTCGAGCGCCTCGTTAAGATCGGTTCCTTCGACCCATGAGGCGGTATCTCCCTCAGCTACTTCGGGGGGAGTGCCAAAGCCACTGGTCAAAACCCTTGAATTAGCCTCCAGTGGCGAAAAAATCTTATTTTGGAGCATTTGGGACACCCAAGCACCTCGAGTGATAACCGAGTTGGTTGAAAACACATCCCTTGTGTTCATGCTTCCCGAGAGATCATTGAGGACGACCACCGCAGGTTCCTCTTCCCATTCAATCAGTTTGACCCTCTCAGGTCTCAATAAGGTGACTAGGAGCAATAGCATGATCAGCCAACGAAAACCCTCCAGCAGAAGGATTCTTCTTGAGCGTCCATTCTGCACCCATATACGCCAGGAAAAATAGCTGGCTAGCAAGCCAAGGCAAAGCAGGCTTACCGTCAATAATGGGGTGATGGAGAATTGCCAATGATTCATGCAGCGCTCCTTGTTTGAGGCCTCAAGCCACCTTGGCTAGCAGCCAGATGTGCCGTGCTGCCCGGTCCAGAAATCATCAACCAGCTTTCGATCAACAGGAAAGCCAGCATGCAGCCAAGAAACACACGCCATACCTCACTTTGCAGGTCTGTCTCTCCTCGGGTTGTGGTTTCCTCAAATAGCTGCATGGATACGTTTTTAAAAAGCGCTTGTATTTCCTCCCCGCTCGCCAGCTCAGGGAGAAATTCCGCACTCGGAATATTGACTGCAGCCAGCCGATCACCCTGACGGTAGACACCAGCTTGTTCAGTGATGGACTTTTCTGATCCCTCCTCCACGGGAAGCCAACCCGCTTCCAGCTCAGGTTGGCTCACATCACCACAAGTCCAGAAATAAGTTTGTTCAAGCCTTCTGGCACCCTGCAAGCGTGCTCGTTGGATGAGAGGAAGCAAGACGGTTCCCTGATCTAGCCCAGACCAGTTGGGGTGAGGCAGTGTGGTCATGAAGTAGATGGAACCCTGCCCTATGATCTGCTGAATGAGCAGCGGTTCCCCATCGGCAAAAGCTGCGATGACCTTGCCTGTATGCTGAATTCTTCGACGCTGAATCACCTCAAGTTGATCCACCGTAAGACGAAATCCCTCTGCCGTGTCGGACAGAAGTCCGGTCTCCTGATCCCACCTGCCAATGGCAAAGCTCTGGTCCGTAGAAGCCATTTCTGATTCGACCCAACGCACGCCCGCAAAGGGTGTGACTTGCTCTTGTGATTTTGAAGGTGGGAAGCAAAGGACGACCCCACCTTCCGAGGCAAAAGACTGCAGGGTGGAGGCGGCCTGATCTTGGGCCAAAGGGCCTTGCCAAATAATGAGTGAAACTTCCTCTAGATTGCTGAGTGCAGAGGGGCCAGGTCGCCTGATTTCAGAGGCTTGCCATCCGGTTGCTGTAGCCTGGCCTGAAGCCAGGGCAAGCACGCTTCCATCATAGGCTTGATCGCTGATCACTAGCGCCTGATTGGGCCTATCTTGGCCAAAGACAAAATACAGAGCGTTGTTATTGAGATTGCCGTCTGCAGCGAGCGTAAGACTTCCCCAGCCCTGTTCGTTGCCACTGCCAAGACTCCAAAGATCCTGCCAACGTAATGCTGAGCCTTGCATGGGGATTTCAACCGAAGAGCTCAAACCGTTGATGGTTCGTATGGCATTCAGGTTTTCCCCTGTTCCGGAGGATTGTGTGAAGTCAGCCGTGATCCGAAGAGAGCGTTCCTGACCCTGCTTCCTAAGCAAGGCAACATCGGCTAACTGAAGGCTGGTATCGACTTCTGTTTGCTCGTTGACCGCTAACAAGCGAAAGCGAACGTTCTGGGGTAATGCTTCGAATTGTTGCATGGTTGATTGCCAGCGATCATCTGAAGGATACCAATTTGAGCGTTGGAGGTCCGAGGCAATCCAAATTTCGGTGGTGCCAGCCTGGTTGTCGCTTAGCCATTGAACCGAGCGCTGAAGCAGGGATGGCATATCCGTGGTGGTGTCCGTCGATGATGCCAGGGCATGGTCAGCGATCTGATCGATTTGAGCCAAAGATTGTGCTGTGGCACCAGCGCTTTCAATCAAAACGAAATTGGAAACGCCTTGATAGGGCTCGGCTGCTTGCTGAATGCGTTGGAGCGCCTGCTCCCTTCGAGTCAGAGAGGTGCCTGCCAAACGAGTGTCCATACTGGCTGAACGATCCAGAAGAATGAGCACCGTATCTGGGGCTGAGGCAAAGGCCCACCCCATCCAGCCCCCGGTCAGCGGTCGAGCCAAGAAAAGGATAAGCATCAACACTGCAAGGGTGCGCAAGAGCAGGATAAGGAATTGCTTGAGCCGGGCTCGATTGACCGAACTGCGGGATGCGGCGACTAGAAATCGCATCGCACCCCATGCTTGAGTGCGGTGACGCAGGCGGTTGAGCAGGTGAATGATGACCGGCAACAGCGCCAGAGGCAGGGCATAGAGAAGCAAAGGCTGGAGGAAAGTCATTCTAGGATTCTTTGCTTCGTGGTTGCTGGCATGATGCTCACGACCTTATCGGATCGAAAGAGCTTTGGCTCGGTCGACCAGGAAATCACCCAATACCTGTCCAGCTGGTTGATGAGTCATGACACTGCGGTAGTCACCATTGCATTCGTGGCAGCCTTTCTGGAGGCCAGATTGAAACTGTCGGAATTGTTCGAGATAGGCTTCGCGGACCATCGACGGTTCGGTCACCATGCTGAAGGAGCTCTCCAGATCGGCAAATCGGATGGGGCGGTCAAAGTCAAAACTCATTTCCTGTGGGTCCAGGATATGAAATAAGCCCACATCATGCTTCTGAAATCTAAGGTGCTGAAAACTGTTGATCAGAGGCTCCAGATCGGTGAAGCAATCAGAAAATACTAAAACCAAGGCGCGTCTTTTAGCTTTTTCAGCCAGTTCATGAAGGGTGTCACTTAATCCCGTTTCCCCCTTGGCTTTGACTTGCTGCAGTTGGTCCAAGATCAGTTGCAAATGGGATGGTGATCGCTTGGGCGGGATCTCCGTGATGATACGAGGGCCGACACTCACCAGGCCTGCGGCGTCCCCCTGTCCGATGACCTGGTAGGCCAGGTGAGCAATGAGCTTGATGGCGTAGTCCAGTTTGGTGACCTCATGACTAGAAAATTTCATCGAACCACTGCAATCGATGACGAAGTAGCAGCGCAAGTTGGTTTCAGCCTCAAATTCCTTGAGGTAGTAACGATCGGTTCGCCCTAGAACCCTCCAATCCAGTCGCCGCAGATCGTCCCCAGGTACATACTGTCGATATTCTGCGAATTCGACGCTTGAACCTCGATGAGGGCTTCGATGCATGCCCGAGACCGTGCCTTCCATGGGAAATCGAGCCACCAGGGGCTGAACTGCCATCCTGGCGGTGATGGCAGGGTCGATCAGAGAACGACTGGTAGCTTGAGGGTCATCCATGGCGTTTGGCCTTGAGTGCTATTTCCCAATTCACCGTCATAGGAACATCGTCAAGGTAGGCGCGGGGCTACGCTTTCTTAACCTGAAGTTCGAGCAGGGATTCGATCACCGTGCGGCTGGTCCGCCCCTCGGCTTGTGCCTGGAAGTTCGTGAGGATTCGATGAGCCAGGACCGACTGGGCAACTGCCTCAAGGTCCTCGAATCGAACCATGTAGCTGCCTTTGAGAACAGCACGCGCCTTGGCGCCCTTGATTAGGTATTGAATGGCTCTTGGCCCAGCTCCCCAGCTGACCCATTGTTTGACAAAGTCAGGGGCTTCCTCGGAATTTGGGCGAGTCTGGCGCACCATTTCAACCGCAGCATCATAAATGTGCTCCGGCACGGGCACTCTCTGAACCACCTCTTGAAAGAGCTTTATTTCCTCAGCTCCGATAAGCTTTTCAAGCGTCGGGGCATTCTTACTTGTTGTTTCACGGGCGATTTGTTTCTCCTCCGCAGCCGAAGGGTAGTCGACATGAATGAAAAACATGAAGCGATCCAGCTGAGCCTCGGGTAATGGATAAGTACCTTCCTGTTCGATGGGATTCTGGGTGGCCATGACCAGGAACAGCTTTGGTAGGGGGTAAGTGCTGCGACCGACACTGATCTGTCGTTCTGCCATCGCTTCCAAAAGGGCCGACTGCACTTTGGCCGGAGCCCGGTTGATTTCATCGGCTAACACTAGGTTATGAAAGATAGGACCGGGCTGAAACTGAAAACTGCCGTCCTCAGGGCGGTAGATATCGCTGCCGGTGATGTCTGCCGGTAAGAGGTCGGGGGTAAACTGAATGCGGTGGAAATCTCCGCTGATGCCCTCTGATAGGGTCTTAATGGCTTTGGTCTTTGCCAGCCCTGGCGCGCCTTCCACCAGCAGGTGGCCGTCTGCCAGCAAGGCAATAATGAGTCGTTCAACCAGGTGTGGCTGGCCGACAATCTGGTTGTTGAGAAAATCACGGAGTTGCAGAATTTTTTGTTGGTGCGTCATGCTGTTGATACTTCTCGATGATATAAGGCGATGAATTGTAATGCCTGTGAGCAGTTAACCCAAACAGGAGCATTCCTGCGAAGTTAACCTAGACTGTAGGGAGTAAATGAAGTTCAGTGATAATGAAACTCGGTTCATAATGGCCGACTAATATCCTGACAATAATGAAAAAAGGGAGGCTTCATGCAGGTGCTTTCACAGAGTGATTTTTTCACTCGGTTAGAGGAACTGTTTGATAAACATTATTCTCCGGCATTGGCAAAAAAGCTGGTGCCCTTTGCCCACAGACTCTTTGACCTGTTTCCCATAGAGGAGTTGGCCGAGGAGCGTATTGAGGACATTGAGGGGTTTGTTCACAGCCTTTACCTGTTCAACAATAAGCGGGACATCCTGAGGCCAAAAGTTCGGGTGTTCAACCCGTCCCTGGAAGAGGACGGTTGGGTTAATGATGCAACAGCCATTTTTATTCTGCAGCGGGATATGCCCTTCCTGGTGGATTCGGTACGAATTCTGCTTAATCGGATCGGTATTGACGTACAGGTTATTAAAAGCACCCTGTTGAACGTGGTACGGGATGAGGAAGGCAAGCTACTGGATTTGCTGGCCACCGCAGATGACCCCAACAGCCGTCCTGAAGCATTGATCTTTATTGATATCGATCTGCACACCTCCACGGAAACCCTGCAAACCCTCGAGCATGACATTGTTGATGTGCTGCAGGATGTGGAAGTTGTCACGGATGATTTTCAACCTATGACGGAGCGCGTCAACAAGGTCATCACTGAAGTCCGCGCCAATCCGGGCGGTCTGCCAGAGGAGGATGTCCATGAGCTGGCCAGTTTTCTGGAATGGCTGCGTGACGGCGCTTTTATCTTTCATGGTGTGGCGGAATTTAAACTTCTCAAAGGCCGGAATAATCCGTTACTCAGGGCTGAGGAGGGACAGCAATTAGGCATCTTCAGGCGACACCACCTGGGGGACGAAAAGACGCCTCTGTCTTCAATGAGCGGTGGTATCCAAGCATTTTATGAAGGAGATGCACCGCTGGCGTTTACCAAGTCGTCCTGCCGTTCAAAAGTACACCGGCAGGCCTACGCGGACTTTATCGTGCTGAAACATTTTGACCGTCAGGGCAATGTGGTGGGCGAGTACCTGTTTATGGGGCTGTATACCTCGGCTGTTTATCATGCCAGCCCTTTCCAGATTCCGCTGATCCGTCAGCGGGTACAACAGGTCCTGGATCGAACCGGGTTTCCGCCCGGCAGCCACGACTTCAAGGCAATGCGGCAGTTGATCGAGGTGCATCCCCGGGATGAGTTGTTCCACTCTTCAGCCGATGAACTCTACGCCACTTTGGTGGGTGTCTGGCAGATCAACGAGCGACGTATCGTCAAACTCTTTGTGCGCGTCGACCCGTTTGAAAAGTTTGTAAACTGCCTGGTTTACATGCCTAGAGACGTCTACCGGACCTCCATCCGCACCCATATTGAAGAAGTGCTCAAGGAAGAGTTTGGCGCTGAGGAGTGTGAATTCAACACCAGTTTTTCGGAATCCATACTGGCGCGAACCCAATTTGTGCTCAAGATCGAGTCGGACCGCTACCGGGAAGTCAATCAGCGCGATCTTGAACGTCATATTGTTTCTCTTACCCAGGACTGGGGAGATGATCTGGAAGAAGCTGCTCTGGAACATTGGGGCGAGGAGCTGGGCCGGAATATGGCCAGTACCTACCGCAATGCATTTCCCGCCAGCTACCGTGACCATTTTGATCATCGTTCAGCCATTCACGATATTGACCTGTTTCATGGGCTGGAGCGGGAAGGGCAGATTGCCACCAGTTTTTACCAGCCGCTCGGTGCGGAACGAAA
The DNA here is from genome assembly GCA_023261185.1 of Porticoccus sp. Classification (GTDB taxonomy): domain Bacteria; phylum Pseudomonadota; class Gammaproteobacteria; order Pseudomonadales; family Porticoccaceae; genus Porticoccus; species Porticoccus litoralis. The sequence goes on from JALRJN010000090.1 coordinate 7,077, forward strand.
TGTTATGCGCTTCAAGCTGTTCCACCGCGCCGAGCAGCTGGAGCTGTCCGAGCTGGTGCCGATGCTCGAAAACCTGGGGTTTCGTGTGCTCGGTGAGCACCCGTACGAGATTACGCCTCACCAGGGTAGTGAAATCTGGATGCACGATTTTACCTTGCGCTTTGGTCTGGACGTGGATGTCGATGTGTCGCTGGTGCGCAATGCATTTCAAGACGCTTTTTCCGCGGTCTGGTCTGGGCATACAGAAAATGACCGATACAACCACCTGGTGGTCGGAGCGCGGCTCGACTGGCGCACTGTGGCGTTACTACGACTCTACGGCCGCTACATGAAACAACTGGGTAGTAGTTTCAGCCAGGATTTTATTGCCGATACGCTGGCAACGAATCTGGAATTGACGCGTAACCTGGTGGCTCTGTTTCGTTGTCTGTTCGATCCGAAATTACTGGAATCCCACGGCGATGAGTACGGGCGGGCCGAGCGCCTTAATGAAAAAATCACCGACATGCTCGATCAGGTCATCAATCTCAATGCCGACCGGGTGCTACGCAGTTACCTGCAACTAATCAACGCTACCAAGCGCACCAATTTCTTCCAGTTGGATGCGGAGGGTGCCGTCAAACCATACATCTCGGTCAAACTGGCACCTCGAGAGATCAGTGACGCTCCTGAACCGCGACCGATGTTTGAAATTTTCGTCTACAGCCCTCGTATGGAAGGGGTGCACCTGCGGGCCGGAAAAGTCGCTCGGGGCGGGCTGCGCTGGTCGGATAGGCTTGAGGACTACCGCACGGAGGTGCTGGGCCTGGTCAAAGCCCAGCAGGTGAAAAACGCCGTGATTGTACCCACTGGGGCAAAGGGAGGTTTTGTCGCCAAGCAGATGCCGCGAAATCCCAGTCGAGAAGCATTTCTTGAGGAAGGCATTGCCTGCTATAGACTGTTCATTCGTGGATTGTTGGACCTGACGGACAATATTGTCGGCGGGGAGATTGTTCCGCCGCCCTGTGTCGTGCGCCGGGACTACGACGATCCCTATCTAGTGGTCGCAGCCGACAAAGGGACAGCCACCTTTTCCGATTACGCCAATGACATCTCCCTGGAGTACGGACACTGGTTGGGAGATGCTTTCGCCTCCGGGGGGTCATTCGGCTATGACCACAAGAAAATGGGCATCACTGCCCGTGGGGCCTGGGTCTCTATGCAGAGGCATTTTCAGGAGATTGGCCTAAACACCCAGAAAGAAAATTTTACCGTTGTGGGCATCGGCGATATGGCGGGCGATGTCTTTGGCAACGGCATGCTGCGTTCCGAGCATATCTGCCTGGTGGCTGCATTTAATCACCAGCATATTTTTCTCGACCCCAACCCGGATGCCACCCTCAGCTTTGGCGAGCGACAACGGTTATTCGATTTGCCCCGGTCGAACTGGGAGGACTACAACCCGGAGTTGATTTCAAAAGGTGGCGGCGTTTATTTACGATCGGCGAAATCAGTGCCACTTTCCGAAGAGGTCAGAGCACGTTTTGGCCTGGACGCGACTGCCCTAAAACCCAATGAGCTGATTCATGAGCTGCTGAAATCCGACGTGGACCTGATCTGGAACGGAGGCATTGGTACTTACGTCAAAGCATCGACAGAGAGTCACCAGGAGGCGGGGGACAGGGCCAATGACCCGGTGCGCGTCAATGGCCGGGAATTGCGCTGTCGTGTGTTTGGTGAAGGGGGCAACCTCGGTATGACTCAGCGGGGGCGTATTGAATTTGCCCTCAATGGTGGCGCCTGCAACACGGATTTTATCGATAATGCGGGTGGCGTTGACTGCTCAGACCATGAAGTGAATATCAAGATTCTCCTCAACGAGCTGGTTCAGTCCCAGGACCTCACCACCAAGCAGCGTAATCAATTGCTGGTGGACATGACGGACCAGGTGGAGGATCTGGTACTCAACAACAATTACCGGCAGACCCTGGCTATCAGTCTGGCACACTATCGCTGCGTGACTAACTTCTCCGAGTACTGGCGCACCCTAACCGACTGGGAGGCCGCTGGAAAAATTGATCGCGCATTAGAATTCCTGCCGGATGATGAGACCCTCAAGGATCGCGTGAAACGTTCGGTGGGGCTGACCCATCCGGAACTGTCTGTGTTGGTGTCTTACGCCAAAATTCTCATCAAGGAACAGGTGCTGGCATCTGATGCGGCAGAAGATTCCTATGTCGCCAGAGCCATCGAGGGGGCGTTTCCCAAGCGCTTGCTGAAGGATTACCCCGAACAGGTGATGCACCATAGCCTGAGGCGTGAAATCATAACCAACCAGATCGTCAATGAGATCGTCAATCTGATGGGGGTCAACTATTTTCTCCGCCAGGTAGCCTCCACCGGGGCCACCGTTGATGACGTGGTCAGAGCCTATGTGGTGGTGCGGGACATCCTCCACCTACAGCATTTTTGGCACCGAGTGGAGCAGCTCGATTACCAGGTGCCGGCAGAGGTGCAATTCGAACTATTCTATGCCCTGATGCGTCTGGGTCGGCGTGCTTCCCGCTGGGTCTTGCGCAACCGCCGGTCCTGTCTGAACCCCGGGAAAGAAGTAAAAACCCTTGGCCCGAAACTCGCCGAGCTGCAATTGTTGTTGCCGACGTTGTTTGCCCAGGGGGAAGAGGAGAATGGCTGGCAAGCTGAAGTTACCCGCCTGGTGGAGCAGGGGGTTCAGGAAGAAGTGGCTATGCTGGTGTCCAGCTCCAACTTCCTGTTTTTCGGATTTGGCATTGTTGACCTCGCAGCAAGCAGCGACAAACCGGTGGGGCTGGTGCTTGAGCTGTATTACAAGCTCAGCGTTGAGCTGGATCTGGAATGGTTTGCCGAGCAGATAGTGCACCTTGAACCTGCCAGTCGCTGGGAAGATTTTGCTCGGGAATCATTTGTGGATGACCTTGAAAACCAACGGCGTTCTCTGGCGGGTACGTTGCTGAAAGATATTGCTGTCATGGAAGATATCGACAACGTGATACATATCTGGAAAGCGGCCCAATCGCCTCTGATCAAACGCTGGCAGGATATGATGAAAGAGCTTCACACCGCGCCGGTGTACGACTTTGCCATGTTCTCGGTGGCATTGCGCGAATTGTTGGATCTGGTGCAGTCCACAGAAAACCGGCAGGATTCACCCCCGGTCTGTGCCGTTTAGTAACTTGTTACAGTAGTGGGAGATGGGTGGTTGGTGGAAGCGGAGGGAGGCTTTTGCCTCCGCTTCAAAGCCCTTTGGGCTTTATGAGGGGTTGTTAACCCCAAGGGAGAAATTGTTAGTTTGTTTTTCTTTTATAGACTAATGACTTTTTGTTGACAGGCTTGTGCGTTGTAGCCACTCCAGTTATCTTCGCGTCCTTCGCGCCAGCCGTTAAACCAGTCCTGGGCGAGGGATGTTTCTTCTGTATGGGGACATGTAGATTTGTTTTTGCCGCTGATGCCAGCTTGGTATCCTTTAATAAATGCACGGTGGGATGAATCGCGTTTTTGTCTTCTCATAGGACATGAACTCCTCATTCCTGAGCCACTACTGCCGACTTCTATACTGGCTGTGGCCTGTTAGTTTTTTTCGTACAGCCGGTCTATCTCATCAAAACTGGGCACAGCTGTCGAGGATTTTATTTGTCTATAAGCAATGGGTTTTAATTACGCTAAGTAATCAGCCGGTTGCATCTTGAAGGCGAGACTGTCTGAATACGGGCCCTTCAGCAAAATTAGGATGAAAGTAGATAATGATGACTATGTGGTTTGCCAGCTGTCCTAAAGGTCTCGAAGCATTGTTAGCCAGTGAACTCGCCGAGCTGGGTGCCGTAAAAACCCGTGAAACGGTAGCTGGAGTCTATGCGGAAGGGGATATGGCCTTCGCCTACCGCGCCTGTCTCTGGTCGAGACTGGCTAATCGCATCCTGATGCCGCTGGATAAAACCCCCGTCGACAGTGCCGATGATCTGTACCGCGGTGTGGCAGCTATTCCCTGGGAGGAGCATCTAACGCCCAATGAAGCGATTGCCGTGGATTTTATCGGTACCAACGATGCGATTCGCCATACCAAGTTTGGCGCCCAACAGGTAAAGGACGCGATCGTGGATCGGTTGCAGAGTCATTACTCAGCGCGGCCCAATGTGGATTTAAAACACCCCGATCTGCGTATCAATGTGCGGCTTGCCAAGGATCAGGCCAACATCAGCCTGGATTTTTCCGGCGATAGCCTGCACAAGCGCGGTTATCGTGTAGCCATGGTGCCCGCACCCCTGAAAGAAAACCTGGCCGCAGCGTTGTTGCTGAGGGCCGGGTGGCCAGAAATCGCGGCCAGTGGTGGTGCACTGCTTGACCCCTTATGTGGCAGTGGAACACTGCTGATTGAAGGGGCGATGATGGTTGCCGATATCGCCCCGGGTTTAAACCGCGAGCAATTTGGTTTTCATGGCTGGAAGCAGTATGAACCGGATCTATGGCAGGAGTTACGTCAGGAGGCATTGGCACGCTGTGAGCAAGGGCTGGCAAAAGAGTTGCCGGAAATTCGTGGCTACGATAAAGATACCCGCGCCGTAAGTGCCGCCCAGGAAAACATTGCCTGTGCCGGCCTGGAGAAATGGGTGCGGGTAATGGCCAAGCCCATTCAGGCCTTCAAGAAACCTACCCACAGGGAAATTGATAACGGCCTGATTATCTGCAACCCGCCCTACGGCGAACGCTGGGGTGATATGGAAGAGCTTCGCCCCCTCTATCAGACACTGGGTGAAGTGGCCAAGCGGGAGTGCCCCGGTTGGCGGCTGGCGGTGATTACCGGTAATGCAGATCTTGCCGGTGAGCTGCGTCTGCGGGCAGAAAAAAAGTATCAGTTTTTTAATGGCACCATCCCCAGTCAGTTGTTGCTGTTTCAGCTGCGCAGCGTGACAGATGAGCAGCCATCGCAAACTTCGCCGTATCAGAAAAGCCTCAGTGATGGGGCGCAGATGTTTGCCAACCGTCTGAAAAAGAATGCCCGCAAGTTGTCCCCGTGGTTGGATAAATCCGGTGTCAGCTGTTATCGCCTCTACGACGCGGACATGCCGGAGTATGCCGTAGCCGTGGATATCTACGATGAGGCCATTCACGTTCAGGAATACGCGCCCCCGGCTAAGATCGATGAAGAGCAGGCCAATCGCCATCTCAGTGAAGTTCGCCAGGCACTGTTGAGCCTCTATCCCGGGAGTCGTGGCAAGCTGTTTTTCAAGGAGCGGCGTCGACAGAAGGGTGACAGCCAGTACCAACCGGTGAAGTCACGTCAACAGCGCAACCAGCGTGATGGCAGCGTATTTGTGGTCACGGAGGGTTCCTGTCGATTTGAAATCAATCTCAGTGATTATCTCGACTCGGGGCTTTTTCTCGACCACCGCCCGGTTCGCCGTCTGCTGGGCGAGATGGCCGCGGGAAAACGTTTCCTGAACCTGTTTTGCTATACCGCAGCGGCCACGGTACATGCGGCGCTGGGAGGTGCAGCCAGTAGCCTCAGCGTGGATATGTCCAACAGTTATCTGGAATGGGCCAGTCGCAATTTTGTGCTCAACAAGCTCGACCAGGAGCGCCATCAACTGATGCGTGCAGATTGTCTGGACTGGTTGGCCAAAGGCCAGGGCGAGTTTGACCTGATCTTTCTCGACCCGCCGACATTCTCCAATTCAAAGAAAATGGAGGGCGTGCTGGATATTCAACAGGATCATCCGCGCCTGATCGCACAGGCGATGGCTATTCTCGCCCGTGGTGGCACCCTGGTCTTTTCTAACAACTACCGAAAATTTGAGTTGAGTGACAGTGTGACAGCGGATTATCTGGTGGAAAATATCACTGCGCAGACCTTTGACCCCGACTTCCAACGCAATCAGAAAATTCACAACTGCTGGTTAATTCGTCATCGGGAAGGGGATGGCTGATGGAGAAAGTGCTAACCCTCTACAGCGGTCCCCAATGCCACCTTTGTGAGCAGGCCAAGGCATTACTGTACCCCGTACTCCACGAAGAGGGCTGGCAGTTGCATGAAGTCAATATCGCGACCGACGAGCAATTGCAGTCGCTATACGGTATTCGTATTCCCGTGGTGGTCACTCCCGATGGCCGGGAAAAAGGCTGGCCGTTTAGTGCCGGTCAGGTGCGTCGTCTGCTCAATATTCATAACAATTATTAGAAATTCGGCATTCCGCTCTCGGGCACCATCTGGCAATCTTGTTAGTATTGTTGGGTTGAATTAGTACCTCCACCGAGGGTTGCCATGTCCAGTCAATCTCGCTTTAACCAATTGTCATTCCGTCATATCGGAACCGATTTTACCGGCGGTCTGACAGCGGCCGTGGTGGCGTTGCCACTGGCGCTGGCGTTCGGTATGGCCTCCGGGGCAGGGCCCGTGGCAGGGGTGTATGGCGCGGTGCTGGTGGGTTTTTTTGCTGCATTATTTGGTGGTACCCCCTCCCAGGTATCCGGGCCGACTGGCCCGATGACGGTAGTGATGGCAGGAGTTTTCACTTCCATGCAGGCGAAATATCCCGAAACCGGGCTCTACCTCGGGTTTACCGCCGTGATCATTGCCGGGCTATTTCAGATCGCTTTCGGTCTGTTGAGGTTGGGTAAATATTTTATTCTGGTGCCGTATCCAGTGATTTCTGGGTTTATGACTGGTATCGGGGTCATCATTATTATCCTGCAGCTGGGTCCGCTATTGGGTCATGGTGGAACCCCTTCGCTGATGGCTGCACTGGTGAGCTTGCCGGACTGGCTGCTAGCCATCAATTGGCAGGAACTTGCGTTAGGGGGGCTGGCATTGGCCGTCGTGTATTTGTGGCCAGCTCGATGGAATGTATGGCTGCCCAGACCACTGGTCGCGCTACTGACAGGTACCCTGGTTGCGCTATGGTTGCCTCCGGAAGCCATTGCCATTATTGGCGATATACCCACAGGTTTCCCCCCGCTGCACTGGCCTGTCATCAATCTGGACGTGTTGGGTGAGCTGCTTTATGCCGGGGTGCTCTTGGCGGTGTTGGGGAGCATAGATTCGCTGTTGACGTCCCTGGTAGCAGATAGCATGACCAAGCAGCAGCACGATTCTGATCGGGAGCTGATTGGCCAAGGCGTTGGTAATACTCTGGCAGGTTTTTTTGGCGGACTGCCAGGGGCCGGGGCAACCATGCGCACGGTGGTGAATATTCGCGCCGGTGGAAAGACCGGGTTTTCAGGGGCAATACACGCGTTGGTTTTGCTGGTGGTGATGATGGGTGCAGGCAAGTATGCGGCCCATGTGCCACTGGCGGTGCTGGCGGGCATCCTGATCAAGGTGGGTCTTGATATTATCGACTGGCCTTTCTTTCGCCGTCTCGGCAAGTTGCCCATGAATACGGTCGCACTGATGTTGCTCGTGCTTGGCCTGACGGTGTTTGTCGACCTGATAACAGCCATATTGGTGGGGGTTTTCCTGTCAAACCTGATAACGGTGGAGCGTTTGACCAGTATCCAGTTGGACAGTGTGCACCTCACCGATGGCACCAATGCCAGTGAAAAGGGCAGGCCAACTGAAGAGCAATGGCTGGAGTCTCAGCAGGGAGCTCTGTTGATGCTGCGACTCAAGGGGCCGCTGAGTTTCGGTGTGGGTCGGGGGCTCAGGCGACGCCTGTCCAGCCAGATGTCGCATCAGACCATGATCTTTGACCTGACGGGCGCGCTCCTGGTCGGCACCTCGACCGCCATGATTCTCGATGAGCTGATTCAAACAGAGATGGCCAATGGCCGCGATGTGTTGGTGGTGGGATTATCCGAGAAAACGGAACAGAGTCTGGCAAGGCTGGGTACCCTGGATACTCTGGGCAGGGACAGAATCTTTACGTCATTTGAAGAGATGATGAGCTACGTGGATTCACGCCCCGGTCTGACTGCTGAAAGTTAATAATGTCGACTCCTGAGTCCATATCAGGGCTCTAGGCTGTGGGCACACTTCGGTGGACCAGATGTCCAAATCAGGTTGAATCCACCTGAAATTGCCTGCTTCCTTACTGCGGTTGGGGAGGGCTAGTAGCTGCCGTTTGTTAAATAGAACACATCCAAGATAGTCCGTGTCGCATCCACAATGCGCACGATACGGTCATCAATACGGCGGATTGACGTGCCATCGATATCCCGGGGCAGTCGTCTCAGGATGTCGTCGGGCAGGTCCCGGCTATGGTAGTAGACATCGGCATCCAGTACCTCACCCCTGGCGACCTTTTGTTGCCAGCCCGGAGGCAATTCGCCACCGCGCTCCAGTTTCTTGCGCAGACCCGGGGGCAGTTTTTTTGTTTTTCCCTGATGGTACTCATCCTGATCGTCATAGTGACGGTCTCTCAGGTAGTCACCAAACAACCTTTTTTCTGCTTCATTGAACAGCACGGCTCCCGCAACTTGGGCAGCGATTTCCATGACCTGTTGCTCAGCCAGAGTTGATGCCGAGGGAATCAGACAGGTGCTCGCCAACAGCAGCAGGTAAGACAACAGCGTTTTAGGTTTCCTGATCATTACTGTCTCCTGGTGTGGCAACAGGGTTGTTTCAGGCCTGTTTCGCCTGGTTTTCCGGATGCTGACCAATTGGGTTGACCTCAATAGTAAGGTGCTCCAGTGCTTCAAAGCCGGCCAGAACCTGCTTGTAATACTCTGCGTCTCGGGGATGGGTGCTGGCAATGCTGATGATAGCGGCAAAGTGATGTTCGCTGACCCGCCAGATATGTAGATCTGTGACAAGATTCTCGCCATCTTTTTCAATGGTTTCACGTATCGCTTCCCGTTGCTTAAGGGGAAGGCTGCCGTCCAGCAGAATGGGGCCCGACTGCCTGACTAATCCCCATGACCAGCGGGAAATGATGATTGCACCGACAATACCCATCAGCGGGTCGAGCCAGTTGAATCCCAGATATTTGCCACAGAGCAGGGCGGCGATGGCCAACACTGAGGTCAGTGCGTCGGCCAGTACATGCATGTAGGCAGCGTAGAGGTTGTGATCGTGATGATGTGCGTGGTGGTCGTGATCCGAGCCCACGCCGTGGGCATGGTCATGAGCGTGGTGATCCTTGAGAATCACGGCACTTAACAAGTTGATGAACAGACCTAGGGCCGCCACGCTGATGGCCGCATTAAATTGGATTGTCTGGGGCGTGACAAGCCGCTGCAGCGATTCAATCAGCATCATCAACGCAACAGTGGCCAGTGCGACGGCACTGGCAAAACCTCCCAAAACGCCCACTTTTCCCGTGCCAAAACTGTAGGCGGGGTTGTTATTGTGTTTGCGGGCGTAACGATAGGCGAAGATGGTGATCATGAATGCGGCAACATGTGTGCCCATATGCCAGCCATCGGCCAATAGGGCCATGGAACCAAATAGGGTGCCGGCAGAAATTTCCGCCACCATGGTGATGGCCGTCAGAATCAGTACGTAGCGGGTGCGTTGTTCGCCCCTACGATTGGTATGGTGAAAGTCGTGGTGATGTTGCCATTTGCTTAATGGCTGCTCGCGTATGGGTGGATTCATTTTCGGGCTGGCTTGGCTCAGGACTCTATTAAGGATGGTGTGGATCTATGTTTGGTGATTACAGGGGACGGGTAAGACTGATGGCGCCACGTATTTCGCCGAGACGATAACCGGTTGCCCGATCATCGGGATAATAGCTGTCCAGCACCTGTTTAATATTGGGTGCTACGGTTTCGCCGTGGCAGGTCAGGCAAAGTGGCCCGACACCCTGTGCTTTCATGTAGCGAAACTCGCTGTTCGTTTGGGTTGTGGCCGATAGCGTCTCCGCCGGTTCCCCGTTAGCTCGGCGATCATCAAACTGTTCCAGAATGGCTTCTTCCCAGTTGTCAGGTATCGCCATTGATGTGTTTCTGGCTTTCAGACTGACCCGCTTCACCAGCCAGCCACTGTTCTGACTTAACTCCCTGGCAATTTCTGGCGCGGCAGTGGCGCAGATTTTGACGGCTTCAACAGGGCCACCCTGTTGCAGGGCGTTTACTAATTGGGGTTTCAGGGTCTTCGCAAACTCCTGGGCAAGCTGCTCTGCCTCCTGCTCCAGAAGGGTGGATCGGTCGCCGCCACACCAGCTGGATGTCGATGCCAGTAGGCCGAGTATCAGCAGAAAAACCTGTTTCATAGATGCTTCCTTGAATACGAATACAGCAGTTTAGCAGGGATAATGATTGCCGCTACCGGGGCGGCAATATTGACAGTCATCATTTTTGGGCGAGGCGAAAAAAGGCGACAGCATTTTGCGTGGTCTGGTGGGCAACCTGTTCCTCTCTCTGACTTTTGCACTTGGCCACTGTCTGCAATACCCATGGCAGAAATGCCGGTTCATTGCGTTTGGCCTTCGGTTTTTGCGTCATGGTTCGGGGGAGGAGGTAGGGGGCATCGGTTTCCAGAAGCAGACGCTGGTCTGGAATACTGGTGACCAGGCTTTGTAGCGACAGGCCGCGACGCTCATCGCAGATCCAGCCGGTAATCCCGATATGTAAATCCAGGTCGAGGTAGTTGAAAAGTGCCGTTTTGTCCCCGGTAAAGCAGTGAATGACCCCGTCAGTGATGTGATCCCGGTATTGTTTGAGGATTTCAAATTGCCGCTGATGAGCATCTCTCTCGTGCATGAACAGGGGAAGTGATAATTCGGCGGCCAGTTCTAGCTGGGCCTCAAAGGCTTTCTCCTGGTCTTTGGGGGAAGAGAAGTTGCGGTTGAAGTCTAGGCCGGTTTCGCCAATAGCAACCACGTGCGGCGCCTGAGCGATGCTTCTGAGCTGGGATGTGGTGGTTCCGGCGACAAATGTCTTGGCATCGTGGGGGTGAACCCCACAGGTGCTATACAGCATGCCTGGGAAGTCCTGGGTAAAGTCTTCACAAATGGCTGCGGCCTGCTCACTTTCATGAACAGAAGTGCCGGTGATTACCAGCTGGCGGACGTTGGCCTGTTGTGCACGCCGAAGAATCTCCGGCAACTGATCGCTGAAGGCACTGTTGCTAAGATTGACCCCAATATCGACCAGCGGGTCTGTACTGACCAGAAGCTCTGTCATAACTGACGTTGTTTTTCCTGCTCAGAGAGAATCCGATCATCGCTATCCAGGTGGTGTGCGTAGACCATGGAAAAGGCCAGTACGTTCTGCACGTAATTACGTGTTTCCCGGAAGGGAATGGTTTCAATCCAGGCGTCAAAGGGCAGCTTGCCCTGGGTGTCCTCCAGCCAGCGAGTTACTCGATGTGGGCCGGCGTTGTAGGCGGCAGTGGCGAGAATGCGATTGTTGTCAAAGCGGTCGAGCATTTCGCGGTAATAGCGACTGCCCAGGGTAATGTTGATTTCGGGTTCAAGAAGATCACGGGTGCCACGGTAACGAATACTGTTTTTGCGGGCAGTCTGTTTGGCCGTGGCGGGCATTAGCTGCATCAGTCCCCTGGCGCCAGCAGGTGACTGGGCGTCTTGAGCCAGTGCGCTTTCCTGTCGGGCAACGGCAAATAACAGGTGAACCGGGACGTTCGTGGCCTTGGCATGGTTGTAGAAGACGTCTCTGAAGGCTAGAGGAAAACGCAGGTTGATATCGTCCCAGAATCCGGCGTTGATGAGGCTGGTGATGGCGCTATTGTGCCACTGCCACTGGCTGGCAATATGTGCGGCGGTAATCCATTGCTGTTGGTTGAAGTTGCGGCTGGTGTGATACCACTCACGGCGCGCAGAAATGTAGTCCTCGTGGAAGATCAATTCTCTGGTTCTCTGCAAACCGGGAAGCTTGCTCAGTCTCTCCATGTCTTCAGTGGTTACCGGGGATTGACGAAAAGCCATCTCGTAATCGATGCCGAGCCACTCACTGGCCATGAAACCGTAGAAACTGCGACCGCGGGACAGCACCTGATAGGCAGAATCATTGTCTGTTGAAAGGATGCTGCCCTGAGCGAGTTCACTACTGCGGGCTCGCCAGTAAAGCCAGCGATCTTCTTCCTTGAGAGATTCCGGCATTCGGGTAATCCACTCGTGGAGTTGATCCCAGTTGGATTCACGCATGGCTTTTCTGGCGCGCCATTCAAGTAATTCCGGTTCTACAAGACTGAGGTTTTCCAGCAGGTAACCGTCGGCCACCTTTTCGTGTTCCTGTGAATACAGACCCTTCACCAGATCAGAAATGACCTCGGTTTTTTGCTCATCGGTAAATGTATGGATCTGTTGGTAACGATTCCAATGTTTCAGGGCGATGACGGCATCTTGGCGTGCCAAGTGTGTGAGACCATGGATAACGATGGCGTGTATTTCTTCATTCTCAAGGAATTTTCCCTGGTGCTGAAATAGTTGGTAGTTGCCAATGGTTTTGGGGTCTCTATCGACCTGGTAAAAATTGCGGGCCAGCTGTTGAAACTTGTCGGAGATAAAGAATCGCTGCAGGTAGCGGGCGAGCTGGTACTGGTGGTTAAGCACGGCAGCAGTGTAGCGCTGCCAGGCTATTTCCTCAGTTATCTGATTGTTTTTGATCAATAATTCGAATAGCCGGTCACAGCCTTTTGGCTGGGACTTGCCGACATTCCACAACTGTATGGCATCGGTTATGGCGTTATCTCCGCCATTTCCGCGAATGCGTGTTAGTTGGTAATAACATTGTTGCGCTGTAGTCGCAGATTCCGGCTGGTAGTATTTAAGAAACGCTTCCGGCCTGTTTCCAGAACGCAAGGTTTCCAGCCAGCGGTAGCGTAGGCGTCGGGCCAGGGAGCTGTCTTTATGCCGGGTGAGAAAATCATCGACCTCGCTGTTCCGGGCCTGACGCAGGCGATCACTTAACCACAGATATTCCAGGTAGGGTGCCAGCGGATAATCTCCGATATTGGCGATTATCCTGCGGGTTTCACTCTCATCGTGCTTGGCGATGGCGATCTTGCCCGCTCGATAGAGCGCGCGCTGTTCGTCCAGGGAAAGTGTTTTCGCGACACTAATATGGCTAACAAGGCAAAATAAAAGAGTGATAGAAAGGAATAAAGCATTTTTACCCGTGTGACAATCCATGGGATTCTGGGAGTCCGTTTAAATGTGAGGGAAGGGTCGTGTTTGCGTATGTTAGATCAGATCAGCGAAGCTTGAACAGGGTCCATCCCATGCCAGCTTTCAGACCCTGACCGCCAGGACATCACATTGCGAACCGTGCAGAACCCCCGTGGCCGTTGAGCCGAGAATCAAACTGAGGCCGTGGCGGCCGTGACTGCCAACCACAATCAGGTCGACATTATTTTCTTCGGCAAAGTGGTGCATCTCATGGGAGGGCTGACCGATAATGACATGTTGACGCTCTCTGGGGATACCCAACTCCAGACCCAGAGCGGCAAGTCGTTCCTTGGCCTGTTCTTCAAGCTGGTTTTGAACTTCAGTGAGATCCATCGGAATATCGCCGCCGTAGGCGAAAGACAGGGGCTCCTGAACATGAATAAGAGACAGCCGACTATCGCTGCCTGAGAACAGGGACTTGACGCGATCAACGACTTGCTGTGATTCTGGCTGCAGATCCAGGCCGACCAGGACGTGTTTGTAGGCGGACATAAGGCGACTCCAATTGCCACATCATCATTAAAGATATAAAAGTTGTAGCAGACAATGACCTATTTGTTAATAGCGCTCGTCATGGCCATCATTGTATCCCCCATGCTGTGGTTGCGACAGACGCCCCGGCAAAAACTGGTTTCTACCATGCGTCAGACAGCAGCTCGCGAGGGATTTCATATCAGATTGGTGAACCCTCCCGATGCCCGAGAGGGTGAAGGACATCTTGAGTATGTCAGTTACACCTTGCCATGGCGCGGTAAAACACCGCAGACACCTTTGCCTCGAATGGAAAAGTGGCTGCTGGTGTCGGAGACAAGGCGGGGCGACCCATCTCCCTGGGCTAACTGGCAATGGTTGGGCCGTGAGGCGAACCCTGTTCTCGACGTGCCGATCGGTGACGTGATCCGCAATATGCCGGCTTCAGTGAAGGGGCTGGAGGCCAGTGCTGCCGGTCTTTCCATCTATTGGCAGGAGCGCGGAAAGGAGTCGGATGTGGCTGTCATGGCTGAGCAATTATCGGTATTAATGAGCGCCATTCGTGCCGGTTCCAAGGGAAGTCAAAAGTAAGAAATTGAAGAATTTCCTTGACCGACCTACTGTCCGCGCATGTATATTCGCCCCCTTACAAAGCTGTCCTTGCCCTAAAGCTGGCAGGTACACTCATTCAAATTCACTGAGTTTTTAATAGATTCATGGGTAAATCACTCGTTATCGTAGAGTCCCCTGCCAAGGCCAAAACGATCAACAAGTATCTTGGCAACGACTTTATCGTGAAGTCCAGCGTTGGACATATCCGCGACCTGCCGACTGGTGGAAGCGGTAAAACAGTGGACCCGAAAGAGCGCGCCAAAGCAGCTGCCGCAACCCGGAAAATGTCTCCCGAGGAGAAAGAAGCTCATCGTGCCCGCAAGGCCAAGGAGCAACTGGTGTCGCGGATGGGTATTGATCCGGAAAACGACTGGAAAGCCCGCTATGAAATTCTGCCCGGCAAGGAAAAAGTTGTCGCGGAACTCAAAAAACTCGCTAAAACTGCCGATCATATTTATCTCGCAACGGATCTTGATAGAGAAGGGGAGGCCATTGCCTGGCACCTGATGGAGGCCATTGGCGGCGACCCTGAAAGCTATCAGCGGGTGGTGTTTAACGAGATTACCAAGAAAGCAATTAAGGAAGCGTTTGAACACCCGGGACGTCTCGACACCAACCGCGTCAGTGCCCAACAGGCACGCAGGTTTCTCGACCGAGTGGTCGGGTTCATGGTATCCCCCCTGTTGTGGAGCAAGGTAGCCCGTGGCCTGTCTGCTGGACGGGTTCAGTCGGTGGCGGTCAAGCTGATTGTAGAGCGTGAGCGCGAAATACGTGCCTTTGAACCCGAAGAGTACTGGACGCTGCACGCGGACCTGGAGACAGCGGCAGAAGATCAGGTTCGATTTGAAGTCAAGAAGCAGGGCAGTGACAACTTCCGACCCGTTAACAAAGAACAGACCGATGCCGCACTGGCTGCTCTTAACAATGCCGCGTATGTTGTCAGCGGCCGGGAAGACAAGCCCACCAGCAGTAAACCTTCCGCCCCCTTTATTACTTCGACATTACAGCAAGCTTGCAGCACTCGACTGGGTTACGGGGTGAAGAAAACCATGATGTTGGCTCAGCGTCTCTACGAGGCTGGTTACATCACCTATATGAGAACGGATTCAACCAACCTCAGTGCTGATGCGGTGGACACCTGCCGCGAATTTATCGGTAAACGCTACGGTGACCGTTACTTACCGGAAAAGCCCAATGTCTATAGCAGTAAGTCCGGGGCACAGGAAGCTCACGAGGCCATCCGGCCCTCCAATATCGATATCCTCCCCGGTGATCTTGCCGGCATGGAAGAGGATGCTAAAAAACTTTACCGCCTGATCTGGCAACAGTTCGTGGCCTGTCAGATGACCCCTGCCCAATTCACTAGCACCACGGTGACTGTCAAAGCCGCAGACTATGAGCTGCGTGCTAAAGGGCGTGTAACCCGCTTTGATGGTTATCTCAAGGTCCAGCCGGCGATGGCCCAGAAAGGGGACGATATTGAGCTGCCGGAAATGGCCGTGGGCGAGGCCATGAGCCTCAACAAGCTGATTCCCCTGCAACACTTTACGAAACCGCCCGCCCGTTATTCCGAAGCCTCCCTGGTTAAGGAGTTGGAGAAGAAGGGAATTGGTCGTCCATCTACCTATGCCTCCATCATCTCCACCATCCAGGATCGTGGCTACGTGCGGGTGGAAAACCGCCGTTTTTATGCGGAAAAAATTGGCGACATTGTTACTGATCGCCTGAATGAAAATTTCACCGATCTGATGGACTACGGTTTTACCGCTTCCATGGAAGAATACCTGGATGAGATTGCCCAGGGTGAACTGGAGTGGAAAGAGGTACTGAACCGCTTCTATCGTGACTTTACCAAGAAGCTGGCCAAGGCTGACGCCTCCGATGACGGTATGCGTCCCAATCAGCCTTCCCATACGGACATCCCCTGTCCACAGTGCGGACGGCCCATGATGATTCGCACGGGTACCACAGGCGTGTTCCTGGGCTGTTCCGGCTACAGCCTGCCACCCAAGGAGCGCTGCAAGGGCACACTGAATCTGACGCCAGGGGACGAGGCCGTCAATGCCGATGAGGATGAGGAAGCTGAAAGCCGCCAGTTGATGGAGCGCCGACGTTGCAAACTCTGCAACACGGCGATGGACAGCTACCTGATTGACGAAGGCCGCAAGTTGCATGTCTGCGGTAACAACCCGGATTGTGAGGGTTACGAGGTAGAACTCGGGTCTTTCAAGCTAAAGGGCTATGATGGCCCGCTCATTGAATGCGATAAGTGTGGCAGCGACATGCAGTTGAAGTCCGGCCGCTTTGGCAAGTACTTTGGCTGTACCAATGAGAGCTGTAGTAACACTCGCAAGCTGCTGAAAAATGGTCAGCCCGCGCCGCCAAAAATGGACCCGGTGCCAATGCCTGAGCTGGCCTGTGAAAAGGTCGACGATCATTACATTCTCCGCGATGGGGCCAGCGGCCTGTTTCTCGCTGCAAGCAAGTTTCCCCGTCATCGCGAGACCCGTGCGCCTCTGGTATCGGAGCTGTTGCCACATCGTGATGAAATCGATCCCAAATACAGTTTCCTGTTCAGTGCCCCGACAGAAGATCCCGATGGTCTGCCCACAGTGGTTCGCTACAGTCGCAAAACGGCAGAGCAGTACGTACAGTCGGAGGTGGAGGGTAAGCCCACCGGCTGGAAGGCCTTTTATGAAAAGGGCCGCTGGCAGGAAACAGATGGCCGCAAAGGCAAGAAATAAAGACACGCCGTGAACCCGTACCTGTCTGTGGTGAACCAGCACGTTTGTTTCAGCGCGTTATTGCTGGAGCAACTGGCTGAGTGTGAGGGGAAGAGTACAAATCGCCTGCAGGTCCTGGCACTGGCCCAGTCAGTACTGCTCCAGCTGGAAATTTCCTACCGGTTCTATCTCAGGGAAGTGGCCGCCAACTATAAATGCCGGGAGCTGGAACAGATACAGGACGTGGACACGTTGATCAGTGCCCTGCAATCCATGGGTAAACATCCGGCTGAGGCCAGCGAATTGGCTAATCTGGAACAGCAGCCCGGCAGTTGGCTGAGAGGTCTATTGTCAGCCTGCCACCAGGTGATGCGGGTGCAGTCAGAGCAGGTCAGCCAGCATTCTCCGATAGCGGTGGTTCAGGTCAGCAGTGATCAGGATGACCAGGAACTCACGGCAGAGCGGTTATCCGATTGGCGCAATGCCTTCCTCGAAGTGGTAGAACGTCACCGCCAGCACATGCTCGAGTGCTAAGTTAATTTTTCCGGACGATGGTTAATAACCGGGTTCGGCTCTGTTACAATCTCGCTTTACTA